>NZ_CP017174.1:8270000-8570000 GCF_006402735.1 Myxococcus xanthus | reverse complement strand
GTGTGACCTGGCCTCGCTGGAAGCCCGCGAGGGTCTGCTTCGCCGTGCCGCCGGGTTGCTGGGAGGGCTGGACGGCTTCGTCCACAGCGCGGGGCAGGTGGTGCACCAGCCGCCGGGCCACATCGGCGAGGACGCGCTGCGCGCGCAGCTCGAGGTCAACCTCATCGCGCCGCTGCGGCTGGGCGAGCAGGCACTGGAGGTGCTGGAGCCGGGTGGGGCGCAGGTGTTCATCGCGTCCACGCTGGCCACGAGGCCCGTCGTCACCAGCGCGGTGTACAGCGCGGCGAAGGCGGGACTCCTTCAGGTGATGAAGGTGCTGGCGTTGGCGGGTGCGGCGCGAGGCGTGCGCGCCAGCGCGGTGCTGCCGGGCGTGGTGGAGACGGACATGGTGCGCGAGGTGCGCCTGGCTCCCGGCGAGGGGCCGCTGTCCGAGCCCGAGTACACGCGGCGGCAGGATGCCCAGCTTGCGGGCTTGCGGGCGCTGCATCCGCTCGGACGGCTGGGGCGCCCCGAGGACGTAGCCGAGGCGGTGCGCTACCTGCTGGGCGCGTCGTGGATTTCCGGTTCCGAGCTGGTGCTGGATGGAGGGCTACTGCTGCGGGAGTGAGCGCGGTATGACGTGGCCTCGGCTCAGAAGAACGACGGGATGCTCCTCGACAGACGGTTTCAGCTCTTCGTGGTGTTGGTGGGGGTGTTCGTCACCTCGCTGGTGGTGGGCGACATCATCAGCGTGAAGCTGTTCGAGGCGAAGGTGGGGCCGGTGGTGGCGGTGATGTCCATCGGCATGCTGCCCTTCCCGGTGACGTTCCTCCTCACGGACATCCTCAACGAGTTCTACGGGAAGAAGGCGGCCCGCTTCGTGACGTGGGTGGGCTTCTTCATGGCCATCTTCGCGTTCGTGGTGATTGCCATTGCCGTGCAGGTGCCGTGGGCGCCGCTGACGCGTGCGCCGGACTTCACGGGCGCGGTGGAGGGCTCGTTCAACAACGTCTTC
Source organism: Myxococcus xanthus (assembly GCF_006402735.1). Taxonomy (NCBI): domain Bacteria; kingdom Pseudomonadati; phylum Myxococcota; class Myxococcia; order Myxococcales; family Myxococcaceae; genus Myxococcus; species Myxococcus xanthus. Next base: position 8,569,006 of record NZ_CP017174.1, on the reverse strand, counting down.
GCCGGCTCACAGCGCTTCCTCGTCGCGTCGATGATTGCGTACCTGGCGGGCCAGTTCTGCGACATCGCCATCTTCAACGGGCTCAAGCGACTGACGCGCAACCGGCTCTTGTGGGTGCGGGCGACGGGCTCCACGCTGGTGTCGCAGCTCATCGACACGGTGGTGGTGCAGTACGTGGCGTGGACGGGGGTGCTGCCCAACGCCGCCATCCTCGACATCATCTACACGTCCTACGTGGTGAAGTTGCTGGTCACGGTGGGCCTGACGCCCTTCATCTACCTGGGCCACGCCTTCGTCGAGCGCAAGCTGGGCATCGCCCCCGTGGTGCTAGGGGAGAATGGCGAACCCATCGCCCCGCCCGCGCCGCCCGTCACCCCGGAAGAGCAGCCCCGCGCCGCCTGAGCGCGCGGGGCTCAGCGGCTCAGCGGCTCAGCTTCCCTGCTGCACCAGCGGCGTGAGGATATCCGTCCAGTGGGAGAAGATGGAGAAGTGCCCGCCGCCAGGAAAGAAGCGGGGCACCGCGCGCGGAATCCGGTTCGCCAGGTACCGTCCCATCTGCGTCGGGACGATGCTGTCTCCCTCCCAGTACCAGAGGTCCACCTCCGTCCGAATCTCCTCCAGGGGGACGTTCCACGGCTGCGCGAGGATGTGGGCCTCGCGCCGCATGCCCGCCACGCCCTTGCGCGTGGCCTCGTACCGCCAGCCCTGCACCTGCGCGGCGATGCGCGGGTCCGCGAGCACCGCGCGGTCATCCGCCGACGCCTGGGAGCGCAGCCCCGCCAGCGCTCGCGCGGGATTGGCGCGCACCTGCCGGTCATGCATGGCCATCAATGGATGCAGCAGCCACTCTGGCCACGCGGCCATGGTGTACGCGTTGCGGTAGTCCCGGTTCACCCCCGCCATGGCGCCCGGCCGGGCCAGGGGCGCCGCGCCGGAGACGAGCGCCGCGCGGGTGATGCGCTCACCCAGCTTCCACGCGGACGCGGCGACGTAGGGCCCGCCCGCGGACACGCCGAAGAGGGCGAAGCGGCCGATCCTCAGCGTGTTGGCCAACTGCTCCAGGTCATCGGGGAAGTCGAGCAGCGTGCGTCCGGGCTGGTAGTCCGACAGGCCATAGCCCGGCCGGTCCGGAGTGATGAGTCGCACGCCCAACGCGTGGGTGAGCCGGTCATCCGGATGGCGCATGTGGCGCGAGCCCGGATTGCCGTGGATGAAGAAGACGGGCAGGCCGCTCAAGTCTCCAGACTCGACGTACGCGAGCCGCCGGCCATCCCGCAGGTGGACGGTGCCTTCGCGGACCTGCACGCCCATGGCTTCAGTGTCGGACGAGACGTTCATGGCTCCATCGGCTTCGAGCGCGCGCCAATCCACGCGGAAATAGAGGGCCACACCTTCGTCGCGCCCTTGCTGGAGGCGGACAGGCCGATGTGGCCCACGGGGTAGCGCCGCGTCTCACAGTCCTTCGAGCTGACCAGGGAGGGCAGCGGCTCGCTCATCGCCGGCAGCGCGATGGTGTCGTGCTCGGCGATGACGTTGAGGATGGCGCACTCGATGCGGCGCAGGTCCACGCGCTCGCCGCCCACTTCCATGAGGCCCTGGGGGAAGAGGTTCTGCTGGTAGCAGTCCTTGATGTACTGCCGGTACACCTCGCCCGGGAAGGGCACGGGGTCCGCGCCCCAGCGCTCCATGGCGAGGAACGTGGTGACGAACTCCGGGTCGTCGATGCGGCGGCACACCTCCAGCCAGCGGGTGAGGCGCTGCACCGGCGCGGCCATGAGGAAGCCGCTCTCCAGCACCGGCGTGGGCACGTTGCCGTAGGCATCCACCAGTGAGTCCACGTCGAAGTGGTTGGCGGACGTCCACAGCGTGTAGAGGCCGCCCTTGCTGAAGTCCACCGGCGTGGCCTGGGCCACCAGGTTGCGGACGCCCTCGGGATACAGGGACGTGTACGCCAGGGCCATGGTGCCGCCCATGCAGTAGCCGTAGAGCGTCAGGTCCCGGCTCTTGCTCACGCGCAGCGTCCACCGCACCGCCGTCTGGATGAGCCCGCCGAGCAGGTCATCCCACGTGAGCCGCTCCTCGTCCTGTCCCGGCACACCCCAGTCGATGGCGTAGACGTCGTAGCCCTCGCGGGTGAGGTGCTCGATGAGGCTGCGCCCTGGCAGGAAGTCGAGGATGTACCAGCGGTTGATGAGCGAATAGACGAAGAGGATGGGTGTGCGGTGGCGCCGGCGCGGGGCTGCGTAGCGCAGCAGCCGCATGCTGCCGCGCGTGTACACGACGGTGTGCGGCGTGGCGCTGATGGGCGGCTCGCGCACGCCCGAGGCCCTCTCGATGAAGGGCTTGAGGTACGGGTACGGATTGAAGGGCCGCGACTTGAGCGCGTGCGCGACGGCGCGGGTCAGCTCGACCTGGCCGGTGACGAAGGAGCGAAGACGCTGGGGCGTGGACGCGGTCATGTCAGCGGCGGCGCTTGGAGGGCGCGCGCTCCTTGGGCGTGGGCTCGGGGGACTCAGGCTCGGGCTCCGCGCCTTCCTGCCGGTGGAGCAGGTCCACCACCAATTCCAACTGGGTGCCGAGCGCCTCCACCTGGTCATTCATCCGGCGGAGCTGGTCGCGCAGGTTCTCCACCTCCGAGGTGGTGGGTAGGCGCAGGGTGCGCAGCGCGCCTTCCACCAGGCCATTGCGGCGGATGCGGGCGTTGAAGCCCTGGCGCATGAGGGAGCCACTCACGCGCAGGTACGCGGGGCTCTCGGTGACCTTGGCGGCCGCGCGGGTGAGGCCCTGCTCGGCGCGGGTGAAGACCTTGCCGGTGCGCGTGTCAGGGTGCGTGAGATGGCCCAGCAGCTTCAGTCCGCGGGCGAGGAGCCCCTGGGACGGCGGCGGTCGTTCCGGATGACTCATGGGGACAGGTTATCCCAAGGCGCACCCTGGATTCGATTCAGCCCTGCCGCTTCACCGGCAGGGGCCCGAAGGACTGTGACACCGGCATCAGCGACATGACGTTGATGTTCACGTGCGCGGGCCGCGTGGCCACCCAGTGCACCGCGTCCGCGATGTCCTCGGGCGTCAGCGCCTGGGTGTTGGCGTAGATGGACGCGGCGCGTGTGTCGTCGCCCTTGAAGCGGACGTTGGAGAACTCCGTGCCGCCCACCAGGCCGGGCTCGATGTCCGTCACGCGAACGGCGGTGCCGTGCAGGTCCGCGCGGAGGTTGAGGCTGAACTGGTGCACGAAGGCCTTGGTGGCGCCGTACACGTTGCCGCCCGGGTAGGGCCACTCCGCCGCCACAGAGCCCATGTTGACGACGTGGCCCCGGTTGCGCGCCACCATGCCGGGCAGCACCGCGTGCGTGCAGTACAGGAGGCCCTTCACGTTGGTGTCCACCATCGTGTCCCAGTCCTCCACGCGCGCCGACTGCGCCAGGTCCAACCCCAGCGCCAGGCCCGCGTTGTTGACCAGCACGTCCACCTCGGCGAACTCCGCCGGCAGCGAGCGGATGGCCCGCTCCACGGCCTCACGGTCCGTGATGTCGAGCGTCAGGGGGAGCACCCGCTCGCCCAGCTCCGCGCGCAGGGCCTCCAGCCGCTCGGTGCGCCGCCCGGAGGCGATGACGCGCGCGCCGTCCTGGATGAAGCGGCGAGCAATGGCCAAACCGAATCCTGCGGTGGCCCCGGTAATCAGAACGTTCATGGCAGTCCCCTCGTGGAGCCAGCCCCGCGAGGGTCCGGCTCAGTCGTCTTCGCCTTGATAGATGCAGCCACTGGTGCACGTCTCACGCACCACCACCCGGCTGAGCAGGGGCAGGCCCGGACGCAGGCGCTTCCAGATCCACCGCGACAGGTTCTCGCTGGTGGGGTTCTCCAGACCTTCCACCTCATTGAGGTAGTAGTGGTCCAGCTTCAGCCGCAGGGGCTCGAAGGCATCCTTGATGTCGGTGAAGTCTATCACCCACCCGGACTGCTCGCCCGCCGGGCCACGCACGTGGACTTCCACCCGGTAGCTGTGGCCGTGAAGCCGGCTGCACTTGTGCCCAGGCGGCACGTTGGGAAGCCGGTGCGCGGCCTCGAAGGTGAATTCCTTGAAGATGTCCAAGGTGTCTCCTGACAGCGGGTGGAAGGCGGCTCATATCCCGCGCGTTCCTCCCGACGTCAAGGTACGCCCTGCCTCCCTGAAACACCGGCATGTCTCGCCCCGCCGCGCGCCCACGCGCCCGGGGACGCCCGGCTCGGCCCTTCGCTCTGTGTGAAAATCCCCCGGGAATATTCCCGCGCGCGTTGCACACATCACACTTCAGCTCCCCGTGAAGGCCCACCTGTCGGTGAAGCGGAGCATCCGTCCCAACCCCGCGAAACCACGTTTCCTGTCTCCTCCCTCTACGTCCCGGCAGGCAGGGGTTGCCGCGCTCGGAGGGAATGAACAGCGCGGGGCTCGGAATTGGCGGCCGTCCTCGCGAGCGCCTCCCGCGCCGCGACCCACACCAGGAGTCCGCCAGGATGCGCAACCGCTCGCCGTGGTCCACGGCCCTCTGCTCCGCTGCCCTGCTGTCCTTGTTGGCCTGCAATGGGAAGGGGGAGCTCACCCAGGAAAGTGGCTCACCTCCGGGCTCCAGCGAGACGCCGTCGACGGGCAACCCGTCCGTTCCCGGCACACCTCCCACCAACGATGACGACGACACGACGAACCCTGGAACGTCGGAGCCTCCACCCGTCATCGTCGACATCCCGGATCCGACCCCTCAGCCAGAGCCCCAGCCCCAACCACAGCCAGAACCGGAGCCTCCGCCTGAACCCGAGCCCGTGCCCCAGTACTCGCGCATCCTCTGGGTGGCGCCCAACGGCAGTGACAGTGCTTCCGCCACGGAGACGGCGCCGCTGCGAACGGTGACGCGCGCGCTGGAGTTGGTGCGGCCGGGCGAGGCCATCTACCTGAAGACGGGCACCTACGCCGAGCGCCTCAAGCTGGAGGAGAAGGGCGGCTCGGCGTCCAACCTGCTCACGCTGCGGGCCGCGCCGGGCGCGAAGCCGGTGCTGAAGCCGTCCGGCAGTGGCTCCGCCATGGTGGACGTGCGCGGTGCGTACTGGAGCATCGAGGGGCTCACCATCGACGCGGCGGGCAATGCCTCCTTCGCGGTGCTGTTCCGCGGCGTGGGTTCCCACCACGGCGTGCTGCGCGGCTCCACGCTGAAGAACGGCACCGCGGGCGCGGGCGTCAACGTGTGTGAGAAGGCCAGTGATGTCCTCATCGAGGGCAACACCATCTCCCACTTCAACCGCAACGGAGATGACAGCCACGGCGTCGTCGTCCAGACGACGGCGCGCAACGTGGTGGTGCGTGGCAACGACATCCACCACAACTCCGGGGACGCGGTGCAGTGCATCGGCCCCGAGGGCGGCGCCACCATCTCCGGCGCGCCCTTCGACAACCTCCTGGTGGAGGACAACGAGCTGCACGAGAACCGGGAGAATGGCGTCGACGTGAAGACGTGCACCCGCGTCACGCTGCGCGGCAACATCATCTGGGGCCACAAGACGTCGTCCACCTCGCGCGGCGAGGGCGTGGTGGTGCACCTGTCCGCGAAGGACGTCACCCTGGAGGACAACGTCTTCTACAACAACGGCCGCGCCATCAGCATCGGCGGGGTGCGCCAGGGCTCGCCGCCCACCAACATCGTCATCCGCCGCAACCTGGTGCGGGACGGACTGGGCGGCGGTGAGGAGGGCAGCGGCATCCGCGTGGACACGACGTCGAACGTGAAGGTTCACCACAACACCGTCTGGAACATGCCTGGGCCGTGCCTCACCTTTGGCCATGGCGACACCGGGGCCAGCGCCAGCCTGGATGTGCGCAACAACGTCTTCTCCGGCTGTGGGGTGGCGGTGCGCGGCGGCCCCGGGCGCTCGGGGGCGGTGGTGGACGCCAACCTCTACTTCCGCAATTCGGGCTCGGCCCTCTTCCGGCTGAACGGCGTGGACATGGGCTTCTCGCAGTGGCGCTCGCAGAGCGGGTTGGACGGCCGCTCCCAGGAGAAGGCCCCTGGCTTCGTCAACATCGACACCGGGGACTTCCGCCTGGGGTCGGGTTCGCCCGCCCTCAACGCGGGGCTGTCGCTGGGGTTGACCTGGTGCGGGCCAGGCCCGGACCAGGGCGCTTTCGAGTCGGACTGCCCCTGAGCCCTCAGGGCGTGTAGAGTGGGGGCCCCTTCTGCCCTGGACCCCACTCTCCACGTGCCGTCCTCGCTGGAATTCGTATCAGGCATCTCCCTGGTGCCCTCGGACTCACCCGCGCGGGAGCTGCTGGCCGCGGCCGCCGCGCGTGCGGGTTTACGCGTGGTGGGTGGTCTCGAAGAGGCCTCCCTGGCGCTGGTGGACCTCACCGCGCCGGGAGGGCTCGCCGCGGGGCAGGCCCTGCTGGACGCCGCCCTCGCCGCCCACCTCACGTTGGTGGTGCTGGTGGCACCGGGCGAAAGCCACTTCGCCGCGGCGCAGTCCCTCAAGCCGGCGGACGTCCTCACCGCGCCGGTGGCCATGCACGAGCTGGCCTGGCGGCTCCAGTGCGCCGCCGAGCGCCACGTGGAGCGCGAGGAACAGGCGCGCAGCCAGGAGGACCTGGCACTCCTCCTGGAGCTCACGGCGGACTACGCGGAGACGTCCGACGTGGAGGCGCTGCTGCACGGCGTCACCCGGCGGCTGGCGGAGAAGCTGGACATCGCGCGCGCCACGCTGGTGATGCTGGGGCGCAGCGCGGATGAGGGCATCATCGTCGCCGCCAGCGATGACCCCACGCTCAAGGACCTGCGCATCGACCTGTCGCGCTACCCCGAGATTCGCGAGGTGATGCGAACGGGCAAGCCGGTGGTGATGCAGGAGGCCTCCACCCACCCGCTGCTGGGAGACGTGGAGCGGCGCGCGGTGGCCGCCCGGGGCATCCACGCCATCGCCGCGCTGCCGCTGCCCATCCGCGGGCAGGTGCGCGGCGTGCTGCTGCTGCGCGCGGCGGGACGGCGGCGCACCTTCACGCCTCGGGAAATCGACTTCCTCACCACCGTGGCGCACGCCACCGCGGTGGCCCTGCGCAACGCGTCCGTGCTCCAGTCCGTGCGCGGGCAGACGGAGGCGGAGAAGACGGCCCGCCTGGCCGCGGAGGAGCAGGCGGCCTCGTTCAAGCCGTACCAGCTCTTCTTCGCGCACGTCAGTGAAGGCGTGGCCATCCTCGACGACAAGGCCTGCGTGCTGTCGCTGAATCCGTCCGGCGCGGCCATGCTGGACGTGGACGCCCCCGACGCGCGGGGCCGCCACCTGCACCAGGTGACTCAGCCGGTGGATGAGAACGTGCTGATGGAGCTGGTGACCACCGCCGCGCGCGGCGAGGCCCGCTCCGGCGCGGACGTGCAGGTGTGCACCCGCACGGGGCGCCGCCTGACGCTGTCCATGTCCGCGGCGCCGCTGCGTGACGAGGAGGCGGCCACCATCCTCTCCTTCCGCGACGTCACGGACGCGCGAAGGCTGGAGGACGAGCTGCTCCAGACGAAGGACTTCCTGGAGCGGCTCATCGACTCGTCGGTGGACGCCATCATCGCGGCCGACCTGAAGGGGCGCATCATCCTCTTCAACAAGGGCGCGGAGGCGCTGTGCGGCTACACCGCGCAGGAGGCCCTGGGCGGCGGCCTCTCCGTGCACCAGCTCTATCCGCCGGGCGTGGCGAAGCGGGTGATGGCCATGATTCGGGCGCCCGAGCACGGCGGCAAGGGCCGGCTGTCCCTCATCCGGGAGGAGCTGGTGCACCGCTCCGGTGAGCGGGTGCCGGTGAACCTGACGGCCTCCATCGTCTACGAAGGGGGGCGTGAGGTGTTCAGCGTGGGCATCTTCACGGACATGCGCGCGCGCATGCAGCTGGAGCGCAAGCTGTCCGACGTGGAGACGCGGCTGGAGGAGAGCGAGAAGAGCGCGGTCATCGTCGCGCTCGCTGGCACCGCCGCGCACGAGCTGAACCAGCCGCTCACCTCGGTGATGGGCTACGCCGAGCTGCTGAAGCGGAAGCTGAAGGAAGACGACTTCGCCTGGAAGCCGGTGGACATCATCTACCGCGAGGCGGAGCGCATGGCGGAAATCGTCCGGAAGATTGGGAAGATCACCCGCTACGAGACGAAGTCCTACATGGGGGCGCAACAGATTCTCGACCTGGACAAGGCCACCTCCCATGAAGACTGAGACCCGAGCCGTGCGCATCGCCGGCGGCCCTGCCCCCGAGTCCTTCCAGGCCCTGTTCGAGGCGCTCGACGCCCCCGCGGCCATGTGCGACCCGGCCCTGCGCCTGGTCGCCGTCAACGACGCCTTCCGCCGCTTCTGCGCCGACCAGCACGCGTCCGTGGAGGAAGTGGCGCGCACCCTGTCCGGCGCCAGCGTGCCGGCGGATGGCGCCAGCTGCGACGTGGAGCTCTTGCCCGACCTGCCCGGCGTGGTGCTGACGCTGTCCCGCCGGGGCGACGTGGTGGCCGTCCGCGCGCGCAACGAGCCGGAGCTGTCTCGCAACCGGCTGGTGGTGGCGGAGCGGGCCCTTCTGGAGCAGGCGCGCACCGAAGGCGTGCTGCTGGACCTGGGCCGCAGCGTGGCCGAGGCCGGCGGCGAGGAGGAGCTGGTCGCCGCGGTGGCGCGCGGCGTGAAGGAGCTGTTCCCCGGGCGTTCGTTCTGCATCCGCATCACCGACTCGCGGACGGGCGGCCTCACGTCGCTCTACGCGGAGGGGCGGCTGAAGGAAGGCGCGCACGAGCCGTTGGTGCTGATGGAGCGCGCGGTGGAGAAGACGAGCCTGGACCGCGCGTCCCTGCCCGTGGACCGCGTGGTGGTGCTGGGCGAAGTCCCGCTGCTGTTCCAGGACAGCACCCATGGCGTGAGCGCGCCGCTGGTGGCCAGCGGGCAGCTCTTCGGCGCCATCAACATGGAGTACCCGGCGGACTTCGTCTCCGACGTGCCGCATGACGAGCGCGTGCTGCTCCAGCTCGCCAACCAGGTGGCGGTGGCGGTGAAGAACGCGAAGCTCATCGATGAGCTGACGTTCGTCCGCAAGTACCTGGAGGACCTGCTGGAGAAGGCCAACGCCCTCATCCTGGTGGCGAACCGGGACAAGCAGGTCGTCGTCTTCAACCAGGCGCTGAGCGCGCTCACCGGCTTCGGCAAGGAAGAGGTGCTGGGCCGGGACTTCTTCTCGCTCATCCCGGAGAGCGAGCACCTGCGGCTCAACCAGCTCATCGCCGCGGCGATTCGTGGCGAGCCGGTGAACAGCTTCGAGACACGGCTGATGACGAGCAGCGGAGCGGAGGTGCGCGTCTCCTTCGCGACCTCCTCCAAGCTTTCCCAGCACGGGGAAGTGGAAGGCGTCATCGCCATCGGTCAGGACATCACGGTGGTGAAGGAGCTGGAGAAGCGCATCATCCACGCGGAGAAGCTGGCCTCCATCGGTCAGCTCGCCGCCAGCGTGGTGCACGAAATCAACAACCCGATGACGGCGGTGGCCACGTACGCGGACGCGCTGCTCCAGCGCTCGCGGATGACGCCGGGGGCCAACCCGGCGGACCAGGAGAAGCTGCGCAAAATCCTGGAGAGCAGCCACCGCATCCTCCGCTTCACGCGAGACTTGGTCAGCTACGCGCGCCCGGCGCAGGACCGGCCGGAGCGGGTGCAGCTCAACGCCGTCGTGGACATGGCGGTGGGCTTCTGCGAGCACGTGGTTGCCCAGGCGCGCGTCAGCATCCATCGCGAGTACAGCGAACTGCCACCCCTGTCCGCCGTGCGCGCCAACCTGGTGCAGGTGTTCGTCAACCTCATCACCAACGCGTGCCACGCGATGCCGCCGGGAGGCTCCGTCATCCTGGCCACGGGCCGTGACGGGCAGGACGCGGTGGTGAAGGTGCGCGACACGGGCACGGGGATTGAGTCCAAGCACCTGCAGCGCATCTTCGAGCCCTTCTTCACCACCAAGCCGGAAGGGAGGGGCACCGGCCTGGGGCTCTCCATCTGCCAGGGCATCGTGGAGAACCACGGTGGCCGGCTGACGGTGGAGAGCACCATGGGCGAGGGCACCACCTTCATCGTGCGCCTGCCGCTCCAGCAGGGCTGAGCCCGCGCTCAGTCCCGCATGTAGTGGCAGGTGTAGCCGCCCGGGTTCTTCACCAGGTAGTCCTGGTGGTAGTCCTCGGCGGGGGTGAAGGCGCCCGCGGGCACAATCTGCGTGATGACGGGTCGGGGCCACTTCTTGGAGGCATCCACCCGCGCCTTCACTTCCTCGGCGACGCGCTTCTGGGCGTCGGACAGGTAGAAGATGGCGGAGCGATACTGCGTGCCCACGTCATTGCCCTGACGGTTGAGCGTCGTCGGGTCGTGCATGCGGAAGAACCACTGCTCCAGCAGCGTCTCGTACGTCAGCCGGGTGGGGTCGAACACGACGCGCACGGATTCAGCGTGGCCCGTCTTGCCCGAGCTCACGTCGCGATACGTGGGATTGCGGAAGGCGCTGGAGCCGCCCGTGTAGCCCACCTCCGTCTGGACGACGCCGGGAATCTTGCGCAGCAGGTCCTCCATGCCCCAGAAGCACCCGCCCGCCAGCAGCGCCGTCTCCGTGAAGGGCGAGGCGTCCTGGCGCTTCGTGCCGGCGGCCGGAACGGGGCGGCCGAAGAGTGGCAGCCAGGCTCCATAACCCTCCTTCGCCAGGTCATTCACCGCGACGAAGCGCAGGGCCGCGGAGTTGATGCAGTAGCGTGTTTTCGCGGGCGGGGGCCCATCCCCGAAGACGTGGCCCAGGTGTGAGCCCGCGGCCTTCGAGCGCACCTCCACGCGCTCCATGCCCTGCGTGCTGTCCCGCTTCTCGACGACGCGAGCGCTGTCCACCGGGCGAGTGAAGCTGGGCCAGCCGGTGCCGGAGTCGAACTTGTCGCGCGAGGAGAAGAGGGGCTCGCCGCTCACCACGTCGACGTAGAGGCCCTCTTCGTGGTGGTTCCACAGGGGATTACGGAAGGCGGGCTCCGTGGCTCCCTGCTGCGTCACCGAGTAGGCCAGCGGGGACAAAGTGCGCCGCAGCTCGGCGTCCGAGGGCTTCTCGTAGCGGCGGGTGTCCTGGATGGTGGGGCCTGGCGCGGTGGGCGCGGCCCCGCGGGCCTCGGTGCACGCGGACAGCACGGCGAGCGCCGCAAGGGCCAGCGGAATGAGCCGGCGGGCCAGGGACGAGGATGTGGAGGCGGTGGGCATGGACGCGAGCTCCGGAAGTTCCCGCGAGTGCGGGTGCTTCTGTGTGTACGCGCGAGGCCCCGAGGTGGTTTCCGTGGCGGTGTCACCGGGCCTGGGCTCGCCGGGCATGCTGGCGGGCGCCCCGCGGAGACGTCCTGTGCCACACGCGCACGTGAGCGCCTCCGTTCCTATGTAGCGGCGGCCGGCTCTTGGCGCTCCACCACGTAACCGTCACGAGCCGATTCCTTCCGGCCCCGGCGCATCGTCACGACTCGCCGCTGGCCTTGTCCTCGTCGTCCAGCTCGCGGGTGAACTCCTCGTTCGTGAGCAGGCCCTTGCGCGCCATGATGCGCATCAGCGCCCAGAACTTCCGCTCCAGCTCCTCGACGCGATCAGTGTCTTCCCGCGCCTGTCCGAAGAGGTAGTCCAGATCGTCCAGCACGCCGCCCGCGTTCGCCACGGCGGCCTTGGGCTTCGCGGCGCCGCCCTGTCCGCGCTTCTGCTTGCTCTGCTCCTCGCGGGCGCGAATCAGCTCCGCCAGGGACGTGCGCTGCGTCGCCTCGCCGGGCGGCAGCTCCTCGCCGATGATGACCTCCTCGTCATCCTCTTCGGGCGGCGGCGCCGTGGGGCGTGTCACTGGCGGCGTGGCCTTCACCGGCTTCGCGGCGGGCCTCGCGGGCGCGGGGCGGCTGGCGGAGGGCGAGGCCACCGGCACCTTGTGGTAGTAGCGGAGGATGGCGCTGCGCACGGTGGACAGCGGCGCCACGCGCGGGCTGACCTTGAGGCCGGTGGTGAACTCAATCTCCTCCACCGCCGTCACGTTGAGCGGATCACTCATCGCCACCACGAGCTGCTTGCGCCCGCCCGTGCTCTCCAGTGCGATGGGGAACAAGTCGTGCTGTTCGCAGAAGCGCGCGCGCAGCATGTGCACCGCCGCCCACTCTGGCGTGGTGGCCGCGAGGTCCACTCGCGGCAGCCCCAGGGCCTGGCTCAGCGCGTCCGCGAGCGTGGCCTCCGTGATCGCACCCTGCGCGATGAGGGTGGCCCCCAGACGTTGTCCTGATTTCCGGTGAGCCGCGAGCCCCGCCTCGAGCTGGGCGACGCTGATCGCCCGCTGCTCCAACAGGAGCTCGCCAATGCGCTTCCTCGCCATGAATCCGGCCTTAACACGCGCGACGAAACCCAGGAAGCGAGCGCGGTGTCACATCCGGAGGCACTTGGGAATACCCCCGAAAATGCCCGCAATGCTGCTTGGAGGACGGCCTGGCAAGAGGGGGCTCAGCGCAAAATTCCTGTGAGATTTCAGCACTTAACGCCACTGCCCCTGCCTTGACACCCCAGACGCCCATTCCTAAAGTCGGCACACCGTTTTCAACATCCATTCCTGCCGCCCAACCGGGTGGACCGTCCGCTCGGGGGGACGTCAGGTCTGGAAGGTCCGCTAGAGCGGGCCAAGCTGCCTGTGGAGGCAACACTCGATGAACCTGGCGTCTGTGACGAACCTGACCGTGCTGGCGAATGTCGGCGGCCCTCAGCGGGGCTTCTTCGAAGAAGTCGCCATGCGCTGGGAGGCCGGCCAGTGGGGTATGTACCCCATTGCCGCCTGCCTCATCGTGGCACTCGCCATCATGGTCGAGCGAAGCATCATCCTTTTCGGCAAGGCCTCCATCAACAAGGAGGCCTTCCTTCGTGGCCTGAAGAAGCACATCTACGCCGGTGACCTGGACAAGGCCATCAACTACGTGGCTGGCCAGAAGTCCACGCCGCTGACGAACGTCATCAAGGCCGGCCTGATGAACGTTCCGAAGGGCAACGACGAGGTCCAGGCCGCGCTCGACGAGGCCAGCCTCCGCGAGACGCCGAAGATCGAGGCCCGCACCGGTTACCTCGCCATGCTCGGCAACGCGGCGATGCTCGCCGGTCTGCTCGGAACGGTGTCCGGTCTCATCGCCTGCTTCGAGGCCGTGGCCAACGTGAACCCGGCCGACAAGGCGACGATTCTCGCCAACGGTATTTCTGAAGCCATGAACTGCACCGGCTTCGGTCTGCTCACGGCCATCCCGGCGCTGATCTCCTTCTCCGTGCTGACGGGCCGCACGCAGAGCCTCATCAACGACATCAACGAGACCAGCGTCTCCGTCCTCAACCTCATCGTGGCCAACAAGGACAAGTTCAAGAACCTGAACGTCCCCACGTCGGCTCGCGACGAGGAGTAGGAAGTCCTTCGGGAACCCGGAGTCCGGGCGCGCTGGCCTGTCCCCACGGGTGTGGGGACGCGCGGCGCGCTCCCATCAGTCTCACCGGCGCTCACTGAGCGCGGCCGAAGGAGAAGAACGCCATGGCCGGCGGAATGGACACAGGTGGAGGCAAAGGCGGCAAAAAGTCGCTCGACACCTCTATCAACCTCACGGCTTTCATCGACCTGATGGCGGTGACCATCAGCTTCCTCATCATGACGGCGGTCTGGACCCAGATTGGCCGGCTCCAGGTTTCGCAGGCGGGTGGCCCCTCCACGGAGGAGGAGCAGCAGCAGGAAGAGCAGACCAAGACGGTCCAGCTCAACCTGCTCATCACGCCCACGGAGCTGCGGCTGACCGCGGACCAGAGCGCCTTCGAGCCGATTCCCCTCACCAAGGATGCGAAGGGCAAGACGGACCTGTCCAAGCTGGTGGCGCGCTTCAAGGAACTGAAGGCGCAGCTGCCGGACCAGTCCGCCATCACCCTGCAACCTGAAGACAAGGTCCGCTACGAGGACCTGGTCCGTATCATCGACGAGTGCATCGGCTCTGGGCTGCCCCAGGTGTCGGTGTCCGCGGCGATGGGCTAGCCGCTCACGGAGCTCACGACACGTCATGGCCATTCAGGTTCCAGGCAAGCGATACGGCAAGCGGCTCCAGCACTCCAAGGTGTTCGGGCACGGCGCGGCCGCGAAGAAGAGCGGTTACTCCGACCTTCTCATCACCCCGCTGGTCGACATGTTCATCATCATCGTGCTCTTCCTCATCGCGAACTTCTCCGCGACGGGCGAGGTGCTGAACATGACCAAGGACATCGAGCTTCCCGAGGCGGTCAACGTCCAGGAAGTGGAGATGCACCCGGTGGTGATGGTCTCCGGTGAACAGATCAGCGTCTCCGGCACCATCATTGGCCGCGTGGAGGACTTCACCAAGGACGAGTACCTCAACATCCCGTCCTTGGAAGAGAAGCTCCGCGACATGAAGAAGCAGTACGAGGACCTCCACTCCATGGCGCAGGACACGGCCAACACCTTCAAGGGCGACATCAACATCCAGGCCCACAAGGACGTGGAGTACTCCATCATCAAGCGGGTGATGTTCAGCTGCGCCACGGCGGGCTACAACAACATCAACTTCGCGGTGATTACGGCGGGCGGTGGCGACGCGGAGAAGGACGCCAGCGCCAAGGCCACCCCGTAGCTTCCAGGTGATTGGGCCTTTGGGCCCCGCGACGCCCTGGTCCTCGTGGCCAGGGCGTTTTCGTTTTTGAAGAAGGACTCGTCTTCATGCTGCTTCGTGCCGTCATCTTCGACCTGGATGGAACCCTGGTGGACTCGCTGGGGGACATCGCCGATGCGACGAACCACGCGCTGGCCCACCACGGCCTGCCCACCCATCCGGAGTCCGCCTACCTGCGCTTCGTGGGCAGCGGTGTCCGGGAGTTGATTCGCCGGGCGGTGCCTTCGGGGCAGGACGCGCTCATCGAGCCGGTGTTGGCCACCTACAAGGCCTACTACGACGACCACCTCTTCGACCGGACCGCGCACTACCCGGGCATCCCGGAGATGCTGACCGCGCTGGCCGCGCAGGGCACGAAGCTGGCGGTGCTCAGCAACAAGTCAGACGACTTCGTGAAGCGCCTGGTCGCACGCCTGCTGCCACAGGTCTCCTTCGCCGCCGTGTACGGTGAGCGGCCGGAGCTGCCGCGCAAGCCGGACCCGACGGCGGCGCTGGCGTTGGCCTCGGAGCTGGGCGTACCGCCCGCGGCCTGCGGCTTCGTGGGGGACACGTCCATCGACATGGACACGGCGCGCGCGGCGGGGATGTACGGCGTGGGCGTGGCCTGGGGCTTCCGCGAGGTGCACGAACTGAAGGCCCACGGCGCGCGCGTGGTGGCCGCCACCGCGGCGGAGTTGCTGGCGGCGCTGCGGGATGCGAGGCCTTGAACAGGAGGAAGACCCATGAACGTTGATGCCTCGCATCGCAGGCCCCGTGCGCTCGTCTGGCGGCGGTTGCTGTCTCCCGGCAGTGAGTACTTCGAGCTGCGAGAGCGCCCGGATGGGTGGGTGCTCGCGGGCTCGGTGGTGCTCGTGGACAACGGGCTGCCGCACTTCGTGGAGTACACCATCACCACCAACGCGGCGTGGGAGACCCAGGAGGTCCACGTCCTGCGCCGGAGCGGGGAGGGCGAGGCACGGCTCCAGCTCCGCGCGGACGCGGAGCGACGCTGGTGGAAGGGCGAAGAGGAGCTGGTCCACCTCCGAGGCTGCTCGGACATCGACGTGGCGTGCACGCCGTCGACCAACACCCTGCCCATCCGCCGACTTGGGTTGGGCGTGGGACAGGCGGCGGACGTGCGTACCGCGTGGATTCGCATCCCCAACCTTGCGCTGGAGGTGCTGCCCCAGCGCTACACGCGGCTCACCCCGACGCGTTACCGGTACGAGAGCAACGATGGCCGCTTCGTCGCCGAGGTGGACGTCGACGCGCACGGGCTGGTGACGAACTATCTCCCTGGCTGGGAGCGCATCGCCGTCACCGGGGACTGACGCCGGCGGGCGCACTCCAGTCCCGCTTCGCTGTTGAGTAGAGGGCGGCGACCCTGAGCGGTGTGTTGCTCCGGCGACCCATGTCCCCATGCGGCCGCCATTCGAAAAACGGCTGCGTACAGTGCGGAGCCCATGCGAGCTCCGATGTGCCGCCGCTCCTCCGCAGTGAGACGCGCCGTGGTCCTGACCACGGCGTGGGTACTCGGTTGTGGGCGCTCGCCTTCCTTCGGGGAGCGAGAGCCCTTCATTCCCCCGGACACCGAGGAGGTGTTGGCGCGCGTGCCGGCCGTCGGTGTGGATGCGCGCGCCCGCGAGCGTGCCGCGCTTCGCAAGGCCCTGGCCGGGCACGCCGGACAGTTGGACATGGCGCTGCGCCTGGCGCGGTTGGAAATCGAGGCGAGCCGCGTGTTGGGAGAGCCTCGCTACCTGGGCCGCGCACAGGCGGCGCTGCGTCCGTGGTGGGACCTGGCCACGCCGCCGCCTGGCGTGCGGCTGGTACGCGCCACCTTCCACCACGCGCGGCGCGACTTTCCGGCGGCCTTGGAGGACCTGGACGCGGTGGTGAAGGAGGACCCCGGCAACGTCGACGCCTGGTTGCTGCGCGCGGAGGTGTTGGGGATTCGAGGCGAGCATGCCGAGGCGGCCCGCAGCTGCGCGAGGCTCACCGCGTTGACCGCTTCGTTGACGGTCGCGGTGTGCGAGGCCCGGGTGCGAAGCCTCGCGGGGCATTCGCGCAAGGCGCACGCGCTCCTGTCGGAGGCGCTGCGGCACAGCGGGCACGGTCAGGAGACGCGCACGCGCGCACTGGCCACGCTGGCGGAGGCCGCCGCGCTGGCGGGGGATGCCGGTCTGGCGGAGCGTTACTTCCTCCGGGCGCTCTCGCTGGATTCGAAGGACTACGCCGCACGCGCGGCCTACGCGGACCTGCTGCTGGACGCGGGCCGAGCGCGTGAGGCGGCCGTCGTGGTGATGGACCACACGCAGGACGACCGGTTGCTCCTGCGCCACGTGTTGGCGGAAAACGCGCTCGGGTCGTCTCGCGCGCCCGACGTCACCCACGCCTTGTCCCGCCGCTTCGAGGAGAGCCGCCTGCGGGGGGACAGCCTCCTCGCGCGCGAGGAGGCCCGCTTCGCGCTCCAGGTGGAGAAGGCGCCGGAGAAGGCGCTCCGGCTGGCGCAGGCCGTGTGGGCGTCACAGCGTGAGCCATGGGACGTGCGGCTGTTGATCGAAGCCGCGCTGGCGGCGGGCAGACCGGAGGCGGCCCGGCCCGCGCTGGACTTCCTTCAAGCGTCGGGCTGCGAGGACCCGGGGCTCGTCTTCCTGGCCGAGCGCGTGCGGAGTCTGCTGCCATGAGCCGCGTTGCCCTGCTGTCGCTCCTGCTGGCCTCCCTGTCCGCCCAGGCGCAAAAGCCGAGCGACAGCTACCTGCGACTGACCGAGGCGGACGGCCAAGGCATCTCCGGCCGGTGGGACGTGTCGCTCCAGGACCTGGACGACGTCCTCGGGTTGGACGCGAGCGGAGACGGCGCCATCACCTGGGGCGAGGTGCTGGCGCGCGAGGCCGACATCCGGCGCTATGTGCTCGGCCGGCTGGTGCTCGGGGCGGAAGGTGCGCCCTGTGCGCTCGTTTCCCAGGGCGGGCTGCACATCAGGCGGCACTCGGACGGGGCCTATGCGGTGCTGGACTTCGACGCGCGCTGCACCGGCTCCGCCGCGCGGCTGGACGTGGACTACACGCTGCTGTTCGACAGCGACCCGCTTCACCGGGGCATCGTGCGCGTGGGCGCGCGCGAGCCGCTTATCTTCTCCGCGTCCCAGCACTTCGCGCGGGTGCGCGTGCGGGACGAGTCTCCCTGGCGCACCGCGGAGCGCATGACGGTGGAGGGGGTGCTGCACGTCGTGACTCGGGCCGACCACCTGCTCTTTCTCTTCGCGCTGCTGCTGCCCTCCGTCCTGCGCCGTGACGCGGACGGGCGGTGGGTGGCCGTCTCGGATTTCGGCACGGCGTTATGGGATGTGGTGAAGGTGGTGTCCGCCTTCACCGTGGCGCACGCGTTGACGTTGGTGGCCGCCACGCTGGGCTGGGCATCCCTGCCGCCGCGCTTCGTGTCGGTCGCCATCGCGCTGGGCATCCTGGTGGCGGCGCTCGACAATGTCCGCCCGTTGGGGTGGGGGACTCGCTGGACGGTGGCCTTCGTGCTGGGGCTGCTGCACGGCTTCGGCTTCGCGTCGGTCCTGGCGGGAATGGGGCTGTCCGCGGGAAGCCTCGCGCTGGCGCTGCTGGGCTTCAACCTGGGCGTGGAGCTGGGACAGGTGGCCTTCGTGGCCGCGTTGCTGCCCCTGGCCTTCGTCTTGCGACAGGCGCCGCTCTACCGCCGCGCGGTCGTCGTGGGCGGCTCGGTGGCCATCGCGCTGCTGGCGTGCCTCTGGTTGGCGGAGCGCGCCCTGGGCCTGGGCGTGTCGGTTACCTGACACGCGGGAGAGCCGTGTGCTCCGCCCGCGTGTCAGCGGTGGGGCCACATGGCCGCATCACACGACCGTGACTCTGTACTTGTCCTTGTCCTCCGCCCGGTTGTGGGCGGTGACAGCGGCGACGATGTGGCACACCCAGCCCAGGCACCCACCCGTGCCAATCCAGAAGCCTGGGGTGATGATGAGCCAGAACAGGCCCCGGAGCAGGTCCCCGTTGTAGATCTGCCCCACGCCAGGGATGAGAAACGACAGCAGGGCTGCGATTGCGGGACGCGACATGGTTCGGGTGACCTCCTTGTCTTCCCCTACGGGCGAGTTCCGAAGCCATTGCACTTCGCCTATCGGCTCCTGGACGGTTGCCTTCCAGTCAACCTGGGGGCAGGTGCAATACCGGCGGTGCCCCGGCTAGCATGGCCTTCATGGATACCTGCCGGGTCGGCGGGCGGGTGTCGGGGGGATGGGTCATCTTCGGGCTGCTCCGAGCCAGTGCAGGTGGAGTCAACGGCCGGCATCTGATGGAGATGCTGGGCCTGGTCGTCGTGTATCTCCTCGCGGGAGGCCTGGGGCAGCAGGTGGCCACCGTGAGCAACATCAGTCCGGCCTGGCCTCCGGCGGGAGTGTCACTGGCGGCGCTGGTGGTGCTGGGGGTGTCACGCTGGCCCGGTGTCTTCGTGGGCGCGTCGGTCATGTCGGTCCTGGCGGATGTGCCTGCCGTGGCCTCGCTCGGCGTGGGCGTGGGCAACACGCTGGCGGCGGTGTTCGGCGTGGGCCTGCTGCGGCGGGTGGGGTTCGACAGGGGGCTGGAGCGGATCCGCGACGTCGTCGCGCTGTGCGCGGGAGCGGGCGCGCTGTGCCTGGGTGTGAGTGCCCTGGTGGGCGCGGCGAGCCTCGTGCTGGGCGGGCGGCTTCCGTGGACGTCCCTGGCCGCGGGCCTGCGCGTGTGGTGGGTGGGGGACTTGATGGGCGTGCTGGTAGTGGCTCCAGCGCTGATGCTGTTCAAGCGGTGGTCCTGGCCGCGACGAGGCGGCGAGGCGCTGGTGCTCGCGGGGCTCACCACGGTGCTGGGAGGCGTTATCTTCTTCGTGCCGGAGCTGCCGCACAGCGCGGCGCACGCGGCCGCCTTCCTCCTCTTCCCCATGTCCGCCTGGGCCGCGCTTCGCTTCGGTCCCCGGGGCGCGGCGGCAGCCACGCTGTGCATCGCCGCCGCTTCCATCGTGGGCACCGCGCGCGGGCACGGGCCCTTCGCCACCGATGACCTGCCGCAGGACCTGCTGGTGCTGCAGCTCTTCATCGCCGCCAACGCCGTCACCGGGTTGCTGCTGGCGGCGGCGAGCACCGAGCGTCAGCGCGCCATCGGCCAGCTCCAACTGCTGGGCACCACCGTGCGGAGCGTGCACGAAGGCGTCCTCATCGCGGAGGTCCTCGCGGGAGGCGCGCTGCGCACCGTGTTCGCCAACCAGGCCCTGTGCTCGCTCCTGGGATACCGGCTGGAGGAACTGGTGGGCCAGGACCCGTGCTCGCTCTACGGCGCGCAGGAGCCGGAGTTCCGTCAGCGCACGCGGCAGTCACTGCTCGCGGGCGAGCCGGTGTTCGCGGAGGTGAAGCTGGCGCACAAGCAGGGCGACCTCGTGTGGAGCGAGGTGCTGCTGTCCCCGGTGCGCGCCACGGGCGAGGACATCACCCACTTCGTGGCCACCCACCGCGACATCTCCGCGACCAAGGAGCTCCAGGCCCGCCTGGTGGCGGCCGAACGTGTGGCCGCGGTGGGGACGCTCGCGGCCGGGGT
The DNA here is from genome assembly GCF_006402735.1 of Myxococcus xanthus. Classification (NCBI taxonomy): domain Bacteria; kingdom Pseudomonadati; phylum Myxococcota; class Myxococcia; order Myxococcales; family Myxococcaceae; genus Myxococcus; species Myxococcus xanthus. Next base: position 8,548,746 of record NZ_CP017174.1, on the reverse strand, counting down.
GGGGCACGAAATCAACAACCCGCTGGCCTACCTGGTGCTGAACCTGGAGGCCGCCGAGCGCGGATTGAGCCAGGGCGGCATGTCGGGCATGCGCGACGCGATGGCCAACGTGCGGGGCGCGTTGGAAGGCGCCGAGCGCATCCGCCTCATCGTCCGGGACCTCCAGGTGTTCAGCCGCCAGGGGAACCAGGACCCGGGGCTGGTGGACCTCAACGCGCTGGTGCCGCCCGCGGTGCGCATCATCAGCCACGCGCTCCGCCACCGCGCCCGGTTGGTGGAGGAGTTCGGTCCGGTGCCGCGCGTGTCGGGCAGCGAGGCCCGCTTGGGGCAGGTGCTGCTCAACCTGCTGGTGAACGCGATGCAGGCCATCCCGGAGGGCAACCCGTCCATGAACGAGGTGCGCGTGCGCACCAGCACGGATGCCTCCGGCCGGGCCCGCGTGGACGTGGTGGACAGCGGCGCGGGGATTCCCGCGCACGTGCTGCCGCGCATCTTCGAGGCCTTCTACACGACCAAGTCCAGCGGCGAGGGCACGGGGCTGGGGCTCGCCATCTGCCAGCAGATTGTCCGCGCGCACGGGGGCGAGCTGGAGGTCCGCAGCGAGCCGGGCCGGGGCTCCGTCTTCAGCGTGCTGTTGCCGCCCGCGCGCCTGCAGGCGTCCACGCCGCCGCGGCCGTTGCCACGCGTCAGTCTGCCTCCGCCGTCCGCGGCCCGGCGGGGCCGGGTGCTGGTGGTGGATGATGAGCCGCGCCTCGCGCAGTCCATGCGGCTGCTGCTGGAGCCCTTCCACGACGTCGTCACCACCACGCGGGGCAGCGAGGCGCTGGCGCTGGTGGACGCGGGCCACCGCTTCGACGTCATCCTGTGTGACTTGCAGATGCCGGAGACGGACGGTGCCGCCGTCTACCAGCACCTGTGCGCCCACGCGCCGGACCAGGCCGCGCGGGTGGTGTTCATCTCCGGCGGTGCCTATACGCCGGAGTCCCGCGCGTTCATCGACACCGTGCCCACCCGCGTCTTGGAGAAGCCCGTGCGGCCGGACCTGCTCATGGGCACGGTGGCCACGGCCCTGGCGGCAGTGGACGCAATGGGGCCGGAGCCGCGCGTGGATGAGGCGTCGCCCGTGGCGGCCGTTGGCGGTGTGCGGCACTGAGGCATGCGCGCGCTCCGGGCCGCGTGCTCACGTCGTGGCATCCACCCGCGATAGCGCGTCCCGGATGGCGGCGCACAGCGCGGCCCGCTCCGTGAAGAGCGCGGTGACGTGCCCGGCGTCCACCCAGCGCAGCTCGCTTCGGGGCCAGTGCGCGTGCAGCGCGAGCGTTTCATCACCGGGCACGAACCCGTCACGTCGGCAGGCCACCAGGACGGCCGCTTCGGGCTGCCGCGGAGGCGGGAAGCGCGTGAGGTTCGCCAGGTCGAAAATCCGTCCCAGCCGACTCCGGGCCTGCTCCGCGTCGCGCCGGGGGCCATCCAGCAATGCAAAGGCAATGGACCAGGACAGCAGCCCCTGCGTGAAGACGGGAACAGGAGACGCTCCAGCCGCGAGCGCCGCCACGGCGAGCGGCTCCGGGACGACAGCCGCCGTCAGCGCCGCCATGTAGCCGCCCATGCTGTAGCCCGCCACGCCCAGACGCGCATGGCCCATGCTCCGCAGCCACGCGAGCAGCGCGCGGGCCTCGTCGACCATGCCCAGGTTCATCAAGACGTGGTCGCTGACGGTGCGCAGCGCGCCGCCCTTCTGCCCCACGGGGCGGCGCAGGCCGTAATAGGGGTTCTCCAGCAGGAACAGGTCGATGCCTTCCCGCGCGAGCGGCGCGTACATGCGCTCTCGCAGGGAGAAGCCCTCCTCACGGGACGCAGCGAGCACGACGCAGGCGCCGCGTGAGGGCCCTTGCCCCGCGCTCAGCCACCGGACATGGGCCGTGCGCGCTGCCGCGTCGAGCCGGGCCAGCGGAGACGGGAAGGTGCCATCCCGGACTTGGAGACCGCGCTGGAGCCGGGGCGCGCTCCACTCGGGCGCGATGGGCGGAGGCCGCTGCTGGAACGGCGCGGCCGCCGCGACCTCTTCGAGGAACTGCTCATCACCCCAGCCCTGGGAGAAGAGCCGGGCACGGCGGGACAGGCCCGCGAAGAGGACGTCCACCGGATGGGTTCGCAGCACCCGCGCCATCCTATGCCCCCGCCCTTGACGCCGCGACCATTTTAACCAAATGATTAAATCAATGGATTCATTCAAGGGATTGTTCCAGTCGCTGCCCCGGGTGGGAGCCTGGTTCCGCCAGGGGGACATCCAGCCCGAGGAAGTCCAGGTGTTCTGGCGGCACATGCAGCGGTGCTTCCCCACGGACGCGGTGTGCAGTCACGCGAGCCCCGCGCGGCTCTTTCCGCGCGCTGGCGTGGCCCCGGGGGATTGTCTCCACCTGCCTTTCGAGGTGGGCGTGCCCCGGGCCGGGTGGGACTTGTGGCGTCAGGTGGTCGCGTGCACGCACGCGGTCCAGCACGCGCTCCAGTTCGAAGAGGACGGTTTGGAGGTGTCCCTCGCTTCTTCCGCCGCGCGTGCCCGGAGTGAGACGGAAGCGCTGCGGTGTGACCTGGAATTGCACTTCTGGCGCCACGGCACCACGCCGCCACTTTGGAGTCTGGCCTGGCGGCTGCGCGCGCAGGGCTGTCACGCGGAGGACATCGCGGGGGCGGGGCATGTCCTCGCTTTGTCCGCCGCGTCCATCCGGCAGGGGGCCGTGGAGAACGAGGCCTCGCATGTGGCCCTCCAGTGGTTGGAAGCGCACGTGCCCCATTTGCGGTGGGACCGGGCGTATCATTCCCGGGCTCGTTAGGAATGCGGCTGGGGGGAGCCGGGCTTATCACTGCAAGGTGCCCCCCATGACCGCTCAAGAACGCATCGAGCGTGCCGCCAGCGCGCTGAAGGTCTTCCCCCTCCCGTCGGCGGTGCTGTTCCCGCACACCGTCATTCCGCTGCACATCTTCGAGCCGCGCTACCGGGCCCTTGTCCGGGACGCGCTCGCGGGCGACCGCGTCCTGGCGCTGTCCCAGCTCGAGCCCGGTTGGGAAGGCAACTATGGGGGCCGTCCGCCCATGCTGCCCATGATGTGCGCGGGCGTCATCGTCTGGGACGAACAGGTGGAGGAGGGGCGCTACAACATCCTCCTCCAGGGCGTGAGCCGCATCCGCATGACGTCCGAGCTGACGACGGAAAAGGCCTACCGGGAGGTGCTCGCGGAGGTGCTGCCGGACGTGCCCTACGAGGGCCCTGAGGAGGAGCAGCTGCGGCAGGCCGTCTTCGAGCTGGCCGGCCGCGTCCCGCCGTCCTTCGCGGAGAACCTGCTGCCGGTGGCCGCGCGGGCCCAGGGGGGCATGCTCGCGGATGTGGTGGCCTCCGCCGTCATCCCGGAGCCGGAGCGGCGGCAGGAGCTGCTGGCGGAGCTGGACGTGCGCAAGCGCCTGGAAGGCGTGCTGGAGGACGTGGGGGCGCTCATCGGCAGGCTCCAGCCCCTGCGGCCCACCGGCCCCTTGAACTGAGCGGGTTGCGCTTGCCTTGTCCGGCGGGCCGCGCATTGCTGCGCGCCAGACGCGTCATCGAAAGGGACGGGAGCAACCATGCGGCTCGTGAAGCTCGGGCTTGCCAGTGTGAACACCACCGTGGGGTCCTTCACCCGGAACACGGACAAGGCGCTGGCGTTGGCGGGGAAGATGGCGGCGGAGGGCGTCACGCTGGGCGTCTTCCAGGAGCAGCTCATCGCCGGCTACCCGGCCGAGGACATGGTGCAGTGGCAGGGCTTCATGGACCGCCAGTGGCCGGAGCTGGAGCGCTTCGCGCGTGAGACGGCGCCCTTGCCCACCGTCTTCGTGGTGGGCGTGGGCGTGGCCCACCAGGGCCTGCGCCTCAACTGCGCGGCGGTGGTGGCCGGTGGCCGCATCCTGGGCCTGGTCCCCAAGGAGAAGCTGCCCACCTACAGCGTCTTCTACGAGGCGCGCACCTTCGGCCGCGGTCAGCCGGGCATGGCGGAGGTCCACCGGGGCGTGCCGCTGGGGGACTACCTGTTCCGCTTCGACTTCGGCGTGGTGTCCCCGGAGGTGTGTGAGGACATCTGGAGCGCGGACGGCCCCATGCGGCGGCGCACGTACTCCGGCGCGGAGCTGGTGGTGAACCTGTCCGCGTCGCCCTTCCGGCTGGGCTTCGTGGAGACGCGGCGCGAGCTCATCGCCACGCGCGCGGCGGACCATCAGTGCACCATTGCCTACAGCAACGCGGTGGGCAGCAACGACGGCCTCATCTTCGACGGCGGCGGCTTCCTCAACCAGAACGGCCGCCACGTCATGGAGACGCCGCGCTTCCAGGAAGGCTACGCGGCGGCGGTGGTGGACCTGGACCGCACCCTGCGCCTGCGCGCCGAGGCCACCACCTGGCGCGTGGACCGCGAGTCATGGCTGGCGCAAGGCGGCCAGGCGGTGCCGGTGCTGGACTGCACCCAGGCGGTGCACACGAAGCGCGACTCGCTGACGTACCCGGTGCCCCCCCACCGCAGCTTCTTCCTGCCGTCCCCGGACACGCGCCGCACCGCGCGGGATGCGCTGTGCGAGGACATCCTGGACGCGCTCTCCCTGGGCGTGGGCGACTACTTCGAGAAGACGCGCGCCTTCAAGGTGCTGGGCATCGCGCTGTCGGGCGGACGGGACTCGCTGCTGACGCTGCTCATCGCGCACCGGTACGCGAAGCGCGCGCGGCCGGAGAACCCCGGCTCGCTCATCCAGGCGTTCTACATGCCCAGCCGTTACTCCAGCGACGCCACGCGCGACGCGGCGGAGACGATTGCGCGCGAGCTGGGCGTGGCCTTCCAGGTGGTGTCCATCGACGAGGCCTTCGAGCGCGAGCGCGCCGTCGCGAAGACGATGCTGGGCGGCAAGGACGTCACGCCGATTACCGAGCAGAACATCCAGGCCCGCCTGCGCGCCCAGCGCATGTGGAACTGGAGCAACTCCTGCGGCGGACTCTTCCTGCAGACGGGCAACATGAGCGAGAAGTCCGTGGGCTACACCACCATCGGGGGTGACCTCATGGGCGCGCTGGCCGTCATCGCCAACGTCCCGAAGACGGTGGTGATGTACCTGCTCGACTACCTCCAGGACACCACGGGCTATGAGGGCATTCGCAAGGTGCTCGCCAAGCCCGCGGGGCCGGAGCTGGCGCATGACCAGGTGGGCGAAGAGGAGTTGATGCCCTTCCCCATCCTCGACGCCTGCTTCTACCTGTACGGCAGTGAGAAGCTGACGCCCGCCGAAATCCTCCAGGCGCTCACCGCCATGTTCCCGGAGGTGCCGTCATCCCGGCTGAGCGGCTACGTGGAGAAGTTCGTCCGCCTCTTCCAGCAGTCCATCTACAAGTGGGTGCAGTCACCGCTGTCGCTCCACATCGGCAACCTGGACCTGGACCGGGAGCGCGCGTTGCAGTTGCCCGTCGTCACCGGCACGGAGTGGATGCGGCAGGGGTAGCACGCTGCCGTCCGCTGCCCGCATCGCGCAGGTGTGGGCAGTCCACCACGCCCGGTGGCCTGCTCCCCGGACAATTACCCCCGGGGGTGAGTGCCGTCGCCGCGCCTTGCCGGATGTGGCGCGGGAAACAACCTTCATGTCTGCCACTCGACGACGGAGGCATGGATGAAAGCGAAGATTCTGGCGGGCGCCGTTGCGGCGCTCATGTACGGAGGCGTTGCTGTTGCCGATGACGGCGACTGCCCGCCACCGCAGGCCAGCACCAGCCAGAGCCAGCAAGACGTGATGGTGGCCCAGGCACAGCAGAATGACCTGAGCGGTGATGACCTGCTGCAGGAGGACGACACCATCATCCTGGAGACGGAGCCTGTTCCCGACGTCTCCGGTCAGCAGTCGCAGGACAGCATGGGCATCGGCGGCAGCGGCCAGCAGCCCTCGAACGCGCAGGGCGAGGTCTACATGAACGTGCCCGTCCGCTGCGAACCGGTGGGCCAGCAGGGCACGGGCGGCAGCGGCCAGGAGTCCATGACGCCGCCTCCCGCCGCGCCCCAGGGCACGCATGACAGCGAGCAGCTCGTGGTGCCGCCGGCGCCGCCGTTGGGCACGGGCGGCAGCGGGCAGCCTTCCTCGGAGCCTGTCTACCCGGAGCCGGAGTCCGCGTACCCGCCTCCGGAGTCCGCCACGGGCGGTAGCGGCATCGCCACGACGCCGCCTCCCTCCAACTTCCAGCCGTCGGCCGAGCGCGCCGAGCCGATGAAGGCGGAGAAGCGCGAGGAAAAGAACAAGATGAAAGGCCTCTCGGTGATGCTGGGCGGTGGTGTGGAGGGCTACACCGGCGCGCTGGCTCCGCAGCTCAGCCCCGGTGCCACCGCGGGCGTGCGTGCCGCCATCAAGCCGTCCAAGGTGCTGGGCCTCGAGCTGGGCTACACGGGCGCGCTGAACAACATCCGCCACGCGGAGACGGGCGCGAGCGGACCGGACCTCGTGCGTAACGGTGGTCAGGCCGTCCTGACGCTGGGCATCGCGCCCACGGCGTGGCAGCCGTACCTGCTGGGCGGCATCGGTATCAACGACTACAACTTCCGGGGCGGTGAGTCCCTGGGGTACCGCGATGACACCGTGGGCAACGTGCCCGCGGGCTTGGGTCTGCGAGGCCACGTCGGCCACTTCGTCGTGGACGCGCGCGCCAACTACAACTTCCTCTTCGACAAGGACTTCGCCCCGGGCATCGATCGCGGCGGCGGTGACTTCGAGGGAGGCGGCAGCTACCAGGGCACGGTCAGCGTCGGCGGTACCTTCTGACGCGAAGACGAAGCCCCAGGTGGTTTGAGCAGGAATCGGTGGCGCGGTGCCCGGTAGCCAACGGGCCCGCGCCGCTGTGTTTTCCAGGGGGGCACGGGCGCCGAGGTCGCGCTAAGGTGCCGTCCTTTCACGCGGTCAGAGGAGCGTTGGATGGGTTTGAATGTGGAAGACGTGAAGGTGGGCACCGGCACGGAGGCGACGGCCGGCAAGTCCGTCACCGTGCACTACGTGGGGACGCTGACCAGCGGCTCCAAGTTCGATAGCAGCCGGGACCGGGGCCAGGGCTTCACGTTCCGCCTGGGCGCCGGGCAGGTCATCGAGGGTTGGGACAAGGGCGTGGCCGGCATGAAGGTGGGCGGCGTGCGCAAGCTCACCATCCCGCCGGAGATGGGATATGGCGCGCGAGGGTTCCCGCCCGTTATTCCCCCCAACTCCACCCTGCTTTTCGAGGTGGAGCTCCTGGACGTCCGTTGAAAGCGAGGACCTGATGGCGGCGGTCGAAATCACCAAGGACAACTTCAAGGAGACGGTGTCCAAAGAGGGCATCGTCATCCTGGACTGGTGGGCGTCGTGGTGCGGCCCCTGCCGTGCCTTCGCACCCATCTTCGAGCAGACCTCGAACAAACATCCGGACATTGTCTTCGGGAAGATTGATACGGATGCCCAGCAGGAGCTGTCCGGGGCGTTCGAGATTCGCTCCATCCCCACGCTCATGGTGTTTCGTGACGGGATTCTCCTGTTCGAGCAGCCGGGGGCGCTGCCGGCCGCCGCGCTGGAGGACCTGCTCAAGCAGGTGAAGGCCCTGGACATGGAGCAGGTCCGCAAGGAAGTCATCGCCAAGCGCGGTGAGCCGCCGCAGGCCTGACGGCTGCCGCCAGGTACCGGGTGGGGGGCCGGTGGCATGTCCGCCGCCGGCCACCCGCTGCGTTTCAGGGCCCGTGCACCTGGGGTGCTGGAACGTGAGGGCCCCGGGGTGTGTTGTCGGAGCGTGGCTCGCATCGGTCAGGCCCGGATGGGTCGGCCAGCGAGGCCGCGTATTCCCACCGCACACCTGGATTCGATGCCGCATTCCGTTATTCGAGACCCACCGGGTGAGGACACGCCGCGCGCGCGCGTCCTCCTGGTAGACGACACGCCCGCCAACCTGCTGGCCCTGGAAGCCATCCTGGAGCCGCTCGGTCAGGAGCTGGTGCTGGCCCGGTCCGGCGAGGAGGCGCTTCGCGAGCTGCTGCGCGGAGAGTTCGCCTGCATCCTCATGGACGTGCAGATGACGGGGCTGAATGGGTTTGAGACGGCGCACCTCATCCGGGCGCGCGAGCGGACGCGCTACCTGCCCATCCTCTTCATCACCGCGCAGAGCCGCGACGCGGCCTTCGTCACCCGGGGCTATGCCCAGGGCGCGGTGGACTACCTGCTCAAGCCCGTGGACCCGGACATCCTGCGCGCCAAGGTGCGGGTCTTCGTGGCGCTGCACCTTCGCGGCGAGCAGGTGAAGCGGCAGGCGGTGGAGCTCGCGGAGCGGCGCCGGTCCGAGGAAGCGGCGCAGCGGGCCTCCGAGCTGGAGCAGCAGCTCATGGGCATCGTCGGTCACGACATCCGCACGCCCCTCTCCGTCGTGCTGACGACGGCGAAGAGTCAGCTCGCCAGTGGCGCGTTGGAGCCGGCGCAGCAGAAGGCGTTCGAGCGGGTGGCGCGCAGCGGCGAGCGCATCCAGCACATCGTGGACCTGCTCACGGACTTCACCCGCTCGCGGCTGGGGGGCGGCATCCCCGTCATACCTCGGGCGGGCGACCTCAACGAGCTGTGCCGCGAGGTGGCGGACGAGCTGCAGGTGTCCCGGCCGGGCCGTATCATCCGGTGCGACTTCTCACGCGACAGCCTGCACGGCGTCTGGGACCTGGAGCGCATGGGGCAGGTGGTGGCCAACCTGCTGGACAACGCCTTGAAGTACAGCCCGGAGCCGTCCGCCGTCCGCCTCTCCACCTGGGAGAAGCCGGACGCCGTCTTCCTGGAGGTCCACAACGAGGGCGCGCCCATTCCTCGCTCGCTGCTACCGCACCTGTTCGAGCCCTTCCAACGGGGCGCGGACTCGCGGGAGCCGGCCCGCACCAGCCTGGGCCTGGGGCTCTACATCGCCCGGGCCGTCGTGGAGGCGCACCGGGGGCGGCTGACGGTCCGTTCCTCGGAAGACGAGGGCACCACCTTCCGGCTCTGCCTGCCCCGGCGGGCGGACGCGCGGTTGCCCGCCGGCGGTGCGAGCGACGCGGGGGCTTCCCCCTCGCCCATGACGGCGTGACGCGCCGTCACTTCACCACGGTGCAGACGCCGCCGCCGTTGAGGTGGGCCTGGTCCACCACGCTCTGGGTGATGAACTCCTGGAGCGTGCGCACGTCGAACGCGCCAGGCTGGTAGATGACGGGCTGGCCCTGGGCGTCGCGCAGCTCGTTGCCGTCGCGGCCCCGGAGGTCGGTGAGCTCCTGCGTGGCGAGCCCCCCGGGGGTGATGACGTTGTCCTCGCCCGCGGTGGCGGCGATGGCCTCGAAGCGCAGCTGCACGCCCCGGTGCGTGCCCAGCCGGTCGTAGAACATGTGCTCGGCGTGGATGGTGACCTCGGGCCGGGCCACGGAGCCCTCGGGGACGATGATGCCCTGCGTTCCGTCCGCGCCGTTGATGCAGTTGTTCATCAGCGCGTTGACGGGGAAGCCCATTCGGAAGCGCAGCACGGGCTCGTTCTGCTTCGTCGCGTGGCCTTCCACGAAGTAGCTGAAGCCGCGCTCGCGCATCATCGCGAGGTCCTCCGCGGAGACCTGCCCGTCCGCCAGCTCGGTGCGCGCTTCGGGCGGGCTCACCCGGAAGCCCACGTCCCAGCGGCCCGCCGGAACCCCCGTCAAATCCACCAGGGGGATGTCGCCCTTCTGCACGTCCACCAGCACGTGGCGGCTGCTGCTGTGGGTTTCGCCAGAAGCGGAGGTGAGGGTGACGTCGCCTAGCGACACCAGGTAGCGGGTGAACTGGATGGACCAGCCATCCTGGAAGAGCGTGTCCGGGAGTCCACGCTGCGTGCCGTCACCCCCACTCATCGTGACCTGGACGTCGCCCGTGGCCACGTTGTCACAGGCCGTGCCCGCCAGGCCCCACACCCCCAGGGCCGCGCACCACCACTTCCGGGACTGCCGCCGCTTCGCGTTCATGCAATAAATAGTTAATTGCAACATGGTTGCGAGTCAATTGGGGTGTGGTGTATCTGGGGTGTGGATGCAACCCGGATGCATGAATTCCGCTCCAGGGCGGGTCGCTCCGGAACCTAGTGAGGTCATCACCCGTGTGGATTCCGACTCTGGTGCTCTGCGTGCTGAGCGCCACGGGCGAGTTGCCTGTGACTCCACCCGTTCTGCTGGATGCGCCTGGGCCCGTGCTGCCCACGGAGGTGCCTCCGCCCGAGGTGCCCGCCACCGTCCTGTTGCGGCTCACCATCGACCGCGCGGGCGAGGTGTCCCAGGTGGAGGTGCGGCAGTCCGCTGGCGTGTCGTTTGATCGCGCCGCGATGGGTGCCGCGCTGCGCTGGCGGTTCCAGCCGGCACGGCGTGGCGAGGAGGCCATCGACGTGCGGGTGGATGTGCCCGTCACCTTCGAGCCGCCGGTACATGGCCACCACATCGAGCCCGTGGCGCCGCAGCCACCATCCTTCTCCACCACGGTCCGTGGCGCCTCCCAGGCACCGCCGCCGGTCGCCGTGGGCGACTTCCACATTCCGGTGGGACAGCTCGCGGACGTGCCGCGCCGCTCCGCGTCTGACCTGATGTTGCTGGCGCCCGGCGTCATGCTGGCCAACCACGGCGGCGAGGGCCACGCGGAGAGCATCTACATCCGAGGCTTCGACGCGGGAGAGGGCAAGGACGTGGAGTTGCGGCTCAACGGCGTTCCCCTCAACGAGGTGTCCCACGCGCACGGCCACGGCTACGCGGACACGTACTTCATCATCCCGGAGTTGGTGGAGTCCCTGCGCGTCACCGAAGGGCCCTATGACCCATCCCAAGGCGACTTCGGCGTGGCGGGCACGGTGGAGTACCAGCTCGGGCTGGCGCGGCGTGGCCTGACCGCGTCCCTCTCCACGGGCAGTTACGCCGCGCGGCGGCTGTCCCTGCTCTGGGGGCCGCCGGAGGCCAGTGAAGCCACCTTCGTGGGACTGCTGCTGCGTCAGGGCCACGGCTTCGGCCCCAACCGCTCCTACGCCAACGCGGGCATCATGGCGCAGGTGGAGCTCCGCGTCGGAGACGAGTCACGGCTGCGCCTGTTCGGCACCAGCTATGGCTCGCGCTTCGCATCGCCGGGCGTGGTGCGGGAGACGGACGTGGTGGACTCCCGGATGCCATGCGCTCCAGATTCGGACTCGCAGTTCTTCTGCTCCTACGACCCCAACCAGGGCGGCGCGGGGCAGCGCCACATCCTCTCCGCTGAACTCCAGTCGCGGCTGAAGCGCGGCGGGCGCTTCGTCCAGCAGGGCTACGTCATCCTGCGGCAGACGCGCATCCGCGACAACTTCACGGGCTTCCTGCTGGACACCACCCCGCCGGACGGAGAGCGCCAGCGCGGTGACAACACGGAAGGGTACTACCGCGGCTCCACCATGGGCCTGCGAGGCCGCTACACGCCGGGGCTCACGCTGCTGGGACAGCCGCAGCCGCTGGAGCTCGGCTACGTGGCCCGCTACGACGACGTGCGCACGCGCTCGCGCCGGCTGAGGGACAGCGGCGGCGTGCCCTACGCCACCGTCTTCGACAACCAGGTCCGCACCACGAACCTGGGAGCCTACGCCTCGTTGCGAGTCGCCCCCTTGTCGTGGCTCACCCTGCGCGGCGGCGTGCGCCTGGACACCTTCCTCTTCGGCGTGGACGACCACAACCGGCCCACCGAGGACCGCGATGGTCCCCGCCTCCCCGACGAGTCCCTGGAGGCCTACGGCTTCTTCGCCAGCCCGCGCGCCTCCGCCGAGATTCGCCTGACGCCCCGGCTCACCTGGCTCACCAGCGCGGGCCTGGGCGCGCGCTCCAGCGACGCCGCCGCGCTGTCCGACGCGGAGCTGGCGCCCTACGCCCGCGTGGCCTCGGGCGAGACCGGACTGGGCTGGCGGCTGGACGGGCCGCTGGCGCTGGAGGCACGCGGCGCCTTCTTCGCCACGCGCGTGTCGCAGGACTTCGTGTTCGACGAGACGGTGGGCCGCAACCAGCCCGTGGGCGCCTCGCAGCGGTTGGGCGCCTTCGTCAGCGCGCGCGGGACGTTGCAGGACAGGGTGGACATCCAGGCCTCGCTGGCCTGGGCGCGCGCCACGCTGCCGGAGCCCGGGGCCTCGGCATGGAAGCTGTGGGACGGGACGGTGATGCCCTACATCCCGGAGCTGCTGGGCCGCGTGGATGCGTCGCTGCGAGGCACCACCCGCGTCGCGGGTCAGCAGGTGGACTGGAACGTGGCCCTGGGACACAGCGCCATCGGCCCCCGGCCACTGCCGTTGGATCGCTACAGCGCGCCCATCTTCCTGTTCGACGTGGGCACGCGGGCCCGGTGGAAGGCGGTGGAGGTGGGCCTGTCGGTGGAGAACCTGCTCGACACGCGCTGGCGCGAGTCGGAGTTCAACTACGTGTCCAACTTCCGCGGTCCGGACGCGCCCCCGTCGCTGATGGCCACCCGTCACTTCACCGCGGGCGCACCTCGCACCTTCATGGGCACGCTCACCCTGCACCTGGACCTCCAGGAGGACTCGCCATGACGTCCCCGCTGTACACCACCCGCCGCGCCTTCACGTGGATGTTGGGCACCGCGCTCGTGGGAAGCGCGTCCGCGTGTGGCCTCTCCGGCACGGGAGGCCGCGGCGTCACGTTCCGCATGGGCCTGCGCACCGCGAAGGCGCCCGGGGAGGAGTCGCTCGGCGAGTTCACCACCGACACGGGTTGGCGCATCCGCCTGTCGTCCGGGGTGATGGTGCTGGGCCCCATCTACATCTTCGAGAATGCCTCGCCGCTGGAGCCCACGGCCTCGACGCCGCGCGTCCTGCGACGGCTGGGACAGTGGTTGCTGCCCACCGCGCACGCCCACGACGGGCACTTCTTCTCCGGCGGCACGGTGCTGGGCGAGTGGGACCGCGAGGTGGTGTTCGACCTGCTGGCGGAGGCGGGTGAGGTGCGGGAGCTGGGGCGCTCGCCGGGCATCGCCGGGCTGGCGCGCTCCTTCTCGCTGCTGCTCCAGCCGCCGTCCCGGGCCCTGGGCGCGGAAGGGGCGGCGCTGGGAGGCCGGTCGATGATTCTGGAAGGAACCGCTTCCCGGCAGGAGACGCACGTCCCGTTCAGGGTGGCCCTGGACTTTCCGCCGCCCGTCGAGCTGCAACGCGTGGACTTCGTGCCCATCGCGGCGGAGCTCGACGAGGGCGGTCGCTTCGTCGTGGAGGTGCAGCCGCACCGCTGGTTCGAGGGCGCGCACTTCGACCGCGTGACGGTGCCCGAGGGCGGCGAGGTGGTGGACCTGACGCCCGACACGCAGGTGTACCGGGCGCTGACGCTCAACGTGCGCCGCTACACGGCCTTCGCCGGGACGTGGGAGCCCGCCTGACGCGCGTTCAGCGCGAGCCCTGCGGCACGGGCGTGGCGCCCTGGCTGGCGCCGCGCACCACCACCAGCCAGACGAGCGACACGCCCATCCACGCCGCGCACAACGCGGTCCAGCTCTGCGGCGCGGAGGTGTGCATCAGCCACCACGTCACCGCTGCCCCCATGGCGAGCACCCGCCCCAGCTCCAGCGGAAGGCTCCAGCGCCGTGACTCCAGCATCCCGCTCCACGCGGTGGCCATGGCCCAGAAGAGCAGGCTGAGCACCAGTTTCTGCCAGCCGGACAGCGGCGAGGCGTGGTGGCTCACCAGCAGCATGAAGGGCATCGCCGCCAGCAACTGGAACACGAGGTAGCCGCGGACGCCGGGCAGCTCGGTGGACTGGAACTTCAACTCCACGCCGTCCTTTTGCCAGCCCACGGCGGGGCGCGGTGGCAGGTCCGCGGGCCGCCAGCCGGTGGGCATCACCCAGATGCGCAGCCGGTCCCAGTGGCTCTTGGTGGCCACCGCGTCGCTGACCAGCTTCCCCCATGCCTGGAAGTTGATGACGGTGGGGTCCCAGGTGTTGGGCGGGGAGGTGAGGCCGTAGGAGCACGCCTCCTTCTCCTCCTCGAAGGTGCCGAACAGCTTGTCCCAGATGATGAGGAAGCCCGCGTAGTTCTTGTCGATGTAGACGTCATTGCGCGCGTGGTGGACGCGGTGGTGCGACGGCGTGTTGAGCCAGGACTCAATCCACCGGGGCATCTTCGGGATGACGCGCGTGTGGGGGATGAACTGGAGCACCAGGTGGAAGGCCACCATGGCCAGCACGGCCTCGGGCGGGAAGCCCACCAGCACCAGCGGCCAGTAGAAGAGGAACGAGAAGAGGCGCTGCGTCACGCTCGCCCGCAGGGCCACCGCGTAGTTGAGTTCCTCGGTGGAGTGGTGCGGCGAATGGGCGGCCCAGCCGATGTTGGTGCGGTGCCCGAAGCGATGGAACCAGTAGAAGAGGAAGTCCACGCCCAGGAAGAGCGCCACCAGCTCCAGCGGCGACGACGCACCCAGCTGCCAGGGCGCGAACTGCCCCAGTTGGATGAAGAGCGGGAGCACCAGCAGCGCCACCGCCACGTTGACGCACTGGTTGAGCACCGCGGTGCCCATGCTCGCGATGGAGTCCTGGAAGGCGTAGTACCCGTTGCGTCGGATGACGCAGTAGGCGAATTCCCCTAGCGCCAGGACGATGACGAAGGGCGTGGCCACGGCGTAGACGTTGATGCTCATGCCGCCGGTGTATGGCGCCCGGAGGAAGGCCGCCTTAACCTGGGTTAAGCCCAGGTGCCTTCCGCTTGAGATATCCGAAGCTCTTCGAGCACATCACCGCGCTCGCGCCGCTTCCCGCCAGCGAATGGCTGAAGGCGGAAGCGTTGGCGCGGGAGCAGGCGCTGGACAAGCGGGCGCTCTTCCTGCGGCCGGGCGACGCCGCGGACCGCTTCGGGCTGGTGCTCCAGGGCGTCTTCCGCGCGGTGCGCGTCTCCGCTCGGGGCGAGGAGTCCATCAAGGCCTTCCGCGCCGAGGGTGAGTTCATTGGCGCCTACGCGGAGATGTTGCAGGGCCAACCCTCGATGACGGCCATCGAGGCGCTGGAGCCGGGCCGCGTGCTGGCCTTCCAGGCGAATGACCTTCAATCGCTGGAGGCCGGCCATCCCTGCTGGGCCCAGCTCGCCCGGCGGGTGGCGGAGCGTCACTACATCCTGAAGGAGCGCCGCGAGCAGGAGTTCCTCGACCTGTCCGCGGAGGAGCGCCTGGAGCGCTTCTGGCAGGAGCATCCCCACCTGCACGGGCGTGTCCCTCAGCGGGACGTCGCGGCCTACCTGGGCATCACGGAGGTGGCCTTGAGCCGCATCGTGTCACGACGCCGCAAGCGGGCGGAGTGAGCGCGGCGGCGCGGTCCATGGTTTCATCGAAGGCCGACCGCCATGTCCTCCCTCCCATCCTCGCAGGACCTCCCGCAGCGGCCGTTGACCCGTGACGACGCCCGGACGCTCACGCTGGCGGCGCTGGGTGGCGCGCTGGAGTTCTACGACTTCATCATCTTCGTCTTCTTCACCAAGGTCATCGGCGAGCGCTTCTTCCCGCCCGATACGCCGGAGTGGCTGCGACAGCTGCAGGCCTTCGGACTGTTCGCCGCGGGCTACCTGGCGCGCCCGCTGGGCGGCATCGTCATGGCCCACTTCGGGGACCGGGCGGGCCGCAAGCGCATGTTCACGTTGAGCGTGTTCATGATGTCGGTGCCCACGCTGTTGATTGGTCTGCTGCCCACCTATGAGACCGCGGGCTACGCGGCGCCCCTGGCGTTGCTCCTGCTGCGTGGGGTGCAGGGCGCGGCGGTGGGCGGCGAAGTCCCGGGGGCCTGGGTCTTCGTGTCGGAACACGTGCCATCGCGCAGGGTGGGGCTGGCGTGTGGAACGCTCACCGCGGGCCTCACGTTCGGAATCCTGCTGGGCTCGCTGGTGGCCACGGCGGTGAATTCGTTGCTGGGCCCCGAGCAGGTGAATGCCTACGGCTGGCGAGCGCCCTTCGTCATCGGCGGCGTGTTCGGCTTCCTGGCGGTGTTCCTGCGCCGCTGGCTGGCGGAGACGCCCGTCTTCGAGGAGCTGCGGCGGCGCAAGGCGCTGGTGCAGGAACTGCCGCTCAAGGCCGTGCTGCGAGGCCACGGCGGCGCTGTGGTGATGTCCATGCTGCTCACCTGGGTGCTCACCGCCGGCATCGTGGTGGTCATCCTGATGACGCCCACGTTGATGCAGACCCTGCACTCAATCACCGCCACGCATGCGTTGGTGGCCAGCAGTGTGGCGACGCTGAGCCTCACGTTCGGCTGCGTGGCGTATGGCCTGCTCGCGGACCGGATGGGCGTGGGCCCGTCACTGGGGCTGGGCTGCGTACTGATGCTCGCGGCGGCGTATGCGCTGTACCTGGGCGCGGCGGCGTCACCGGCTGCGCTGGTGCCGCTGTCGGCGCTGGCGGGCTTCTGTGTCGGCGTGGTGGGGGTGGTCCCCACCGCCATCGTGCGCGCCTTCCCCGCTCCGGTGCGCTTCTCGGGGCTCTCCTTCTCGTACAACATGGCCTACGCCGTCTTCGGTGGACTCACCCCCCTGGTCGTCACCTTGATGATGAAGGTGTCGCCCCTGGCCCCCGCGCACTACGTGGCAGCGGTGAGCGTCATGGGCGTGGGGCTCGCGCTGCACCTGCTGCGCGCGGGACGGGGCGCGGAACTGCACCCCGCCACCGAGGCCTGACTCAGTAGCGTTCGAAGACGAAGGTGAACGTCTCCTGCTCCGTTGGACCGAAGGTGAGCCGGAGGAAGCGGTCGCCGCCGGGGGCGGTGAACTTCAGCGTGTGGGTGATGGCGGGCAGACAGACGGGCCGGGCGGGCTCCAGCGCGGAGGCGACGGCGTCCTCGCCTTCCGTCGTGTCGTGCACCGCCACCGGGATGGGGTGGTTGAGGTACAGGATGACGGGCTCGTCCCGGCTCTCTCCCGAAACGACTTCCGTGTAGCCCAGAAAGGACGTGCCGCTGGTGGGGAGCGTCAGGGCGTAGAACTCGTGGGAGGTATCCGTCGCGGGGTAGATGGTGGGGGAGGCGCTCGCGGTGACGGACGCCGGGCGCTCCAGCAGTGCGTGGGCGCAGGCGTGTTCGGTGGTGCCGTCGCGCCGGCCGGTGGTGAAGTCCAGCCGTCCATCACCGAGTCCCGCATGCGACGTGTCCACCGCGTGGCCCTCCGCGCCGCGCAGCGCGCCGAGCTCCAGGGTGTACGCCGTCTCCTCCTCGAGCGGCGGCAGGTCGGATTCGGGCCGGGGGATGGCGACCGACAGCGTCAGGCCGTCCTCGGACCAGGTGCCCGTCAGCGTGCGAGGGGCATTGGCCGGAGTCGTCCGGTCGACGAGCGTGACCTCCGCCGCTGTGGTGTCCATGGGCGTGTCGAAGGTGAGCGTGACGAGCTTGCGCACCCCGGTGGTCGTCGCGTCCACCTTGAACAGCTCCACGGGCAGGACGTTCGTTGCTCCCTCCGAGGGAGTGGAACCGATGACCGCGGGGCCCTGGACCGAACCCGCGTCGGGCTGCGTGCCCGCATCCGGTTCGGTTCCCGCATCCGGCCGGGTGCCCGCGTCGGGCGACGGCGACGGGGGGACGGGGGCGTCATTGTCACAGCCGGCCAGGGCCAGCAGGGCGCACGTGGCGAGCAGAGTGGTGGTGGCGGCGGTTCGCATCGGGGGGGCCTTGGTGGGAGGCGGGGAGAAGGGCCGGAGCGCCCCCCGAGGTGAGCGGGGCGCCCCGGTGGAGGGGCTGCGGTGATGCCCAGGTCACCCCGTGGGTGACGGGCTAACAGTTGAAGATGGTGGGGTTGGTGTCGTCGCAGTCGAAGCGCTGGGTGACGTAGCCCGTGGGCGCCTCACAGGCGAAGCGGTAGAGCGGGCTGTTGGCGCCGTAGCCATCTCCGTCCGCGTCCCGGTAGTAGCGGCCGCGGTTGTCATACAGGTACTCGGGCACCATGCCGACCGAGGTGGTGGGCGCGGTGATGTTCAGCTCGTAGGTGTGGCCGACCGTGAGGTCGAACACTCGCGCGTGGTGCAGCGTGCAGGTGCTCTCGGTGATGCCGTTGGTGCTGACCAGCGCGGTCAGCGTGACGTTGGGTGTGACGCTCTTGTCCACGGCGGTGATGATGACGTTCTGCGTGGCGTAGAACGCGACGGACTCCACGGTGGAGCCCGCCGAGGCCCTGGCCACGGGGATGTACGTCACCTTGCCCGTGCCGCTGCCGGACAGCGTCACGGTGTAGTGCTTGTGCTGGGTGCTGATGTCGGGCGCCCCGGTGACGCCATTCACGTTCACGTTGTCGCCAGGGTTGGACGCGTGGGCGCACGCGTGCGTCGTCATGGCCGTGTTGTCCACGCTGGTGCAGGTGGCCTCCAGGGGCTGCTCCTGCTCCGACGTGAAGTCCTGCCCCGCATCGTCCATGGGGCCGCAGGCGGCCAGCGACAGGCCGAGGAATGCGCTGAAAAGGGTCCGCTGGGTCAACTTCATGATGAGGCTTCCTTTCGTGAGCCGGGCTCCGCAAGCCGCGAGCGCCGGTAGTTGCCACTCATGACTTAATAGTATCTGTGTTGCAACAATGCGAAAGGTCGGTTCGTCTCGGATGCGCTACTGCACGTGCTCGATGACCATGTGGAGCTCGGGCAGCGACGTGGGACCGAGCTGGAGCGTGTACTGGACACGGTCCGTCAGTTCGTAGCCGACCATGTGCTTCAACCCGTCGCAGAAGTCTCCGGTGGCCTGGGCGCCGGCCTGGGGCACGGTGGTGCTGATGGCCGTCTCGGTGAGGGTAACGGGCACGTCCGGGCTGCTCAGGTAGACGACGAAGTTGCCGGTGGCGAAGGCCTTGTAGCTGAACGTCCCCACATACTGGCCGTTCTCCGGGAGGAGCTTCACCGTGTAGTAGGTGTGGAAGTCGTCCACGCGGGGATGACGGGCGGTGGTGGCGTTGATGGTGACGAAGGGACCGTTCGTCACGTGCCAGCAGGCGTGCTCGCCTTCGTCACCGAAGTCGAAGCCGTCGCCTGGGACGTGGTTCGGGTCCGGCACGCAGGCCAGGCCATCATCGGCGGCCACGTAACCCTTGTTGCAGTGGCACCAGTCGCCCGTGGGCTCCCGGTGGATGTGGCCGTTGGGCTCGCAGGGGCCGCCGGGCTCGACGGGGGTGGGGTCTTCGTCACCACCACCACAGGCGACGGCCGCCGCGGCACACGCGGCCAGGAAGAGGACTCGGAGGGTCGGGCGCATGAGGTGCTTCCTATATGCTTCTTGGGTTCAAATGTAATCAAGGTGCAATTGATTCCCAGGTGCGAAAATGCGAAGGCCCACGGCGGGGGAGGAGGAAGCTCCCGCCGTGGGCCCCGAGGACGCTTCGCCTGTCAGGTCAGTGGTGGTGACCCGCCTCCTCGATGATGAGGGTGAAGGCGGCGTTGGAGGGGAGGATGGAGCGGAACTCCAGGTGGTACTCGGTGTTGGCTTCGAGGTCCGCGACGGTGGCCGCCTTCAGGCTGGAGCAGACGTCGGTGGGGACGGTGTAGCGGCACTCGCGCGCCACCTCGGTGCCGGTGGCGGCCTCGAAGATGCGCAGCCCCCGGTTGCGCGACAGGATGAAGGCGAACTCACCCGACTCGTCCGGGAGGAACGAGACGCGTCCGGCGTAGTTGAACGGCGAGCGCTTCGGCAGGGTGACCTGGTAGGCGGTGTGGGCCTGGCTGACATCCACCAGGACGGGCGCGCCCAGGGCGGCGGCGGTGACGGGCTCGAAGGGGCCGTATTCGGCGTGGTAGCACGCGTGCTCCACGACGTGCTCCAACTCCTCAGGCTCCTCGCAGGCGGGGAGCATGCTGAGCAGGGCGTCCTCGCTGCTCTCCAGCGCGGCGGCCTCGGGAGCCATGGGGGACTCCTCCTCGACGGGGGTGCCGCAGCCGGCGAGCAGGACGGCCACGCTGGTGGCGAGCAGGGACTGCTTGAAGGGGAACTCCAGCTTCATGGTGGTTGCTCCTTGGAGGGGTACTGCGGGGTGGCAGAGGTGTGTGTTCAGGGCGTGGCGGGACGCAGGACGAGCCACGCGGCCACGACCTCGCCCGAAGCCCGGCGCTCGGGGGGCAGCTGCATGTGCGTGGTGCCCTCGCCGAGCCGCAGGTCGGCGGTGCGGCGGAAGGACTCCTGGAATGAGTCGCTGTCCGGAAAGGTGACGCGCGCGACGGAGCGCGGCCGCGCTGTGGGGGCCTGGGCGAGCGGGGTGGAAGCCTCGGGCTCCGCGGCCTGGGACGGAAGCTCCACCGGCCGGTGAAGCCAGGCCGCGACGGCGCAGGCCAGCGCCAGTCCCGCGAATCCCATACTCCAGATGAGTCGGCTCACGATGACGCGCCCTCCTTCGCGGAAGGACAGAGCTCTGCCGTCCCCGCCAGATCCCCATTCCAGGAACGCTCGCGACAATATGCCATCTTGAGACATATGCAATAAAGTTGCATTTGATGGGTGGAGCGGTGGCGTGGGGACGTGCGCGGAGGACGAAGCGCGCCGCGGGTGGGTCTCGGAAGACCCTGTATTTCTTGTGTTTCAGGAAAGTTGGTTGCCGGTCACGAACCTCATCCACTAGGACCGTTGCACGCGCTCGGTCCGCGCGTGCGGCCGCCCCGCATGGCCGCCCTTCTCACGCCGAGGTCACTCCATGGGATTTCCGTCCTTCTTGCTGCGCGTGGTGGTGCTGGTCGTCCTGGCTGCTCCCACGTGGGCCCAGGCGGGCTCGTATCTGCGCGCCGTCAGCTGGAACCTGCGTCATGAGGGGTGGACCGCGGAGCAGACGTACCGCGAGGACGCGGAGCAGATCTGGCGGCAGTACGGCGCGAACAGCAATTCCAACAACGGCTGTGACCTGGTGTTCCTGCAAGAGGTGATGAATACCAGCGTGGTTCCGGCCATCGTGGCGGAGCTCAACGCGGTCTCCGGCGTGAAGTGGCGCTATGCGCAGACGCCGCTCATCGGGCGCTCATCGTACAAGGAAATCTACGCGGTGCTGTACCGGGAGGACACGGTGTCACTGCTGTCATCCAGTGTGTACGACGACACCGGCGACACGTTCGAGCGCGAGCCGCAAATCGTCCGCGTGCGGCACACGCCCACGGGCGCGGACTACACGTTCATCAACTGGCACACCGTCTGGGGCAACCCCGCCGACCGCGACGCCGAGGTGAAGCAGATCGGCGCGGTGTTCAAGTCGGTGCAGGACGCCAGCCGCACCGACCAGGACGTCATCCTGGTGGGGGACCACAACATGGCATGCACGACGGCGTCCTGGGCGAACCTGGTGGCGCTGTCTCCCACGGTGACCTGCCAGCTGAACGTGGCTACCACCATCAACCTCAGTGGTGGCTACGTGAATGCCTATGACCACTTCTGGATGCAGCCCGAATACGTGACGGAGTTCTCCGCGGCGGGGCGCGACTACATCGGGGACACGCGGGACTTCGTCACCCGCCTGTCGGACCACGCGCCCATCTACCTGACGCTGTATTCCACCAGCGATACGGACTGAGACCCTTGAAGCATCGCGCATGGGGTTTGGGGGGCGCCGCGCTGGTGTTGGCTGCGCTCGCGATGTGGTGGCTGTGGCCCGCGGACGTCGCCGCGCCGGTGGCGCCTCCCCGCGCACCCGCTGAGCGCGTGGAAGCCGCGACGCCCGTGAATCCGCCGCCACCCGTGGCGCCGGAGCCCTCGCCCCCAGAGGGACTGCGTCTGCGCGTGGTGCTGCAAGGGGATGTGCCCTTCCAGGGAGAGGCCCGCGTGGGCGTGGCCTCCATCTCCGACGCGGACCGGCACATGTGGGAAGTGTCGAAGCGCGAGGGGCGCGCGGGCGCCGGGCCTGGGCGGCTGGAGGACCTGGCCAATGTGTCGGAGTGGCGGCCCGTGGAGGTGACGCCGTCCGCGACGGGGGGGACGTTGGGACCGGTGCTCGTGCCAGTGGCACCGCTCTACCGGGTGGTGGCCTGGGCAGCGGATGGAACGTTCTGGCTGGGCGACGTGGTTCCCGAGGAGAGGGTCACCACGGGCATCGTGGAGGCCGTGCTGTCTGCCCGGGCGCCTACCGGTGTGCGGGTGCGGCTCGCGGGAGTGCGACCCGAGCATGGCCCGTTCTCACTTCGTGTGGTGCGTGGCGTATCCCGGGACGCTCGCGACGCTGAGCGCGCGAGCGAACTGTTGCCCGTGATTCGGCATGTCGCGCCGGACATCGCTTCCGCCCTCTCGGACGGAGTGGCGCTTCCGCTTCTCGTGGGGAAGTCGCTGGAGTTGCTGCCATTGCCCACGGACCCCTCGGTGAGGCTGGTGCTCCGGAGCGCGGCGGGGCGGGAAAGCCGGTGGGTGGAGGTGCCTCTGCGCGAGGGACGTTTGGAGTCGGTGGTGTTGGACGTGGGCTCGCTCTTTCCCGAGGGCGTGGGTGACACGGTGACGCTGCGGGGGAAGGTGGAGCTGGAAGGAACGTTCCGTCCACCGGAAGGCGCGAGGTTGTTGGGTCCAGAGGACGTGGAGATTCCGCTCGCGCCGGATGGGCGTTTTGTCGTGTCGGGGCTGCCGTCCTGGGAGCCGTCCCGCTTCCGCGTCGAGGTGGCGTCGCCGGTTTCCAGGCGTCCGGTGGCCGCGACGGAGCAGTCTTTCGATTTCAGGCCCGAGCCGGGTGTGAGTGATGCCGAGGTGACGTGGCGCGTGAAGGCCTACCGCTGGCTCGTGCTGCGCATGGATGCCGCCATGCGGGCACAGATAGAAGCGCGGACCCAGAAGCCCTATCCCGTGTTCATCCTCCAGCGGTGGCGCCACGAGAAGCAGTGGGAGCTGGCCTCCGCCGGCGCATACATTCAGGAAGAGGATGGGATGGCCGTGTCCATTCTGGAGCCGGGGCGCTATCGAGTGCTGGTGTCCTTCTCTGTTCTGGAGGTCTACAGCAGCACCGCCGCGGACGTGGGCGAGGACAGGGTGGACGGCACCGTCACCTTCCGGGTGGACGTGGAGGGGAACGATTGCGAGGTGCTCGTCACGGATGGGCGCAAGCCGGTGTTCGGCGCGCGAGTCACCGCCTCCAGTGACGTGGGCTCACTCCCTCCCACGTGGGGACTCACGGATGCGCAGGGACGTTGGCGGTTGGGGCGCGTGAGGCCGTTCGGCCTTCACCTGGAGGTGGAGGCGGAGGGATACGCGCCCTGGACAGGGGAAGTCGCCGAGGCCTGCCGGCGAGGGGGCGAGGTGCGCGTTCAGCTCTAGGGAAGACCCCGCTCGCGGCGATGGCCACGAGCAGGGCCTGGGCCGCGCACGTCAGGCCGCGTTGGCGATGATGGCCATCATCTCCTCGCGAGTACGCCTGGGCGCCGCGGCGGGCTCCAGCTCATCGGCCGTGGGGGCATCCGTCTCGCCCTCCTCGGCGGCGGCCAACTCCGGCGCGCGGTTCTTGCCGCCCAGGGCTTCCACCCACCCCTCCAGCAGGTCCATCAGCGCGCTGCGCTGTTCCCCCTCCAGCGGCATCAGCAGCCGGGCCATGCGCTCCTGAACCACCGAGTCCGCCTGCTCCGCCAGGGCGCGGCCCTGCTCCGTGAGCCTCACCCGCACGCGCCGCCGGTCATACCGCACGGAGCGCTCGCGCTGGACGAGCTGCGCGGCCTCCAACCGGTCCAGCAGCCGGCTCAGCCGGGGCGGAGCAATGCCGCCCAGCCGCTCCGCGAGGATGTTGACGGGAAGGAGGCTCTCCGCCTTCAGCCACCAGATGGCCTGGACCTCCATCGGGTCCAGCTCGGTATGGGGTAGGGCACCCAGGGGACTGCCCAACGCACCGCAGCGCGCTACGTCGATGAGCAGATTCCTCAACCGCGCCACCTGCACCCGCACTTCCGCCGAGAGCTCGGACATCCTGGTCGCCTCCGTCTCTCGGGCGTCATCGTCCCTCCGGCCGAGGAGTCCCGATGAACGCCCGTCTTCCAAGGGGGCAAAGGCCCCGCCTGGGCGATCAACGGTCCGGCACAGAAGGCATATCGGACCCACCGAAAGAAATGTGCGGGGCGCGGTCCGTCAGGCGCCGCTGGCCTTCTTGCGCTGGGCCTTCGCCTTGGCGTGAGCCTTGTCGAAGCCCTCGTAGAAGCGCACGGCCTGCTCTCCCACCATCTGGATGTGCTGGTTGTTGAAGTAGGCGGTGACGGGCGCGGCCACCAGCGGCATGGCCCGCCCCAGCGTCTGCATGCCGCCCTTCTCCAGCAGCATGGCGGCCAGCTTCCCCAGCACCTTGGGACCGGCGCGGGGCAGCGGGCCCAGGCCGTTGGCGTAGCCGAACAAATCCAGCATCTCCCCGCGCGCCCGCTCCGTCTTGAGGTTCACCTTGTAGAGGGTGGCCACGTCCGTGAGCAGGATGATTTGCAGGTACGCCATGAAGAGCAGGTCCGCCGGCAACGCCACCAGCCCGAACACCCCGCTCACCCCACCCACCATGCTGGCGAGGTTCTTCTTCTCGTCCACGATGCGCTGGGCCAGCTCCCGCGGCGACGCCTGCGGGTAGCGCTTCTCCAGGGTGGTGATGCGCACACGCGAGCGCGCCACCTCCTGCAGGACGATGTCCGACAGCCGCGCCGAGCCGAGCTTCTTCAGCTCCGCCGGAGTCATCTTCTTCATGAAGGCCAGCCGCTCGGCCACGCTGTCGTAGATACCCATCCCTCAATAACCCCGCTCGGACAGGTAGAGGTCCACCAGCGCGCCTTCTTCGTACCAGGCGTGCCGCATCTCCACGTTGAACCAGCGCGAGTCCGGCTTCGGACCGCGCACCTCCAGCTTCACCTGGTTGGGAGAGGTGTCGATGATGGCCGCGCGCGCCCTGCACGCCGAGCCCGGGTCTTCGCCGTAGCCACCTTCGAGGCAGATCTCATCACCCACCGAAAGCCGGCGGGTGTACTCGGTGGCCAGGTAGAGGGCGTCATCACACGAGCCTCGCGCGGAGGACTCGCCCAGCGCTTCGCACCGGCTCTGCGGCGGCGCCTTCACGACAGGGATGACCCCGTAGAGCGGGTCGTCGTTGTTCGGATCCGGACGGAAGGCCCCCGTGCCCGTACAACCTGTCAGCACCAGCGAGAGCGCGCCAGCGCTCACCCACGACCGCCTCATCGTATCGACTCCTCCGGGGCCCATGACCCCACCCTTTAAGAATGGGTGGAGCATGGCAAAAGGCGTTCGATGGGGCAAAGCAGCCAGCGGGACACCGCGGCGCGAGACGTCAGGCCGACCGGCGCTGCGGGCCCGGAATCTCCTTCGTCTGCCCGGGCACCACGCGGTTGTCCTTGTCTACGAACACCACGGTGGGCTTCCAGTTCGCCACCTCGGCCTCCTCCACTTCCGCGAAGGTGGCCAGGATGACCAGGTCGCCCGGCTTGTTCAGGTGCGCCGCCGCGCCGTTGATGCAGATGACGCCGCTGCCGGCCTCGCCTTCCAGCGCGTAGGTCTCCAGGCGCGTGCCCTGGGTGATGTTCCAGACCGCGACCTTTTCGTTCTCCACGATGTCGGCGGCGCGAAGCAGGTCGCGGTCGATGGTGACGGACCCTTCGTAATCCAGGTCAGCCTGGGTGACGGTCGCGCGGTGGATTTTCGACTTGAAGAGGATGCGGCGCATGTGTGTCTCGACCTTGGAAAAGCGGCAAGGACGCCCCACCGTAACGTCTGAGGCGCCCTGGGACAACCCTGTGTTCAGTTCCCCTGCCCGCAGTGCAGGCAGGCGTCACTTAACGAAATTGACGAGCTGATTGAGACTCAGGGGAACGCTCTGGGATTCCGAGGTGAGCTTGCCGTCCAGGCGAACCTGCGCATTTCCGCCCGAGCGCAGGGCCAAGGCCGCGTTCGCCGCGCGAGCGAAGTTGATGGTGAGGGGCAGGGTGACCTGCTTCGTCCCGCTGCCGTCCAGCTTGCCCAGGTTTCCGGTGGACAGCGTGCCCACATCCGCGCCCGCCACCTTCAGCGCGCCGGTGATGCCGGCCACCGGTAGCGGGAAGCTGTTGCGGTTGGTGATGGACAACGGGAATTCCACGGTGGCGCCGGACAGGGTGATGTCCTTGATGCGCGGCGCCTGGAAGGACACCTGCGGAATCTTGGGGACCTCGAAGGTGCCCTCCTTCGCCAGCGGGAAGCTCAGCACGCCGATGGGCGTCTTCACGCCCAGCGTGCCCTGGGCCTTGAAGGCGGCCTTGTCCTGCTTGAGGAAGGTCTCCAGCACGGGGACGATGTCCGCGAACTTCACGTTGGCGGGGAAGACGAGCTCGCTCTTGCCGTTGGCCTTGAGCGCCAGCCCCGAGCGTGGCTTGCCGGCCACCACCTGCTTGCCCTCCACGAAGAAGGCGTAGTCCACCTCGGCCAGGTTCAACCCGAAGCCGTTGGGGTTGTTCAGCTCGTAGACCAGGTTGATGGTGGCGTCGGACAAGGACGCATCCGCGAGCCGGGCCGTCTTGAAGGAGAGGGTGGGCTTCTTGAAAGCCCCCTTCAGCATCTTCTGCAAGGCGGCGCAGCCACTGAGCGTGGTGAGTCCAAGGACGGCCAGGAGGAGAAGGGCACGTTTCATGGTGGGCATGGGCGTATCACCGGACGCACCTGCTCCGCGCGGGATTCAATGCAATGCCGTAGAGGTGGTATGTGAGGTGCCTCCCGTACCCAGATGGAGGCACCCTTGCCCGGGGTCCGTGCACACATCTCCTCCCATCTTCCGCCCTGGCGCGCCTTGCTGGCCCTGGGGCTACTGGCTGCGGCATCGGTGTCCTGTTCCAAGAGCAACCAGGACCCCGCGGAGCGGCGAACGCTGTCGTTGAAGCCCTGCCGCCTGGAGGGGCTGGCCACGCAGGCCCAGTGTGGGACCTACGAGGTCTTCGAGGACCGGGCCGCTCGCACGGGCCGCAAGATTCCCCTTCGCGTGGTGGTGGTGCCGGCGCTGGCGGCGCAGCCGCAGCCGGACCCGCTGGTGCTGCTGGCGGGTGGACCGGGCCAGTCAGCGTCGCGCTCGACGCAGGTGTTGATGGCGGTGGAGCGCATCCGCCGCAAGCGCGACATCGTGCTGGTGGACCAGCGGGGCACGGGGGACTCGAATCCGCTGAACTGCAAGACGGACTCGCCGGAGGACGGTCTGTCCTCGAGGCTCGAGGAAGGCAAGGCGGCGGAGGAGGTGCGCAAGTGCCGCGAGGGCTGGGACGCGGACGTGCGCCACTACACCACGCCCGTCGCCATGGATGACCTGGACGAGGTCCGCGAGGCGCTGGGCTACGAGAAGCTCAACCTCTGGGGCGTGTCCTACGGCACGCGCGCGGCGCTCGTGTACATGCGGCAGCACCCGGAGCGCGTGCGGACCGCCATCCTGGACGGCGTGGCGCCCATGGGGTTGTACCTGCCGCTGTTCGCGCCCCGCGACGCGCAGCAGGCGCTGAACCGGCTGCTGGCGAACTGCGAGGCGGACGCGGCGTGTACCCAGGCGTATCCGAACCTGCGGTCCAGGACGGAGGCGTTGCTGACGACGCTGGAGACCACGCCCGCGCGCACCCAGGTGGCGCACCCGCGCACCGGTGTGTTGGAGGAGGTCGTCCTGTCGCGTCGCGCCTTCCTGGCGCAGCTTTTCGCGCAGCTCTACAGCCCGGAGATGTCCTCCCTGGTGCCGTTGATGCTGGACCGGGCCACGCAGGGAGACTGGTCCCCTTTCGTCGCGCTCAGCGTGGGCCTGACGGAGAACCTGGGACGCACGGTGAGCCATGGCCTCTACTTCGCCGTCGTGTGCGCGGAGGACGCGCCCTTCTACGACGAGGCGGCGTTGGTGCGCGAGTCGCAGGGCACCTGGTTCGGTCCGACCATGGGCCGGGAAGTGCTCTCCGTCTGCGCGGACTGGCCGCGTGGGAGCCTGCCCCAGGGCTACCGCGAGCCGGTGGTGTCGTCGGTGCCCACGCTGCTCTTGTCGGGCGAACTGGACCCGGTGACGCCGCCCGGGTGGGCCGAGGAGGCGAAGCGCACGCTCTCCAACAGCTTGCACGTGGTGGTGCCCGGCGTGGGCCACAACACGATGGGCGCGGACTGCGCGCGCACGCTGATGGTGGACCTGCTGACCCAAGGGAGCGTGGAGGGGCTGTCGTCCGCGTGCGGCGCCAAGCTCACCCGTCCCCCCTTCTTCACCTCCTTCGCCGGCCCGGTGCCGTGAGGACGCGCGCGCCATGATTGAAGCCAGGAACCTGCACAAGCGCTTTGGCAAGAAGGTGACGGCGGTGGAGGACGTGTCCTTCACGGCGGAGGACGGCGTCATCACCGGCCTGCTGGGCCCCAACGGCGCTGGCAAGACGACGACCATGCGCATGCTCTACACGCTGGTGCGGCCGGACCGCGGCACCGCGCTGGTGGACGGCGTGGACGTGGTGCAGCGGCCGCAGGATGCCCGGCGGGCGCTGGGCGTGCTGCCGGACGCGCGTGGCCTCTATCCGCGCCTCACCGCCCGCGAGCACGCGCGCTACTACGGCGAGCTGCACGGCCTGTCTGGCGCCACGCTGGACAAGCGCGTGGACGAACTGCTGGACCTGTTGGACATGCGGGACATCGCGGACCGTCGCACGGAGGGCTTCAGCCAGGGCCAGCGCGTGAAGGTGGCCATGGCGCGGGCGCTGGTGCACGGGCCTCGCAACGTGCTCTTGGACGAGCCCACCAACGGGCTGGACGTCATGAGCACGCGCTCGGTGCGCACGCTGCTGCGGCGGCTGAAGGATGAAGGCCGGTGCGTGGTGTTCTCCAGCCACGTGATGCAGGAAGTGGCCGCGCTGTGTGACCGCATCGTGGTGGTGGCGCACGGGCGGGTGGTGGCGGACGGGACGCCGGATGCGCTGCGCGCGAGCACCGGCAAGGACAGCCTGGAGGAGGCCTTCGTGGCCACCATCGGCACGGACCAGGGGTTGATGCAATGAGCGGGCTGTCCTTCGCCGTCTTCCGCAAGGAGCTGAAGGACCACCTGCGCGACAGGCGCTCGGTGCTCACCGCGTTGATGTGGCCGCTGATTGGCCCCGTCGTGTTCATGGTGATGTTCAACCTGCTGGCCTCCTGGTACCGGCAGGACCGGCCGCTGGCGTTGCCGGTGGTGGGGCGGGAGCACGCCCCCAGCCTGATGGCCTTTCTGGAGCGCTACGGCGCGCAGCTGGAAGAGGCGCCGGAGGACTACGAGTCGCGCATCCGGGCGGGCTCGCTGGACGCGGTGCTGGTGGTGCCGGACGACTACGCCGAATCGTACTCCGCCGGGCGCACCGCCGAGGTGCAGCTCGTGGTGGACAGCTCGCGCCAGTCCGCGCGCCAGTCGGTGCTGCGCGCGCGGGGGCTGCTGGAGGCGTATGCCCAGATGCTGGGCAACCAGCGCCTCTATGCGCGTGGCGTCTCGCCGGACCTGGCCATTCCCGTGCGGGTGCAGGAGGCGGACCTGTCCACGCCGGAGCGTACCGCGGCGGGGCTGCTCAACATGGTGCCGCTCTTCCTGGTCATCGCCGCCTTCGCGGGCGGCATGCAGGTGGCCAGCGACGCCATGGCGGGTGAGCGCGAGCGCGGCTCGCTGGAGCCCCTGCTGCTCAACCCGGCACCCCGGAGCGCGGTGGTGACGGGCAAGTGGCTGGCCACCGTGGTCATGGCCGTCGCGGCGGTGCTGATTACGCTGGTGGCCTACATGCTGGTGGTGCGGCGCGTGCCCTTGGAGGACCTGGGGGTGAAGGCCCGCTTCGACGCGCCCGCCGCCCTGGGCATGGCCGCCGCCGTGCTGCCGCTGGCCCTGGCCGCCTCCGCCGTGCAGGTGTGGGTGTCCACCTATGCACGCTCCTTCAAGGAAGCGCAGACGTACCTGTCCCTCCTGATGGTGGTGCCCATGCTGCCGGGCATGGTGCTGGCCCTGTCGCCGCTCCAGCCGAAGATGTGGATGTTCGCGGTGCCGGTGCTGGGCCAGGAGGTGCTCGCGGGCGAGGTGATGCGCGGTGAGCCGATGGGCGCGCTGCCGTTCCTCATCGCTGGCGCGTCCAGCATCCTGCTCACGGTGTTGTCGCTGGCGGTCACCGCTCGTTTGTTGACCCAGGAGCGCATCGTCTTCGGCCGGGGCTGACGAGAGGGTCCCCAGCGCGCCGCTGTTGCGTTACGCTCCGCACAACCTCTCAGGTGTCACTGTCGGCGGGTGGCGCTTGGGCGGCGGCCTGACATGACAGCCACGCGCCTTTGCCTTCCAATGGGGCCAGATGAAGCCAGAGCAAGATGCCTTGTTCCCTCCCGCGCCAGTGTCCGTGGCCACCTCCGGGGGGGAGCCCCGATTCGGTACCTACCAGGGTGAGCTGCCCGAAGTGGACCTGCCGCGCCTGCAAGGGCAGTGGGCCCCGGGCCGCACCACGCGTCTGCTGAAGCGCAAGCGTTGGCACTACACCTTCGCGGCCACGCCCGAGGTCGCCGCGCTCTGCGCGGTGGTGGACCTGGGCTACACGTCGAGCGCCTTCGCGGTGGCCCTGGACTTGCGCGAGCGCAAGCCGCTGTGTGACGTGAGCTTCCTGGGCACGCCCGGCCCCATGGTGGAGCTGGGCGACAAGCCCGGTCAGGGCCTCAAGGCCTCCTTCCGCACGCTGGGCGGACGGCTGTCGGTGCAGCGCGGCGAGGACGACGAGCGCTACCGGGTGGCGGTGGACGTCAGCCGGCTGCGCACCGGAAGCCTCCAGTCCTTCCAGTGGGAGGGCGACTTGATGGTGGCCGGCGGTCCTCCCGCGCTCACGGTGGTGGCGCCGGTGGAGGGTGACGGGCTGGTGAACGTCACCATGAAGAGCAACGGCCTGCTTACCTTCGGCAGCCTGGAGGCAGGCGGGAAGCGCTTCCGGTTGGACGGAGGCGTGGGCGGCATGGACTACACGCAGGGCTACCTGGCGCGGCACACCGCGTGGCGCTGGGCCTTCGCGGCGGGGCGGCTGGCGGACGGCATGCCGGTGGGCATCAACCTCGTGGAGGGCTTCAACGAGGGCAACGCGGACGCCAACGAGAACGCGCTGTGGCTGGGGGACAAGCTGTACCCGCTGGCGCGCGCCCGCTTCGAATACGACGCGAAGGACCTGATGGCGCCGTGGCGTCTGGCGACGGTGGATGGCGCGGTGGACCTGCGCTTCCAGCCCCTTCATGTGCACCGCGAGGACCGGAACGTGCGCCTCGTCGTGAGCCACTTCGCGCAGCCGGTGGGCTTCTTCAACGGCACGGTGCGCGTGGGGAGCCGCACGCTGGAGTTGTCCAACGTCCCCGGCGTCACCGAGGACCAGGACATGCTCTGGTGAGGTGTCCGCCCCGCCTGCGGTGCGCTTGGAGGACACGCGCCGTTTCCTCCAACGCGCTGCTGCTCGCGGTGGCTTGGCGTGGATGAAGTGACGCGGGAGTCCTTCTTCGCTCGGTTGTGCTGCGCGCCGCGCCTGAAGCGTCCAGGCGTTTGCTTCAGGGCGGTGGGACGGTGTGGACGAGTTCGGACGTGAGGCGGCCCTCCGGGAGGATGCGCTCGGTCCACTCGAATGCGCCGCTCGCGTTGGCCCGTGCCTCCTCGCTGGTTGCACCCATGGTGACGGTCAGGGCTCGTGGCCCGGCGGAGGGCGCCCGGCGCAGCACGACCTCCGTGGGCCCGGAGAGCAGCTCCGCCGGACGGTAGACGTCGAAGGACACTTCGGACGCTTCGCCCGTGAGCAGCCCTTCGCGCACGCCCATGCGGACCATCGCCTGGGTGGCGAGTCCTCGCTTCGACGTGAACGTTCCCTTCAGCGGCCGGGTGCCCTGCCGTCCCTCATAGCGATACACCCTGGTGGGCGTCGCGCTTGGAGGGGGCTTGGGCTGCCGCTCCCGCCGGAGCGTCACCTGGAGCGTGAGGCTTCCGTTCTCGGCATGGGCGTGGCGCTGCTCCAATAGTTCGCCCGCGTCATCCGTGATGGTGGTGACGGTGCGGTCCTCCGCGCGTGGGCCATTCGAGGCCCCTGGTAGCAGCAAGCTCGAGGATGCTTCCGTGCGCTGCGCGCCACCGTCCAAGCTCCGCCCGGTGCGCCAGTCGAAGCCCGCGAGCCGGCCATCCAGCTTCAGCACCCGAAGTTCCGCCATGGGCGCGGGCGCCCGAGGATGGCCCGGCACCTGGAGCGTGGAGGCCATGCCCGTCGTGATGCGCTGGAAGGTGCGCGCGTAGCCGGGCTCGTCATGCGCGCAGAGCAGGGGCAGCTCGGGGCTCGCGCTCACCATCAGCTTCAGCCTGCCCGCGCCCACACTGTCGCCGGACGTGGCCACTTCATAGTCCACGTCCACGAACATGACCGGCGCACCCGCGACGACGGAGACGTCCGTGGGAGTCAGGCTCCGCACGGTGACGCCCTTGTAGCCCTGCACCGCCTTCGCCACCGCGAGCACCGCGCCCGCCGCGTCGATGGGGCGCTCGTACACGAAGCAGCTCAGCGGCGCCTCCGTGCCCAGGGGAATCTCCAGGCGCGTGGAGCCTTCGTGCCGCGTCAGCTTGGGCGCCGCCACGGCTTCGACCTCGGCCGTGAAGATGCCCTCCGTGGACGTCACGCGCTGCTTGGGCAGCGGAGCCAACTCGCGCGCGAAAGGGCCGGTCGGCGGGGGTGGGGGCCTTGCTGGCGCGGCGGGCGTTTGCGGCACGGAGGGTTCCGGCCGGACCGTCGTCACGGACGGCCCGGCACAGGCGGAGGAGAAACACAGCAGGAGCGCGAGACGTCGCATGACGAAGCCTGGAGCCGCGGCCTAGCCGGAAGTGGCCTGGGCGCGGCGTGACGCGACGATGTCGCGGAAGGAGCGGCTGCGCAGCTCCTCCAGCGTGAGGCCCGCGGCCAGCACCTCGTCCTGGGTGAGCGCGCCGCAGCTCAGGCCCCGCAGGAAGAAGTTGAGCAGGCCCTGCCCGGTGGCCGCGTCGTCGAAGACGTCTCCCACCAGCGTGGCCTGCGCGGCCTTCTCCATGAAGGCCCTGAGCCTGCGCGAGGCCGCGTCCAGCCCCTCCAGGAAGAACGCATACACCGCCGCGTAGCGCACGGGGAGCTGGCCCGGGTGCAAGTCCCACCCCTGGTACCAGCCCCGCTCCAGCGAGTGCCGGATGTGCCGGTACGACAACTGCCAGACCCGGTGAACCGCCTCCATGTTCTCCCGGCGCTCGGTGGGCAGCAGCGGCTCGTCCTCCTTCGCCCGGTGCGGTGGCACCGGCATGACGTTGGTGGCGCCATCCGCCAGCCGGATGCCCGTGCCCGCCAGCGACACCTGCACCAAATCCCGCAGGAAGTCGCAGGCGGGGTGCAGCATCGTCTGTGCATGCGCGCTGACGCCCAGCGCGGCGGTGTAGTCGTACACGCCCAGGTGGACGCTGGTGCAGCGGCCCGCGCTCGCGGCCACCAGCGTGGGCAGGTGCAGCCGGCCCTGCGGGTCGAAGAGCGCCTGGGGTGTCTCCACCATCAGCTCGATGCCCACCGTGCCCACCGGCAGCCCGTGCCGCGTCTCCAGCACCTCCAGGACGCGAGCGAGCGTCGCCACCTGCTCCGGCAGCGACACCTTGGGCAGCGTGACGACGAAGCCGGGCGGCAGCTTCCCACCCGAGCGCTCCAGCAGCGTGGTGAGGAACAAATCCAACGTGCGCGTGGCGCGGTCGAACAGCTCCTCGGTGAAGGACTTCACCCGGATGCCGATGAAGGGCGGCAGCAGCTCCTGGGCCAGCCCGCGCGCCATCTCCTCCGCGGCGGACACGGCGTGCCCGTCCTCCTCCGCGTCGGAGCGGTGCCCGTAGCCGTCCTCGAAGTCGATGCGCAGGTCCTCCACCGGCTCGCGCTCCAGCTTGGCCACCACGCGCGCGTAGACGCGCTGGGCGAAGCGGCCGCGCTGGGGCAGTCCCAGCCCGTGGGCCAGCACGGGCGCATCCGGTGCGTACGACTTGAGCGTGTTCAGCGCGATGCCGCCCAGCTTCCGGGCCGTCTCCGCCCGGAAGAGGTGCGCGCCGCCGTACACCACGTGCACCGGCTGCCGTTGGGTCGAGTCCCCCGGGTAGGCGCGCTCGAACCCCGCGTTGGCCCGCCGCAGGGCCTCCCGCACACCCGAGAGGCTCGCTTCTGTCAGCGTCGTCTTCACGGCTGGCGCTTCAGCCACGCGGAGACCTCGGGCATGCAGCGCTCACGCAGCGCCACATCCTGGGACAGCCGCTCCAGCGTCTGCGCCGTGGCCTGCTGCGCCTCGGGGATGGGCTGGGCCTTGAGCAGGGCCTGCATCTGCTCCAGGTGCTCGCGCGTGCGCAGCATGCCCATGGCCTCGACGATGCGGCGCAGCAGCATGGGGGCGCCGCCGGTGCGGGCCACCACGTCCTTCCATTGCGTGCGCATCTGCGCCCACCACGCGTCGCGACCGACGCGGTTGCCCAGCAGCCCCGCCACGAAGCTGGCCACGTCCTGCGTCTTCACCGTGTCCGTGTAGAGCAGCCCGCGCGCGCGCTCGGTGAGCTCCGGGGCCTCGAAGGCGGTGAGCGCCATGAGGTAGCGGCGCTGCGTGGCCGGGTCGGGCTCGGACGGAATCTTCTGGAGGAAGGTGTCGAAGAGCGCCGCGTCGCCCGCGCGCGCCACCATGCCCACCGCGGCGTCCAGCAGGTTGGGCTCCAGCGCGTCCCGCTGTCCCAGGAGCATGCGCTCCACGCGAGGCCGGGCCTCGGTGAGCGCGTCCTGGCTGCGCGCCAGGCCACCCACCGCGCGCACCAGCGACGCGCGCCGCAGCTTCACCGGGTCCGCCTCGTTCGGCGCGGACTGCCAACCCAGCTTCTTCAGCCCGGGCCCCAGCAGCTTCTCCACCCACGCTCGGAAGCGGACCTGGTCCTCGCCGTCCGTCAGCCGGCCTTCAATGTAGGCCAGCCGGCCCACCAGCTCGTCCAGGACGGAGTCGTCCTCCTCGTCACCGAAGCGGCCCACCAGGTCCAGCAGGTCCGCCACCGACGCCTGGCCCGCGCGCACCAGCGCCCACTGGTCCGCCAGCAGGGCGGTGCGCTCGGAGGGGGCCAGCGACTTCAGGTTCGTCGCCAGCTTCTCCAGGCCCGGCTTGTCGTAGGCCACCCGGTAGAAGCCGGTGGAGCCCGCGTTGGCCGTCAGCCACTTCACTGCGCCTTCGCCCTCCAGCTTCACCGTGGCCTGGGCGTCCCGCAGCAGCACGCGCTGCTCGCGCACGCCGGTGCTGTCCTCGTAGCGCAGCACCACCGGCACCGGCCACACCTCACCGCTCTGCACACCGGGCTCGCTGTAGAAGCGCCGCTGCGACAGCGACAGCCCGCGCCCGTTCAGCGTCGCCGTCACCAACGGGAAGCCGCTCTGGCCCACCCACGCGGTGGCCAGCTCCTCCACCGGCTGCTTCGCGGCGTCGCCCAGCGCATTCCACAAGTCTTCCTTCACCGCGTTGGCGCGCGCGTGCTTGCGCATGTACTGGCGGATGCCTTCGCGGAAGGGGTCTTCCCCGAGGAAGCCCTCAATCATCCGCAGCACCGCGCCGCCCTTCTCGTACGTAATCGCGTCGAAGCTCTCACCGGCCTCGCCCGCGTTGCGCACCTCGCCGTGGATGGGGTGCGTGGACTTGAGCGCGTCCAGGTGCAGCGCGCTGGCGCGGTGCGCGTCGAAGTCCAGCCACATGCGCCACTCGGGGCGCCACTGGTCGACAATCTTGAAGGCCATCCACGTGGCGAACGCCTCGTTGAGCCACAGGTCGTCCCACCACACCATGGTGACCCAGTTGCCGAACCACTGGTGCGCCAGCTCGTGCGTCACCACCTCCGCCACGCGCTTCTTCACCGACAGCGGCGCGGTGGCCGGGTCCAGCAGCAGCGCCACCTCGCGGTAGGTAATCAGGCCGGCGTTCTCCATGGCGCCGGCCTCGAAGTCGGGGATGCCCACCTGGTCCACCTTGGTGAAGGCATACGGCAGCCCGAAGTAGTCCTGGAGCCTGGGCAGCACCGCCAGCGCCACGTCCTGGCCGAAGCGCGTCAGGTGCGCCTTCTCCGGCAGCGCCCAGGTCCGCACCGGCACGCCCTGCACGTCCTGCGCGTCCGTGCCCACCAGCGGGCCTACCACCAGGGCGATGAGGTAGCTGCTGAGCACCTCCGTCTCCTGGAACGTCACCGCGCGCAGGTTGCCCTCCTGCGTGTCCTTCACCACCGGGCCGTTGCCCAGCACGGTGAGCCCCTGCGGCACGCGGACGGTGAGGGCCCAGCGCGCCTTGAAGGCGGGCTCGTCGAAGCAGGGGAAGAGTCGGCGCGCGTCGGCGGCCTCGAACTGGGTGGCCGCCACCTTGCCCGCCTGGTACAGGCCGCGCAGCCCTTCCGTGAAGCGCCCCGTCCACGCGACGTCCAGCGACGCGGCGCCCGTGGGCAGCGCTTCATCGAAGCGGAGCACCACCGTCTCGCTCGCCTGCGCGGGCTGGATGGAGGCCGGCTTGCGCTGCTGGCCACCGGCGCGGAACGTCACGTCGCTCAGCTCCAGGGCGATGCCGTGCAGGATGATTTCGTTCGACGGCGCCGCCACGTCCAGGTCGATGGTCTGCTGGCCGGAGAAGGACTTCGCGTCCAGGTCCAGGGTCAGCGTGGCCGCGTAGCGGCGGGGACGGATGGAGGTCGGCAGGCGGAAGTTCTTGTCTTCGGTCGGATGCGCCATAGGGACGCGGAATCTAGCCTCCGCGCCGCCGCCTGCCTGGACTTATGTCAGGGGTGTCCGCCGTCACACCCTTCCTGGCCCCGGAACGCCGTGGCCGGGCCGGGCGGGGCACCAGCTGGTGGAAGAGGCTGGATTCCCGCTGGAAGAAGCCTTCCGTGTGGAAGGAAGCTGGCAGCTCCAGCAGAAGAAAGTCCAGGTGGTGACACAGCTCGTGCAGCAGGGTGCGCAGGTAGGTGCGGAAGGCCACCACCCGCGCGTGCTTCGCGGTCCGCATCCACAGCTGGATGCGAGGGCGACGGCCCCGCTCCAGGGTGTACATGCCGTGCAGCTCGCCGGTGGTGGAGGAGGGGCGGACCTCCAGCACCTCCACCCGCGGCGCGAACAGGTCCAGCCGCTCGCAGAGGGCGTCGCTCAGCCGGGCGGTGGCGTGCTCGGTCTCCGGTTGCCGGCCCGTGGCCAGGGCTTCGCGCAGCGCGGCCACCAGGGGCTCCAGCGTCCGCGGCTCGCGGAGCCGGAGCGCGCTCACCGAGTCACTCATCCGGTAGACGCGCTGCTGGGCGGGGGTGAGGGTGTCGTAGTAGGCGAAGGTCACGGTGCGCCGGTCCGGCACAAGCTTCCCACCCGCGCCCGCTGCTGGCTACAGGCCGCCGGCCTCCAGCGCGCCGCCCAGCCTGGGGAAGGGCTGGGTGAGCTGGGGCAGGGCGAGGCCGGAGCGGGCCACCGTGTTGCTGACGATGACCCAGTCGCGCGGCGGTGTTCTCGTTTGCCGTCCACGGGGCGGGGCACATACCTTCTACCGCGCGTGGAAGGACGTTCTCAAGAGAAGGCCCCGGCTTGCCCGGAGCCACGCGAGCAGGTGCTGGCGCTGCTGCGCCGGTACGGTTGGAACGCCACCTCGTTCCAGGTGCTGCAGCCCGGCTTCCGGTACTGGTTCGACCCGGCGGGCGACGCGTGCGTGGCGTACGTGGACACGGGCGGTGCCTGGGTGGCGGCCGGGGCGCCCATCGCCGCGCCGGAGCGGCTGGCTTCGGTGGCGGAGGGCTTCCGCGTGGCCGCGCGAGCAGTGGACCGGCGCGTGTGCTTCTTCGCCACCGAGCCGCGCTTCATGGAGCTGGCCCCCATGGCGTCGTTGCCCATCGGCGAGCAGCCCGTCTGGGACCCGGCCCACTGGGACGACGTGGTGCGGGGCAGCCGCAGCCTGCGTGAGCAGCTTCGCCGCGCTCGCGTGCGAGGCGTGAAGGTCCGCGAGGTGCCCGTCACGGAGCTGGGAGACCCGCTGCACCCCACGCGGCGAGCGGTGGAGTTGCTCAAGGCGCGCTGGCTGGCGTCCCGTCGCATGGCGCCCATGGGCTTCCTGGTCCAGCTTCGTCCCCACGCCTTCGCGAGCGAGCGGCATGCCTTCGTCGCGGAGGTGGAGGGCGAGGTGGTGGGCTTCCTGTCGGTGTCGCCCGTGTATGCCCGCGAAGGCTGGTTCCTCCAGGACCTGCTCCGGGACCCGGAGGCGCCCAATGGCACCGCGGAGGCGCTGGTGGACGCGGCCATGCGCGCGGCCACCGCCACCGGGCGGCGCTACGTGACGCTGGGACTGGCGCCGCTCGCGGGGCCCGTGCGGCCATGGCTGCGACTGGCGCGGGCGTGCGGCCGGCCGCTCTTCGATTTCGAGGGCCTGCGCGCCTTCAAGGGGAAGTTCCGCCCCGACGCCTGGGTGCCCATCCATCTGTCCTATCCTGAGCCCCGGGGTGGGCTGGCGGCGGTGTACGACGCGCTGCGGGCCTTCGCGCAGGGCGGCCTGTTGCGCTTCGGCATCGCCACGCTGCTGCGGCGTCCGCGCCTGCTGGTGCACGCGCTCGCCGTGCTGCTCGTTCCGTGGACCGCGCTGCTGGCGCTGCCCTCCACGGCGCGCTGGTTCCCGTCCGTCCAGGTGCAGTGGGCGTGGGTGGTGTTCGACGTGGGCCTGACGGTGGGGCTCTTCTCGTTGGTGCGGCGTTGGCGGGACTCCCTGGCCACGGTGCTGGGCGGGCTGACGGCGGCGGACGCGTGTCTGACGTTCGTCCAGGCCGTCACCTACAACGTGCCGCTCGCCCGGAGCCCGCTGGACGGGGCCATCATCGCCCTGGCCGTGCTCGCGCCAGCGACGGCGTCCGGGTTGCTCTTCAGCTCCCGCGACCTGCGCCTGCCCGGACGCTAGCCGTCAGATGTACGCGCCGCTGTCGGGCATCTCGTCCTCCGTGGGGACGGTGGCGCCATGGCCGGGGTGGAGGAACACCTCACCATGGTCCACCCGCGCCACCAGGTGGAAGCTCACCATGAAGTCGCGGCTGGGCGGCCAGCCCTGCTCCAGCTCGAAGTGCGTGTCTCCGATATGCACCACCGTGCCGAGCCTCCGCCCGTGCTCGTCCCTCACGGCCATGCCCTCGCGCAGCTCTCCTGGGTCCCACATGACGCCCTCCTTTCGCGAAAGATGCACGCGCCCGGGATGTTCGGCAGCCCACGCAAGGGCGAACACAATCTGGACCGCGGCGCGGGAATAGTGGTGGTTTCTGGAAAGAGCTGGCTTGGCCCGGCGTCTCGATTCCCCGCGGCCGCGAAGGAAGCGGCGCCTCCGCCCGCCGACCTGCCACCGGGCGTGTCCGCGGTGCTGTGGAAGCTGTCCGTTCCAGCCGGAGTACATGAGGGACTTCCAGAGGGTCTTCGGCAGCGAGGTGAACGTCGACGACCTGGCGACGGCATCGCCGCTTTCGAGCGCACGCTGTACTCCGGCAACGCCCGGTTCGACCGCTTCCTCACCGACGACTCGAAGGCGCTCACCGCATACCAGGTGCAGTTGGGCCGCGTGGCGCTGGTGCGCGACATGATCAACGGGTGCATCGAGAACCCGGCGCGCGGCAGGCCGCTGGCGGATGGTGACCCGCGGATGCGCGCCGTGGAGGCGTACATCTACGCCAAGCGCGAGGGCGTGAAGCTGGACTCCGGGAAGAAGTAGGCCCGCTCAGCGCCCCAGGCCCGGCACGGCGTCACGCTTCCGCTGGAAGAGCCGCCGAGGCTCCCACAGCGGGCGCGTGGCCTGGACGACGGAAGGCTGGCCCAGCAGCACGGTGAGCAGCGCCCCCGCGCCCAGCGCGAGGGCGACGCCCACGGGCCCCTGGAGGAACGCGTACGCGCCCACGTGCTCGGCGGCTCGCACGACGAAGCCGTGCAGGAGGAATGGCGCCAGGCTCCGTCCACCCAGCCGCGTGAGCGTGCTTTCCTGACGCGGGCTGAGCGTGAAGAGTGCCCATGTCAGCGCCAGTGCACCGCAGAAGAGCGCCGCGCGCGCCGCCATGCCTGTGAGCGCCGTGGCACCGAGCACCGCGTAGCCGCTGCTCCCGTAGAGCCACTGTGGCGCGGGCGCGGGCAGGGCACCCATGGCCACCGCCCCGATGCATGCGCCCAGGCCCACGGCCAGGGACGCCGCGAGCACGAAGCGCCAGCCTCGGGTGTTTCGAGGGGCCAGCAGCCACTCCCTTCGCGTCAGGTGACCGGCGACGAAGCAGGGCAGGAACACGAACGTCCGCGACAGGCCGAACAGGTAGCCCACCCAGGGGAGCAGGCCCGCGACGAGCGCCAGCGCTACGGCCCACATCAGCGGCTTGGGCAGGCGGAGGAGCAGGGGCAGCATCAGCCGCCAGCACCCGAGGCTCAGCAGGAACCACAGCAGCCAATACGGCTGCACCAGCCAGTGGGAACTCCAG
This sequence comes from Myxococcus xanthus, assembly GCF_006402735.1. Lineage (NCBI taxonomy): Bacteria > Pseudomonadati > Myxococcota > Myxococcia > Myxococcales > Myxococcaceae > Myxococcus > Myxococcus xanthus. The sequence continues at coordinate 8,508,369 of NZ_CP017174.1, read as the reverse complement.
CCCCGGCCGAGCACCCACGCGTCGAAGGTGACGTACAGCACCTGGAACACGGCCAGCGGCGCGAGCTGCCCCCAGGCGATGGCGCTCAGCGCACGGGGCCCGCTGTCCGCGCGGGACAGGTGGCCGGAGAGGAACGCGAAGGCGGGGATGTGGAACAGGTACAGGCCGGAGTAGAGCGCCTTCGCGAGCGGCTCCCGGCCGAGCAGGGGCTCGAGCGCATGCCCCATCACCACCAGGGTGATGAGGATGCCTCGCACGTTCTCGAACAGCGGGATGCGGCCAGCGGTCGTCACAACCTCAGTAGAGAAGCCCATCTCGAGGCTGAACGGGAGGGGGAGCTCCGTTTCGGCCACCGCGAAGCGGACGTTCACGACAACGCCCCTGCCGGTGTAACGCAGGATGATGTGCCAGGACAGCCTCTGGCCGATAGTCAACGCACGCACCCCGCTCGCCCGCGCGCGTGTGTCAGGCAAGCACGTGGACCGGAGATGCACGTGTCCTGGAGCGAGCAGCGGCGCTCCCGGACGCTACGCGGGGCCCTGGAACCCCCCGGCCCGGAACGTGAGTACCAGCGTGTCCCGGTAGCCGGTGTCTCCCTGCGGTTGGATGGGCGTGCTCTCGTGAATCACGCGCTCATCATCCAGCAGCAGCGCGGACCAGGGCTCCGTCAGCGTGAAGCGCAGGCCGTTGGGACCGTCGCCTTCGAAGACGCGCGTCTCACCGCCCTTGATGCCCTCGCGGCCCACGAGCAGCACCGCCACGAAGTCCACGCCATCCCGGTGCGCGCCCTCGGGTGTGGGCCGGCCGATACCGTCGGTGGTGTCGATGCGGAACTGGTGGGCCTCGACGTACCAGGGGCGCTCGCCCTTGAGCTGGGAGCAGCACGCGGCGATGCCGCGAATCAGCCCCGCCCACACCGGCTGGGACACGATGTCGGGCTGCACGGGCTCGAACCAGCGCTCCATGCCGCCGTGAAGCGCGTTGTATTCCACGGGCTGCCAGTGCGCGCGGTGAGGCACCTGCGTCACCGAGGCGCCGTCCACGATGAAGCAGGAGTGCCGTCGTGAGCGGTAGCGGCCACCATCCCGGAGGAAGCCATCCAGCGGCAGCTCGTTCCAGGATGGCCGCAGTGCGTCCAGCGCGGGCGAGTCGATGCCTGCGAGCTCGCAGAGGCCGTCGCGGGTGAGCACGGCGTAGCCATGCCCGCTGAGGGCCGTGGGGACTTCGGACGCGGGGGTGACGGGGGGCTGGAAGCTCATGGGCGTCGGACTCAGGGAGACGGGCCCGCGGAAGCGGGGAGGGGCTGGAGGAAGGGAGCCGGAGGCGCGCGCTTCAAGGCCTCGCGGAAGTCGCTGTCCCGGGAGGGAACGCACACAGTGAAGCCATCCTCCACGCCGCAGGTGACGCGGTCGCCAAGGCGCTGGAAGAGCGGCAGCGTGGGGCCTCCTCCCGCCGCGCGCACCCACGGCCAGAGCCGCTCTCCCTTGTCGCTGGGGCCTGTCATCACCACCTGCTTCCACTCCTGAGGTCACCACGCGCGGAGCCGGCCGTTCCGGGGGCGTATGTGGCGGGACCCATACTCCCTTGCAGGCCATCACCGCCAGTCCCGATGCGATGCGCGCGCGACGGGCGCTCGCGGCCCCGCCAGCACGGCCGCCGTGGCACAGGCGTTATGGTCGGGGGAATGAGCGGCGGCTCGGTCTGTTGGGGGGGCACCTCGGGCATCGGGAGATGAGGACATGAGAAGGGCGTACGTGGCGTCGTTGCTGACCGGGTTGTTGACCTCCTCCGTGGCGACGGCCGAGGCCCCACCCCAGGACCCCTTTCTGTGGCTCGAGGAGGTCCAGGGCGAGAAGGCACTCGAATGGGTTCGCGCACAGAACGCGCGGACGCTCGCGGTGTTGGAGAAGGACCCGCGCTTCGAGACCTTCCACGCCCAGGCGCTCGAACTGCTCACCTCCACCGACCGCATTCCCTCACCCGGCTTCCGGGCTGGCGGCGTGGACAACTTCTGGCAGGACCGCGGCAACCCCCGAGGCATCTGGCGGCACACCTCGCTGGACGGCTACACGCGCGCCCAGACACCGTGGGAGACGGTGCTGGACGTGGACGCGCTGGCGAAGGCCGAGAAGGCCAACTGGATTTGGAAGGGCAGCAACTGCCTGCCTCCCGCGGACCAGCGCTGCCTCGTCTCCCTGTCCAACGGAGGCAAGGACGCCGTCGAGTTGCGCGAGTTCGACGCCGCCGCGAAGCACTTCGTGGAAGGCGGTTTCCAGGTCCCGGAGGGCAAGCTGTCCGCATCCTGGCTGGACTTGGACACGCTGCTGGTGGGGCGCGACTGGGGCGGGGACACGCTCACGGAGTCGGGCTATCCCTTCGTGCTCAAACGTTGGAAGCGCGGCACGCCGCTGTCGGAGGCGCAGGAGTCCTTCCGGGGTGAGCGCACCGACGTCTCCGCGTCTCCCGTCCTGTTGCGGGACGCGGACGGCGCGCTGCGGGCGGTGCTGGTCAACCGCGCGGTGACCTTCTTCGAGTCGGAGTACTACCTGCTGGGAGACGCGGCGCCCGTGCGGCTCCCGTTTCCCCGAAAGTCCTCGCTCCACGCCTTCGTGGACGGGCAGGTCGTCTTCACGATTGAAGAGGACTGGGGCCGCTTCAAGCAGGGCGCGCTGTTGGCGTACCCGTTGGCCGCGCTGAAAGCGGACCCAGCGAAGGCGAAGCCCACGCTGCTCTTCCAGCCGGGAGCGCGGCAGGCCATCGAATCGGTGGCGGCGACGCGGGGCCAGGTGCTGGTGAGCCTCTATGAGGACGTGAAGGGCGCGCTGGATGTCTACACGCCGGGGAAGAACCGTTGGAGCCGCAAACGGCTGGCGCTGCCGAAGAACGCCTCGGTCGCCATCACGGTGACGTCGTCATCGCATGACCGCTTCTTCGTGAAGTCCCAGGGCTTCCTCGCGCCGACGTCGCTGTGGCTGGCGGATGCGAAGGCGGGCACGGTGAAGAAGGTGAAGTCGTTGCCCGCGCGCTTCGATGCCTCGAAGCTCCAGGTGGACCAGTCCTGGGCGAAGTCGAAGGACGGCACCCGGATTCCGTACTTCCTGGTGCGGCCGAAGGCGCGGAAGCTCGACGGCACGCTGCCGACGCTGGTGTATGGCTATGGCGGCTTCCAGGTGTCCAAGCCGCCCGTCTACCTGCCGGAGGAGGGCAAGTTGTGGATGGAGCGCGGCGGGGCCTACGTCGTCGCCAACATCCGGGGCGGAGGCGAGTTCGGTCCGCGCTGGCACCAGGCGGCCCTGCGGGAGCACCGCCAGCGCGCGTTCGACGACTTCGCGGCGGTGATGGAAGACCTGGTGCGGAGGAAGGTCAGCTCCCCGCGCCACATGGGCATCTACGGCCGCTCCAACGGCGGTGTCCTCACCAGCGTGGCGATGACGCAGCGTCCGGACCTGTTCAACGCGGCTGTCATCGAAAGCCCGCTCATCGACATGATGCGCTACCACCTGCTGCCAGCGGGCGCGTCGTGGGTGGGGGAGTTCGGCAATCCGGAGGTGCCCGGGGACGCGGCGTTCATTTCGAAGTACTCCGCCTACCAGAACCTCCGCGAGGGCGTGCGCTACCCCGCGCCGTACATCACCACGAACACGAAGGATGACCGCGTCCACCCGGGCCACGCGCGCAAGTTCGCGGCGCGCCTGGAGGCCATGGGGCTGCCGTACCTGTATTACGAGAACACCGACGGCGGGCACTCCAACGACTCGGACCCGATGCTCAACGCGCGCCGGTGGGCGTTGCACCACGTCTACTTGTCGCGGCAGTTGATGGACTGAAGTCAGGTGCCTGGCAGTGGTGTGTGGGGAGCCCCGCTGCCGCCGTACATCAGGGCCTGACATTCGCCTATATTCAGCCTTGGAACGGAGGCTGTGCGATGGACGCGGCGAACGCGAAGCAGGCAGGCGCGGTGGTGCTCTTCGATGGGGTCTGCAACCTCTGCAATGGCGCGGTGAACTTCATCATCGACAGGGACCCGAGCTCCTACTTCCACTTCGCCGCGCTCCAATCCGAGCAGGCCGCGGCGCTGCTGGCTCCGTTGGGGCGTGTCCCGGAGGTGGAGCCCCAGAGCTTCATCCTCGTGGAGGACGGCGAGGTCTACGAGCGTTCCACGGCGGCCCTGCGCATCGCGCGGCGGTTGGGCGGGGGCTGGGTGCTGCTCTACGCCTTCATGGTGGTGCCCCGCGTGCTGCGTGACGCCGTCTACCGGCTCGTGGCGCGCAACCGCTACCGCATGTTCGGCAAGGCCGACTCCTGCCGCATGCCCACGCCGGAGCTGCGCGCCCGCTTCCTCTGAGCTGCCCCGCTACGCGAACGGGAGCCAGCTCCAGTAGACGCCGACGGCGAGGCAGGCCACGACCAGGGCCAGGCTCAGCGCGGCGGAGAGCCGTTGTGAGCGTCGTGGGGGCAGCCACGGGGTGGGCGCCGCGCGCTGGAGCATCACCGCGGCCCCGAGCCCGAGTGCCGCGAGCACGGCCCCGCGCATCCCCAGCGACATCTCCGTGAGCGCGCCCAGCGTCAAGCCGAGAGCGACCACGCCGAGCGACTCCGTCAACGCCTCGACGCGGGAGCGGCCCCGCTTGCGCAGCAGGTGGACCAGGAGCCCCGCGGCGATGAGCGTCTGCGCCATCCTCCCGAAGGGAGTAGGGGCGAGCGCCGCGTGAAGTCCCAGGCGCAGCGGTCCGAGCAGCGGGGCATGGCGCGCGCTGGGCTCGGTGGCGGTGGGCTCGGAGTCCCCCAGCACGAGCCGCCGAAGCGGGCGGGAGAGGGCCGCCGGGTCGCCGGCGGACAGGTCGAGGTTGCTCAGCACGATGAAGCCCCGGCGGGCCTCGGGGTGGACTTCAAAGAAGCTGGTGAAGCCTGGCACCGCGCCCGCGTGACCTGCCCGCGCGCGGCTCTCCTCCACACGAACGACGACGCCCCCAGCGTAGTTCTCCAGGGCGGGGCGCAGCCACTGACGCCGCGTCTCCTCCTGCTCGAAGAGGGGCCCCCAGAAGGCGGCGCGCAGCAGCACCGCGAGGTCACCACATGATGCGAAGAGGTTCCCGGAGGCCGCGGTGTCCCGGAAGGCGTCCGCCTCCGTGCCCAGCAGCGCCTCGCGCGTGACAAGCCGCCCCAGCAGGGAGAAGTGCCCCTGGCTCAACCGGGCGCGCTGCGCCTCGTCCGGGCTCACGCCGATGTCTCGCAGGCCGAGCGGCGCGAGGAGCTGCGCCTGGAGCGCGGCTTCGAGCGTCGTCCTCGTGCGCAGGCGCAGCGCCTCGCCCAGCAGCGCGTAGTTGAGGTTCGCGTACCTGAATCGCTCGCCTGGAGGGGCGGCCTTCGCCAGTCGCAGGCCCAGGGGCAGCAGTTCCCGCGCGGTGCTCACGCGGCGGTCCTCTCCCAGTAGATAGGGCAGCCACAGCGGGGGCGGGTCCTTCAGCCCGGAGGTGTGGTGCAGCAGCTCGTCATGGGTGGGCAGCCGCTCGGTGTCCGCTGGCGCCGCGCCCAGCACCCGGGTCAGCGCTGGAGCCACGGTGTCACCCAGGTCGAACTCTCCCCGCTCCGCCATGCGGAGCAGCGCGAGCGCCACCACCATCTTCGACAGCGAGCCGACGCGGAAGAGCGAGTCCTCGGTGAGCGCCGCCTGGGTCCTCGCGTCGGCCACGCCCCGCTTCGCCACGGCGAGCGTGCCCGTGTCGTCGAAGGCGCAGACGACGCCGGACAGGGATGTCTGGTCCACGAAGGCCTGGAGCCGCTGGGGGAGGGGCTCCGCGCCGTGCGTGGCCAAGGCCTGCCCCGGCAGCAGGGCGAGGCACGCGACGCCCAGCCGCCACGGAAACAGCAGGCTCGCGGCGCGGGCTCGCGCCCTCAGGCCGGCGCTCCGAGGCGTCAGAAGACGACTTCCTCGGCGCGCTCGCTGACCGTGACGGGGTTGCAGCGCGGCGTGGTCGGGGTCACCAGGAGGCATATGCTGTAGGAGCCGGGAGCGAGGCCGGAGAACGTCGTGCTCCCGTCGGCGGAGAGCAGCCGGGAGTCCATCGTGGGGCCGGCGATGCTGACGCGCAGGGGCTCCTCGCCGGGGCGGGCGTCGCGGTAGATGACGTGGATGGAGCCCTCTCCCATGGGGAGGGACAGGTCCATCCGGGTGGTCTGCCCCGCGGCGATGCGCACCTTGTTGAGCGAGCGCGTGCTGGACGTGCCGTTGCGGATGAGGCTCACCCCCGCCATGTGCTCACCCTCAGGGATGCCCTCGATATGGAACGCCCCGCTCGCGTCGGTCGTGGCCATCAACTGAGCCGTCGTCGAACTGCTGAGCATGACGCTGATGAGCAGGCCCGCGGTGGGCTGTCCCCCCAACTGGACCGTCCCCGCGATGCGGCCGGTGGCCAGCAGCTTCAGCACGGGCTCCGTGCCGCTCAGCGGCGTGGGCGCGCTGCGGCCGAGCGTGGGGTGCTCCGCGGCCAGGACCCGTGCATCGGCGGGCAGGTTCCCCAGCCGGAACTGGCCCTGGACGTCCGTGCGCGCGGAGGCCGTCTGCCCCAGGATGGCGGCGTCCTCGGACACGAGCGAGTAAGCAGAGCCAATGAGCCGGCTACCGGCGTGAACGGTGGCGTCCGGGACGGGCTGGCCGCTTGGGTCCACCACCATGCCTTCCAGCGTTCCGCCTGGCGTGAGGAGGAACTCGCCCGCGTCCGACTCGCGGCCCTCCACCACCACGGCGGTGCGCAGCGGCGCCGCGGCGTAGCCCGGCGCCCGCACCTCCAACACCACGTTGCCGGAGGGGACGCCCGCGACGTGGAACGACCCGCCCCCCAGCACCTGCGCGACGCGCTCGCCGTGGGACACGAAGCTCACCATGACGGAGGTGAGGGCGCGGTTGTCGGTGGTCCGGACGCGGCCGTACAACGCGCCCACCTCAGGGACCTCCAGGATGACCTTGTCTCCCGCTGAGACGCTCTTCGTCACGAGTCCGCCGCCGGAGGCGCGGGTCGCGGACAGCTCGAAGCGGCCCTCGCCGAGCCCTCGCAGGCGGAAGCGTCCCCGCTCATCCGCCTGGCCCTCCATCACGGTGTGGCCTCCGGTGGTGCGGAGCACGAGCGCGGCGCGGGGGACATTCTGGCCCGTGCGGGTGACGACGTGCCCCTCGATGTCGCGCGCCTCCTGGAGCGTCAGCTCGACGCCCTCGTCGCCCCCTTGAACGGTGAGGAGTGTGGAGGACAGCTCCTCCTTGCGGGCGTAGGCCAGGTAGGCGCCAGCGACCACGCCCGCCACTCGGAACTGGCCGTAGGGGTCCGTGCGCACGGTGAGCTCGGGGCTGGCGCCGAACTCCACGCGCCGTTTGAGCACGACGGTGGCGTCCGGAATGGGCGCACGCGTGACGTCCATTACCCGCCCGGCGATGGCCGGGCCGCTGCCCAGCCTCAGTTGGAGCTTCTCTGCGCGTGCGCCGGTCCAGCTCAGCGCGGGGGCGCGCCCCAGGCCCAGCTCGGGATGCTGCGCCTCGACCTCGAAGGTGCTCCGCGGCAGGTCATCCCAGGTGACAGTCCCATCCGCTCCTGTCTCGCGTGAGCGCGTGTCGCCGCGGATGCCGAGCCTGGGGGTCAACCGCACCGTCGCCCCGCGCGCGGGAGCGCCCCGCGCGTCCAGCACCTCCACGGTGAGCGCGGCAGAGGTCGCCAGGCGCACGACGAGGGGCGCGGTGTCCGCCTGCGCCTCGCCCCAGCCGCGTGGGGGGACCTCCTGCGTCACGTGACCCCGGGCGGAGACGCGCAGCCGGTCGGCGAAGGCTGCGCTGCGAAGCGTGGCCAGCCCGGTGTCGTCAGCGAGCGCCACCTCCTCCGGGGTGCCCGCTTGTAGCAACTGGACGCTCGCGCCAGGCAGCGGGCTGTCGTCGCGCTGGGTGCGCACGATGACGCGCAGCCCCCGGGTCGGCGCCAGCCGCAACGTGACTTGCCGGTCGGCGTCCAGGCGCATGCTCACCTGCGGGCTGGCCTGCGAGCCGCAATCCGCCGAGAGGCTCAGGTCCCGCTGTGTCGCGACGATGAAGCGGAAGCGCCCCTGCTCGTCGCTGACCTCGTTCATCGCGTCGCCCGCCTGCTCCACCCGGACCTGGCACCCTGGCACATGGGCGCCGTCCGCGCTGACGACAGTCCCCTCCAGGAGCGCGTCCTCCAGCTCGGGCGTGGGCTCGTCGCCGGGCGCGCTTGGCATGGAGGGGGCGGCGCCGACGCGCGAGGGCCTGGCTGTGGAAGCGCTGACGGGCGGGGTGGACCGCCCGGTCTCCGCGGTGAGTCGCGCCTCGGGGGAGGGGGGCGCGTCGGAGAGACTCCAGACGACGAGCCCCGCGGCGATGAGTAGCGCGACGCCGAGCGCGACGCGTCCTGGTGAAGGTTTCATGGCCCTGCCTTGAGGCGAAGGGGGGCCCAGGCGTCTGCCTGGAGCACCCTCAGGGGTGGCGGTCGGCACGCGGAGCGTCCGTTGCCCAGGGGGGCGCGCTCAGGAGCTCCGCGGTTGAGCGGGACGCCGGGGGAGTGGGTTGAGCCGAAGGCTGGGCGCTCGTCGGCGAAGAAGGGCACCTGTGTGGGGGGCTTCCTTCCCCTCCAGGATGCCGTGCTTCATGGAGGGTCGCCCTCGGAGGCGCCTGGCGTGGCGGCTTGTGCGGTGCTCGCGGGTGGGCCCGCCACGGTGGGCGCCACCATGAGGCGCAGCCGAGCCAGCCATTGCTGGGCAACGCGCTTCATCCAGGCATACTCACCGTCGGTCAGCAGCAACAGGTCGACCGCGAGCATCTGGGCCGCGAAGGTGAGGAGGTTCATCGTGCCCGCGATGGCCAGATGGAAGAACAGGCCGCACGCCACCGCGAAGCGGCGCGTCCATTTGTTGGCCACCACCAGCGCCGGGAAGAGCACCTGGAAGAAGACGGTCGTGTACGTGCCGAGCAGCACGATGCCGCTGTTGCGACGGATGAAGTCGGAGATACCGCCCATCCGGTATTCGTGCGCCGTCAGCGAGTAGTAGAGCGCGGTGCCGTCACGCCAGCTCGGGCCGAGCACCTTGGTGAGGCCGGCGGACATGTAGACGATGGCGATCTGCGCGGCCATGGCGAGGATGGCTGCGTTGTGGAGCAGTCCCGCCACGGAGGGCTCGTGGGACTTCTCCGTGCCATCCTTGTTGCGGGCGCCCTCGAGCATCGCGAAGCAGGCGAACCAGATGACGATGCGAAAGACGTTGTCGCCGCCGTCGGCGAGGGCCGGGTTGCGGTTGAACAGCGACGTCATGAGGACGGCGTGGACGGGCGTGAGCCACCGGGTGGCTGTGCCCAGGGTCCAGGTGAGGGCCACCGCGCAGGTCAGGAGGTAGAGCGCGTCGAGGGCGAGCGGGGTGGTGACGTAGTTGAAGATCGACAGCAGGGCGGGCGCTGGCGCTGACTGGTCCTTCGGGTAGATGCCGTTCGGCCCGAAGAAGTAGTGCCGGTAGGGAAGGCACGTCATCAGGAAGTACAGTGACGCGCTGCCGGAGACGACGCGGAAGAGGGACGCGCCCACGCGCATTCGCGGGACGGAGATTTGCCTGAGGAAGTCCTCGAAGCGAGCACGGGAGGTCATGACGGAGGCTCTGGGTTAGAGGGGCGCGACCTGCACGTAGGGCTGCCAGCCCAAGTCGAAGGGGCGGTGCTCGAGCGTCGGTGACTCCATGTAGCGCTGCGAGTACTTGGGCACGGACTCCAGCATCGCCATGGGGCGCACTTCGACCACCTCCTGGTTCGGATAGAGGCGGCGGCACTCGGCGGAGGCCACGCGCGTTATCAGCACCTGTCCCTTGCGGTAGGATTGGTCCCGGTGCTCCTGATAGTTCTTGCGTAGGACATCGAGCTCCGGCAGCGCCTTGTCCTCAATGCGCCGCTCCAGGTCCGACTTGCGCAGGAACAAGACAGGCAGCGGGCCGACCTGAGAGCGCATCAGGTAGGTCGCGGGCGTCAGCCGCAACGAGCGGTTCATCTCTTGGAGGCGCAGGCTGACATTCACGACCGGCGTCTCCTCGATGCTCCCGTCCGCTCCCCGCACCCGGCAGCTGACCAGCACCATCTTGGATTCGTAGGGCGGGTTGGGCGCGAACAGGCCCCAGTGCTGCGAAAAGGCGGGCTGCATGTAGGCGTCGACGATGGGCCGCAGCCTCACGTTGATGGGGTTGGCCGGCAACACGTCCAGCAGGGTGAATCCGAAGTGGACCCCCAGCGTGATACACGCCGCGGCGAAGGCGAGCGCCAATGGCCAGGTTCGCTGTTGTTTCATGGCGGTGTTCTCAGCTCGGGGTGAGGCGTGCTTGAGACTCGACTCATGTCCACGAGGATGGTGCTCCAGATGACTGGAGCACCATCGACGCGGGGTGCGGTCAGCACACGCTAGGGCTGACCACGCCTCGTGGGATTACTTCGACATCAGTTGTCGAACAGGACGTCGGGGGACGTCGTCGGGGCGAACTGGGGGCGCTGCTGATCCTGGAAGTGGTGGTGGAGCACCTCGGCCGCGAGCGCGCCGGCCACGAAAGCGACGGCCAGCGCCGGGACGACGGCGACTTCCTGCGGCCCCTTCACCGCGTTCGCGGTCAGCGCCGCGTCCACGCGCGAAGAGGAGGGGGCGGCCAGAGACCGGGTCTGGGCGAAGCTGGACGCCGCGAGCAGGGTGGTGGCGGCGACGGCTGCGATCTTCATCTTCATGGTGTTGCTCCTCGTTGTGGGCTCGCCCACCGAGACATTCGGAGTAGCGGCCCGTCTCCGGCCTGCAGACGGACTGACTGCAGTCGGTGCCGTGCGACACGACACAGCCCTAATGCGGCTTGTATCAGCCGGGTTTGCTCGTCAGACATCGGTGCGCGGGGGCGCGGACGAACCAACCGGGTCGCGAAAGGGTCGAAGGGGGACAGTGACCAGGTGCCCGCGTGAGCGCGGCGCGAACTTTCATCGTGAGGTGCCCCATGAAGTGCTGGGGGAGTCCGAGTGCGTGATGAGCCGTTGCATTCGAGGAGTCAGGTCGCGAAGAGCAGGGGGCCGCTGGCGCGGCTCGGACGCACCAAGCCACATGGATGGCGTGGCAACGCGCTAGATGAGTCAAATGTGTGGACTCCAGGTATGCTGCATAATTCCGGAGCTGTTTGCAAGTCGGCTTTTCCTTGGTGTGATGTGCTGGTGGCATGGACAGTGCGATGGGCGGTGGCTCGCCATGTTTCACTGATACGTGGATGTGTTGGTGCCGTGGCTTGTGTGTTCTCGGAGAATGGGTCGCATGCCTCGCGGCGCGACATGCCGGCGGCCTGGGGGCGTGGTGAGGCCGCGCGGCAAGCCCGCGCCGCGTGGGGCGCTCGCGAGGAGCCTCCTACGCAGCGGGGGCCGCACTGAAGTGCATGGCGGTGCGCCCCTCAGGGACGCTGCTGGTGCCGCCCGTGGGGTGTTCCAGGTGCGTGAACCAGGCGCTGGACGCCGTGTAGAAGATGGTGCTGTCGAGCAGGCCATGCGAGCCCCAGATGGGAAGGTCCGCTTGGACCAGCGCCAGGGCCTCCGCTGCGGTCGAGCCGTAGCCCGCGTTGCGGACGGGGACGACGGCGGCGAGCTTCGAGGGGAAGCGCGTCGCATGGTTGAACACCCCCGCGCCGCTCATGTTGCTGCCTGCCAGGTAGATGGGAACTTTGTCGGTATTTGATGTCGGCGATGAGGGGGCCGTCTCCCTGTTCGCCCATCCCGTGGAGAAAGAAGACGACGGGCCAGTTGGAGCCTTCCTCGTAGCCGGGGGGATGCACGACAAGGCCGTAGCTGGCCGCTGCGAGGGTCAGCCTGGTGTTCGTGAGCCGGAGCGGATTACGAGCGCGAAGAGCGCATTGGGATGTTGTCGTGAACGTGAATGGAGAGCCAGTGGCAGCCAAGGCAGTGGACGGCGCAGCAGCGCTGAAGTCTGGAATGACGCCCACTGTCTGGTAGCTGAGCGAGGCATACCGCAGTCATGGAGCAGCGTGGAGAGCACCCGGCAGAGGCGTCCGCCTACTACCGCAAGGAAGGGGTGACGAAGGTCGTGTGCGAGGAGAAGCACGTGGGCGCGCGCGGTGGTTGTGGTCGCCCGCGACGAGGCGGCGGACCTCCGGCGCTTCGGCGTCACGACGGGCGAGCTGGGCGTCTGCTACACGCGCACGGGGCGTCGCTTCTTCTCGGAAACAGGGCTCGAATGCGCCGCGTACGCGAGTGTGTCTTGGGTGTCCTCGCCCTGGAGAGTGAGCCGGTGGACCCTCGGCTTTGATGTAGGCTCTGGAGCGGGAGCGACAGTCGCCCACTGGAGGGGTGTGGATGAACTTCTATGACGAGCCGTCCCCGTTCCTGTGGTGGGAGTCCAACCTGTGGTGGGTGCTCGTGCTGGCGATGTCCGCCGGGCTGGGCGTGTGGTACTGGCTGCTGTGGGGCCCGCGCCAGGCGGGAGATGTCCTGCGGGCGGCGCCTGCGTCCGGCGTTGGCCGTCTCCCGCGGGTGTTGGATTCCGTCGCGTGGGCCGTGATGGCGGCTGCCTTCATGGGCCCCATGGCGTTCGTCACATCCTGGCTGGTGGCGACCGACTCGCTCGTTCCTCACTGTGAGGTGGTGGCGGGGCAATCGTCGTTCTCATTCTTCATCCGGTGGCCTTGGTTGGGATTGGCCCTGGTGGCGCTCGTGGGCGGCATTGCCTATGCGCGCCGGTCTCAGTCACCCAGAGATGCACGGGACGTTCTCCTGGCCCGGCTCCCGCCAGATGTCTGCGAGGAAGTCTGAGAGGTGCTCTGGCGACCAGGGCCCTGCGCCGCCGGGAGGCGGTGACGCAGGCCCGCGCCGCGCATGACGCTCACGAGGAGCCTCCTACGCCGCGCGAGCCGCGTTGAAGTCCGTGGCGGTGCGCCCCTCAGGGGCGCTGCTGGGCCAGCATCCAGGCGAACACCTTGGGCTCTTTGTAGACCCGGTCCCAGATGTAGTGATTGCCATCGTGGAAGAGGGTGAAGAGCACGGGCTTCACCGGCTCGGCGCCCGTGGTGTCGGTGTTCGTCTGTCCATCAATCCACTCCCACTGCCCGCTCCCGGGCCGGAAGAACGCCGTCCCTGTACGAGCCGGGGAGGGGTAGGTGCTCATGACGCCACCGGTGCCGCCCATGGCGGTTCCCAGGTGCGTGAACCAGGCGGCGGTCGCGGTGTAGAAGATGTCGTTGTCGAGCAGGCCGTGTGAGCCCCAGATGGGGAGGTTCGCTTGGACCATCTTCAGGGCATCCGCGGCGCTCGAACCGTAGCCTCCGTTGCAGATGGGGATGGCGGCGGCGAGCTTCGAGGGGAAGAGCGATGCGTAGTTGAACGTCCCCGCGCCGCCCATGCTGAGGCCCGTCAGGTAGACGCGCTTCCTGTCTGTCTTGTACGTCGCCAGGATGTGCTCGAAGAAGGGGTCCAGGTTGTATTGGGCTTCGTAGGCGCTCCAGAATCCCGACGTGCTCGTCTGCGGAGAGACCAGGATGAAGGGATAGTCCTTTCCTTCCCGGTCGATGTACGCCTGCGGCCCGTGCGCACGAACCCTCTTGAGCTGGTTGACGCCTCCATCTCCCTGCTCGCCCATCCCGTGGAGGAAGAAGACGACGGGCCAGTTCGAGCCTTCGTCGTAACCGGGAGGCAGGTACACGACATAGCCGTAGCCGCCCGGCGTCGAGGGTGACTTGTAGACCTCCTGCGTGGTGCCACGGCCCGTGGGCGCGGGTGTCACCTGGACCTTCATTCTGTCGCTGGCGGTAGCGCCGTCGTCATCCGTCACCGTCAGCTCGAACTCGTAGAGCCCCTGCATCAGCCCGGACGCCGTCGCGGAGAGCGTCGTGGCGCCCGTCAGTGTCGCGGTATTGGGACCGGACACCTGGGTCCACTGCCGCGTCACGACGGTTCCGTCGCTGTCCGTCGCGGTGCCCGTGAGGGGCGCGGCATTCGTGGGCAGCATCACCGTCTGGTCCGCCCCGGCGGAGACCGTGGGCGGAAGGTTGGCGGGCGGCTCGCCCGTCACGGGGGCGCCGTAGATGACGACTTCATTCATGCCCGCATAGCGGGTCCTCGAAAGGTGGAGGTACCGCGTGCGCTGGGTGACGGGCACGACCCACCAGGCTTGCCACCGGGTCAGGGTGATGTTCGTCACTGGCGTCCAGGCCCCCGGCTCGCCGGCCGCGAAGGACACGCTGCCGCTGTCGAAGGTGTCGAAGACGCCAATCTCCGTGATGTCATACAGCGCGCCCAGGTCGATGATGAGACCCATGGGGTACGCGGAATCGTCGAAGATGGCGTCACCCCAGGTCGTGACGGGCGCGGAGCCCGTTCCCCCGCGAGGGTCTCCAATGAGCGCCTGCTCATCGAAGAGGTTCTGGTACGGACCCGCGACGGGACGAACGCCGTCGGGCTGCACCATGGAGGCGGTGAGGGTCAGCTTGCTGCTCGTGAGGAGCGGCGCCGTCGCGGTGGCGTCGCCGGAAGGGTCCACGGCTTCGGGACTGCCACACCCGGCAAGCATTGCGAGCGCGAAGAGTGTCTTTCTGATGCGGTCATGAATATGCATGAAGAATCCAATGGTGGCTGTGAGTGGGCTCCGGTGGCCGGAGCAATGGTAGTGTCAAAGCTGAAAACTTGGAATACTCGTATATCTGTGTTTTTGGTGTGTGGGCCTGGCTCCGCACATTGAGGGGGCACATCCCCGCAGGGCCACGAGTCATGGCGGCACCATTCCCGCCCCATGCGGGCAAGGGGCGAGGCAGCCCCGGCGTGCGCTGGTGCTTGGCGAAGGCGCTCGCCAGTATTCCCAAGCGCATGCGAACGAACCTCGTGGGTACCGCGCTTCTCTTGTGGGCGGGTTGTGATTCCTCTCCGTTGGTTCCTGGGCCCGATGACACGCCGTCCCTGCACCAGGTGACGCGTGTGGAGGCGGTCCGGGGCGTCGAGCTGGAGGTGCTCGACTATGGCGGCCACGGCCCGGCGCTCATGTTCCTCGCGGGCATGGGCAGCACGGCCCACATCTTCGACGAGCTGGCGCTCGAGTTCCGGGACACGCACCACGTCTACGCGCTCACCCGCCGTGGCTACGGCGCCTCGGATTGGCCCGACACCGGCTACGACACCGCCACGCTGGCCACGGACGTCCTGGGGGCGCTGGACAAGCTGGGGCTGTCGAAGGCGTCGTTCGCGGGCCACTCCTTGGCGGGGGGGGAGCTGACGTGGCTGGCGCTCCACCATCCCGAGCGCGTGGAGGCACTCGTCTACCTGGACGCCACTGACAGCCGGGGCGAGATTGCCGCGTTCCTGGAGGGCGAGCCGTTGCCTCCGCTGCCGTTCTCCGTGCTCGACGGCCTTCCTTCACGGCAGGCGGTGGCGGAGCGGCTGGCGCGAGATTTGGGCGGAGGGCTCCCCGCGCACGAAGTCGAACAGGCGTATGTGTTCGACGCCGCGACAGGGGCCTACCTGCGCGAGCGCCGCCATCCTGGTGCCACGGAGCAGTCCGTCCGGGGCGCGGCCATCATGGACCTCGGGCGCGTGCAGGGGCCCGTGTTGTCCCTGTCGGATGGGCAGGGCTTCGCGGGTTGGGTAGAGGCCCTGGTGGCGGCCGAGTCGCTGCCGCTGGAGTTCCGGGAGAAAGCCCGCGACTTCCTGCCCGACATCCAGCAGCACGAGACGGACCTGGAGGACGCGTTGCGGCGTCAGCCTGGCTGGAGACACCTGCAACTGGAAGGCGCGGGGCACTACATCTGGCTGACGAACCGGGCGGAGGTGGTGACGCGGATGCGCGACTTCTTCGCCGCCACCCCCGCGCCGTAGCAGGCCCCGCCAGCGTTGTCTGTCCGAGCCACATGCCCGGACAGACCGCCACGGAGAACGGCTCAGCTCCGCTGCGCGTAATACTCCACGATGAAGGGCTCGTTCACGTCCACGGGGATTTCCTCCCGCTCCGGCAGGCGCACGTAGCGCAGCCCTTCGCCCTCACCCAGTACCTGGACGTAGGTGGGCACGGACCGCGACTTCATCCGGCTGAAGGACTCCTGCACCACGGCGAGCTTCAGGTGCGCCGCGTGGAAGCGGACTTCGCTGCCAGGCTTGACGCGGTAGCTCGGGATGTCCGCCCGCTTGCCGTCCACATGAAGGTAGCCGTGGCGCACGAACTGCCGGGCCTGGCGGATGCTGGTGGCAAGGCCCGCTCGAAGCACCAGTGAGTCCAACCGGCTCTCCAGCAACTGCAGCAACACCGTGCCGGTATTGCCCGGCGCCCGGCTCGCTTCCTGGAAGGCCGCGCGGCACTGCTTCTCCATCAGGCCGTAGTACAGCTTCAGCTTCTGCTTCTCTCGCAGACGGCGCGCGAAGTCGCTCACGCTGGTGCGCGCGGTGGCACCGTGCTGGCCAGGGGGATAGGGCCGGCGCAGCACCGGGTCCTTGTCCGGGTCCTTCGCGGTGATGCGCGAAAGCGGAATCCCCAGCCGACGACACATCTTTCCCCGCGGTCCCAAGTCGCGTGCCACGTGTTCCTCCGACCATCTCCCGATGTCTGAAATGGAGATGAAGTTGATAATCAGTATCAATTTCAATATCTTCAGGTCGGGCCGGCGGTCAAGTCCGGAATTCGAGGTGGGGACGAAGGCGGCGGGCTGGACAGCGCGGCTCAGGTGCCGCGCGGCGCCGTCTCCCGGCGGAAGATGGCGCCTGCGAGCATCGCCACGACGGTGACGCCGGCGTAGGCCACCAGTCCGGCGGCCACCATGGCGAACAACGCGGAGAGCCCCGCATCGAGCCGCGCGGCGACGAACCACCCCACGCCCGCGCTGATGACCAGCCGCGAGGTGCCCGCCAGGAAGGGCCACAGCACGTGGCCCGCGCCCTGGGCGGCGAACGCGAGCACGAAGCCCAGGCCCAGCAGTCCGTAGAACGGCGCCACGATGCGCAGGTAGTCCATTCCAGGTGCCACGACGGCCGGCTCACGGCTGAAGGCATGGAGCCAGACTTCGGGCGCCAGGGCCGCGGCCAGTCCAATGGCTCCCGCGGCCACGAAGCCCAGCCCGCCGCCCAACCAGGCGATGCGCCGGGCGCGCTCGTGCTGACCCGCACCCACGTTGGTGCCCACCAACGTCAGCACGGCCGTGCCCAGGCCAAAGAGAATCGGGATGATGAGGTAGTCCAGGCGTGACGCCATGCCGTAGCCGGCCAGCGCTTCCACGCCGAACAGGCCCACGGCGCCGGTGATGACCATCACCATCAGGTTGGGTTGCAGCGAGCTCAACGCCGTCAGCAGACCCACGCGCAGGATGTCGCGAAGCAGCCGCGGCTCCAGCGGCCCTTTCGTGAGGCGGACCGCGGCCCGTCCGGATGCCATGTAGCGCAGCAGCCAGAGCGCCGCGCCCACGTAGAACAACGTCATCGCGAGCCCAGCGCCCGCCAGCCCCAGCGCGGGCACCGGGCCGAAGCCGAAGATGACCCCTGGCGTCACGACGAGGAAGACAGCGGCGCCCACCAGGGTCACCAGCGCGGGGACGCGCACTTCGCCCGCGCCGCGCAGGGCCGCCGCGAGCAGGTTCACCAGCCAGAAGGGAATCGAGCCGGCGAACACGTAGTTCGAATACTGGAGCGCGGCGTCCAGTGCTCCCGCCCGTCCCCCCAGCGCCGTGTACAGCGCGGGGCCGGTCATCCAGGCGAGGACGCTGAAGACAAGGCCAATGGCCAACGCCAGCATCACGGCATGCCAGACCAGGGCATTCGCATCGTCGCGCTGGTTCGCGCCCAGGGCTCGCGCCACCGCGGAGGCCACGCCGCTGCCAATGCCTCCGTTGGACATCATCGTCATCAACATCACGACGGGGAAGACGAGGGAGACACCCGCCAGCGCCTCCGTGCCCAGGAAGCTCGCGTACCAGTTCTCCGCCACGCCCACCAACGACTGGGCAATCAGGACCAGCGTGGTGGGCACGGCGAGCTGGAGCAGGGGCTTCAGCAGAGGGCCCCGCAGCATCGCGTCTTGAAGTGATGCGCGTCCGGGGAGCGCGGAAGGTGTGGACCCGTGCGCTGCATCCTGCACTGGGGTTGCGTCGCTGCTGGCTGCGTCACCCATGGGACGTCACCTCACGGGCTCAGCGCACCAGGATAGCCACCGGAGGACAAGCCTTGTTTGGTCATGCGGCTCACGTCATCGGCGAGCACTTCCTCCTCGCCGGCTTCCAGCGCAGCCCGCGTGAGACTCACCACGTCTGTAGGATTCGCCTTCGAGCGGCTGCCCCACGGGGTGGGGCGGGGCTCACGGTTGGATGGCCACCTTGAAGACGCCGTCGCGGCGCTCGCCGAAGAGGGCGTAGGCCTCCTGGATGTCCGCGAGCTTGAAGCGATGGGTGATGAGCGGCGACAGGTCGACGCGCTTGTGGTGCACCAGGTCCATGAGGCGGCGCATGCGCTCCTTGCCTCCTGGACACAGGGTGGTGACGATGCGGTAGTCCCCCAGGCCGGCGGAGAACGCGTCGTAGGGCAACTGGAGCTTGCCCGAGTACACACCCAGGCTGGACAGCGTGCCCGCGGGCCGCAGGCAGCGCAGCGCGCTCTCGAAAGTCTGCTGGGTGCCCAGCGCCTCGATGGCCACGTCGGCGCCGCCGCCCGTGAGTCGTTTCACCTCGGCCACGACGTCCTGCTGACGGTGGTCGAGCACCACGTCCACGCCCATCCTCCGCGCCATCTTCAGCCGCGCCTCATCGCCGTCCACGCCGACCACGAGCGAGGCGCCCATCAACCGCGCGCCAATGGAGGCGCACAGGCCGATGGGCCCCTGCGCGAAGACGACCACGGCATCGCCGATGCGCACGCCGCCTGCCTCCGCGCCGCTGAAGCCCGTGGAGGCGATGTCCGACAGGAGGATGACCTGTTCGTCCGTGAGCCCATCTGGAATGGGCGCGAGGTTGGCCTGCGCGGAGGGAATGCGGATGTACTCGGCCTGGGCGCCATCCTGGGTGTTGCCCATGCGCCAGCCTCCCAGGGCCTCCCAGCCCGCGCCGTGGCCGCACTGCGAGAGGTGACCGGACAGGCAGGCCCTGCATTGGCCACACGGGGTGATGGCGCCCACGAGGACACGCTGCCCCGGGTGGTAGTCCGTCACGCCGGGACCAAGCTCCTCGATGACACCCACGGGCTCGTGACCGATGACGAGCCCCGGGCGCACCGGGTACTCGCCACGGACGATGTGCAGGTCCGTGCCGCAGACAGTGGTCATCGTCATCCGGATGACCGCCTCGCCGGCTCCCGCGCGGGGACGCTCCACCTCTTCGATGCCGAAGCGGTTCACAGCCTGAAAGACATTGGCTCGCATGCTCTCCCCCGGTGGTTCGTGGGTGTCCACTCGTGAAGTCTCGGCACGGTGCCGGAAGGCGTCATCGGCGCGGGCGTGGAGATGCGGCGGTGGGGTTCTTGCCGAGCGCATGCTCGGGCGCATGTGACTGTAACGGCGGCTCGGGCCCGCGCGCTCCGGGCCCGGATGGATGTCATCACCTCGTACCGGCCGCATCGTCCTCGTGAGTCGCGCCCGCTTCACGCGGGGATGAGGACCTCGTGCGCGAGCGCCGGTGCGCAGCGTCCGCGCAGTCAGGCGTTTGCTTCAGGGGGCGGTACCATGAACGTCTCACCGGACACGGAGAAGCCACGGCAAGCCGAGCATCCGGAGGTGGCCGCCGCGCCTCGTCTGCTCTGGTTCAGCGAGCTGTCTCGCGAGGACGTCGCGCTGGCGGGGGGCAAGGGCGCGAACCTGGGCGAGATGACGCGGGCGGGGCTGCCTGTTCCGCCGGGCTTCGTCATCACCGCCGCCGCCTTCCAGGAGGCCATGGAACCGGTACGTGCCCGGCTGAGCCGCCTCTGGGCGCAGGTGGACCCGGATGACCCTTCGTCACTGACCCAGGTCACGCAGCAGCTCCGTGAGCACGTGCGGAGCGTGCCCGTCCCAGCGCGGCTGCGCGCCGCCATCCTGGAGGCGTATCAGCAACTGGGCGCGGACCGGGCCGTGGCGGTGCGCTCCTCGGCGACCTCCGAGGATTCGGTGGCGACGTCCTTCGCGGGCATGCACGAATCCTTCACCCATGTGATTGGCGAGGACGCCCTGATGGACGCGCTGCGGGCATGCTGGGCTTCGGCCTACGGCGAGCGCGTGGTGGCCTACCGCAAGGCGGAAGGGCTCACCGAGGAACCCGCCATCGCCGTGGTGGTGCAGGCCATGGTGGATGCGGCTCGCGCGGGCGTCATGTTCACCGCGGACCCCTCTACGGGAGACACCGGCCGCATCGTCATCGAGGCCGCCTGGGGGCTGGGTGAGGTCGTGGTGGGCGGGCAGGTGGAGCCGGATACGTATTGCGTCACCAAGAAGGAGCCTCGCGTGCGCGAGGTCCGGGTGGGCGACAAGAATGTCCGCCTGGTGCGCGATGCCGAAGGACACACGCTGCGCGAGACACTGAGTCCGGAACAGGCCCACGAGCGCGTGCTGAGCGATGTGGCGGTGCTGGAGTTGGCGCGGTTGGGAATGCGGGTGGAGCAGCACTACGGTGCGCCGCAGGACATCGAGTGGGCGGAGGAGCGCGGCCGGTTGTTCCTGGTGCAGACGCGTCCGATTACCACGTTGGGAAAGCCCGCCGCGCCACCGTCGGAGGAAGGCCACGCGGGCAAGGCGCTGGTGCGGGGACTGGGTGCGTCGCCCGGTGTGGCGGCCGGCCGCGTGCGGGTGCTGGCGTCACCGGCGGAGGGACGGCAGCTCCAGCCGGGCGAGGTGCTGGTGGCGGAGATGACGTCGCCGGACTGGGTCCCCACCATGCGGCGGGCCGCCGCCATTGTCACGGACCGGGGCGGCATGACGTGCCACGCCGCCATCGTCAGCCGGGAGCTGCGCAAACCCTGCGTGGTGGGCACACGCACCGCCACGCGCACGCTGCGAGACGGCGAGGCGGTGACGGTGGATGGCTCGACAGGAGAAGTCCGGGAGGGACAGGAGGCGCCACGTCCACGGGCGGTGGAGGCGACTGCCACCGCATCCACGGTCGGAACGGCCCCGGTGCTGGCCACGCGCCTCTACGTCAACCTGGCCCTGCCCGCGCAGGCTCTCGAGGCCGCGGCGCTTCCGGTGGATGGTGTGGGCCTGCTGCGCGCCGAGTTCATGCTCACGGAGGCCCTGGGCGGTGTGCATCCACGCAAGCTGATCGCGGAGGGCCGGAGCGGCGAGTTCGTGGAGCGCATGTCGGCGGCCCTGCTCCAGTCGACGCGGGCCTTCCATCCGCGCCCCGTGGTGTACCGGACGACGGACTTCCGGACGAACGAGTTCCGCGGACTGGAGGGCGGCGCTGAGTTCGAGCCCGAGGAGTCCAACCCGATGATTGGCTTCCGGGGTGCCTACCGGTACCTGCGCGAGCCCGACGTGTTCAACCTGGAGCTGGAAGTGCTCGCGCGGGTCCGCGAGCAGACGCCCAATCTCCAGGTGATGCTGCCCTTCGTGCGCACGCTCTGGGAGCTGGAGGCGTGTCTGGAGCTCATCGCCCGCAGCCCGCTGGGGCGGCAGCGGGGCTTGAGGAAGTGGGTGATGGCGGAGGTGCCTTCCATCGTCTACCGCCTCCACGATTATGCGAAGTGTGGGATTGATGGCGTGTCCATCGGCTCGAATGATTTGACGCAGCTCATGCTGGGCGTGGACCGGGATTCCGAGTCGTGCGCCGAGCTGTTCGACGAAGCGGACGCCGCGGTGCTCGCCGCCATTGGCGACATCATTCGCGGGTGCGAGGAAGCGGGCCTGACGTCCTCCCTGTGTGGACAGGCGCCGTCGAACCGGCCGGACTTCGCGGAGCACCTGGTACGCGCGGGGATTACGTCCATCTCCGTGGACCCGGCGGCGGTGCTCGCGACGCAGCGGGTGATTGCGGCCGCGGAGCAGCGGCTGCTGCTGGCCGCCTCGAAGCGGGCGACGCTCCAGGGCTGTTAGGTCCGGCCGGGGTGGGGCACTCCGTGCCGGAGGTGATGCTTGTTCCAGAGCAGGTAGGGGAGCAGCGCCAGCGTGCGCAGCAGCAGATAGACGGCCAGGAAGGGCGCCAGCCTCAAGTCCTGGTAGCTGGCCGTCGCGACGGCGAGCGCGATGGAGGGATTGCCGAAGACAGCCGCGAGCGCGAGCGCGGTCCTGTCTTCAGGCCGGGGCCCTCCCGCCACGTGGCCCAGTAGCGCGGAGCCCAGGGTCATCACCAGCATGCCCAGCACCATCCATCCGCCCACGTCGCGCAGCCTCGGGCCGCTGATGAACAGTAGGAGCAGGATGGCGACGACGAACACGGCCTTGAAGAGCCACAGCATGGGACGCAGCAGTCGCCTGGCCAGCATTGGCCGCCAGGCGCGCAGTGCCCAGCCCACCGCGAGCGGCACGAGGAAGGGCAGCATGACCCGCTTGAGGAGCTGGACGGTGGTTGGGGCCTTGAACACGGCGGGGAAGAACTCGCTGAGCAGCCGCAGGGAGAGCGGCAGGCACACGATGGCCGCCAGGGACAGGGTGAGGGACAGCGCCACCGTGAGGCTCAAGTCGCCACGCTGCCGGTAGGCCGCGACGGCGACGTTGGGCACACCAGGGCTGACGGCCATCAACAGGAGGATGCCGGCGGCGATGGGAGGCAGGGGCAGGAGGTTCACCACGAGCAGGGCGAGCAGCGGGACTCCCAACAGGATGAGGGGAAGGCCTCGCGCGTAGGCAGGCAGCCGCATGGCGCGCTTCACGGCGCTCTCGTCGACGGCGAGCCCGAGGACGAACCCCATGAGCACGACGAGGTGCTGGACCGCGAACTCGACTCCGTGCCGCACGTTCAGCGCGGCGGTCACCCCGACGTCCATGGATGGAGGATGCGCACGGCGCGTCTCTGCGGGTATGCCAAGGCGGCCAGCCGTGCGCGCGTTCCTCGATGTGGTCGCGGCGTCAAGAGGGCGGGCCTCACCCCTGGGGGGGATGGCCGCCAAGGCCCCCGCGCCTTGAAATCACCTTCGCGCCCGGACGCCTCGCATGCCCGGGCAGGGGGACGTGCCATGGACGCGAACCATCTGCTGGAGTTGGTCAAGCGCTATCAGGACAACAAGGCGTTCATCTCCAACGAGGAGACCGCGAAGATCGCGCTGGTCGTCCCGTTCATCCGGAGCCTCGGCTACGACCCGAGCGTTCCTCGGGAGGTCCGCCTGGAATACACAGCGGACTTCGTCCAGGGAGACGGCAAGAAGCTGCCGGACCGCATGGACTTCGCCATCTTCGACCAGACGGGCACCAAGCCGCTCATCGTCATCGAAACCAAGCCCTTGGGCACCGACCTCAAGTCCCGCGCGCAGCAACTGGCGCGCTACCTGGCGCAGTTGCCGGAGCTCCACTTCGGCATCATCACCGACGGGTGCCACTACCTCTTCTTCGGGGACCTGGAGAACCCCAACGTCATGGACCCGGAGCCCTTCTTCACGTTCTCCCTGGAGGACACGAAGTCGGACTGGGTGAAGGTGGCCAAGTTCCTGTCCAAGTTCAGCCGTGAAGCCTTCAACGCGACGACGCTGATTACGGACGCGGAGAACAGCCGCTACCGGCAGGGGATGATCGACAAGCTCGCGTCCGCCCTGAAAGCGCCCGGTGAGCACGAGGCCTTCCTCAAGTGGCTCACGGAGGACATCTACAAGGGCAAGCGGACCACCGCGGTGATGGAGCGGCTCGCGGACGTCGCGAAGGAAGCCATCGAGCCGACGCTGCTGCGGGTCATGGGCGACGACTTCCTGAACAAGCTCAAGGAGCGAATCCAGCGGCTCAACGAGGGCGCGGAGCCCGCGGCGGCGCAGGAGGGCGCCAACGTGGTGAAGCCGGATTCGGCCAAGCCCTTCGAGGCGGATGGCCGAGCCGCGCCTGACGAGAAGAGCCGCGCCGCCGTGGAGACCACCGAGACGGAGCTGGAGTTCTTCGGCGTGGTGCGGGACATCTGCGTCAAGAACGGCCACGTCGCCGAGGACATCCTCTACCGGGACACGGCGTCCTACTTCAACGTGTCCTTCAAGCGGCCCACGAAGTGGTTCGCCCGGTTCTTCGGCAATGGCAAGCGCAAGAGCATCGTCACCTGGGTGCCGGTGGACGAGGCCCGCGCCATTGCCGCGGGCTTCGAGGTGGAGGCGGCGCCCGCGGGATTGGGCATCAGCCGTGTCTTCGTCGAATCGGTGCCCCAGGTCTGGGCGCTGAAGGCGCTGATGACCCGGAGCCTGGAGTTGTCCAAGACGGTGCGTGATGAACCACCGTCTCCAGACGCCGCCACACAGGAGGACGGGAAGCCCGCCCTCAAGGTCATCACGGGCTGACGCTCCGCCGCGGTGCTCACGCCGCCGCGCGAAGCGACGTGAGTCCCATGGCCTTGAGGGTCAGCACGCCCACCACGGCGAAGGCCTGCCCGGCGAGCAGCGCGGTCCCCAGGGGCGTGAGCTCCTGGGCATGCATGACGACGAGCAGCACACTGCCCACCACCCAGGCGGCGTCCACCAGGACATGCACCAGCGCTGCTCCCAGGACGGGCTGCTTGAGCCCGACCCAGAGGTTGAAGGCCGACCACGGCAGCAGGAAGAGGCCCACGCCGAACAGGAAGCTGGACGGCAGGGGCCAGCCCGCGAGCTGGGTGAGGTTGGGGGCAAGGAGCAACAAGGCCACGCCCATGAGGAGCGAGGCGGCGGCGTCGAAGCGGTAGACGAAGCGGGGGTTGCGCAGCAAGTGGGTCATCATCTGGGCTCTCCGGGTGGCTGGGAACGGGAGCACAGTGTTCCTGGCAGGGAATGTTCTCAATTACCTCGAAGGTCATCGTCCCGCGTCACGGCCTGGGGCAGTCTGGGCTCGGAAAGGGACACGGCGATGATTGGACCCCTGCTCAAGGAATGGAGAACGCTGCGCGGCAAGAGCCAGCTGGCGCTGTCGCTGGATGCGCAGGTATCGGCGCGCCACCTTTCGTTCCTGGAGTCGGGCCGCTCCGGGGCCAGTCAGGACCTGGTGCTGCGGCTGGCGGAGGCCCTGGGGCTGGGGCTGAGGGACCGCAACGCCCTGCTGGTGGCGGCGGGGTTCGCGCCTCAGTTCGGCGAGCGCGGCTGGCACAGCCCGGAGCTGGCGGAGGTCCGGCGGGCCGCGGGACTCATCCTCGCGTCGCATGAGCCGTATCCCGCCATCGTGGTGGATTCGAGCTCGACGGTGCTCGACGCGAATTCGGGCGCGCTCGCGATGATGGGGCAGACGCGCGAGGCGCTGGGACAGGTCAACCTGATGGACCTCGTCTTCGTGCCCGGACCCGTGCGCTCGGCCATTGGCAACTGGGAGGAGATTGCCGGGTATCTGCTCCACCGGCTGCGGGAGGGCGCTCGCATGCGCGGCCCCCGCTCACCCGTGGCATCGGTCCTGGCCCGTGTCCTGGCGCAGCCAGGTGTCGAGGCGTTGACCGCGCTGCGGCCCGCCAACGCCGGCTCGGTGCTGGTTCCGTTGACGTTCACCCGGGATGGCACGACGACACACTGGTACACCACGCTCACCAGCTTCGGCGCCCCCCAGGATGCCCTGGTGGAGGAAATCACCATCGAGCAGTTCCATCCGATGTGATGGATTATTCCCCGCGGGCCCGTCGTTGCGTCGGGCGCGGTCCATGTCCACCTGAAGGAGAGCGCCGGGTACGGCGGCCATCCAGCCAGGGAGTCAGGCATGTTCGGAGACACGAAGGCGTTCAGCGGCTTCTCGGTGCGCGACGTGGCGGCGGCCCGGAAGTTCTACGGCGAGACGCTGGGCCTGAAGACGTCCGAGTCGGACGGCATGTTGACGCTGCACATCGCGGGCGGCAGGGACATCCTCGTCTATCCCAAGGACAACCACACCCCTGCGTCGTTCACGATTCTCAACTTCCCCGTGGATGACATCGACAAGGCGGTGGACGCGCTGTCCCAACGCGGCGTGCGTTTCGAGCGGTACGACGGCTTCGACGCGGATGCGAAGGGCATCGTCCGTGGTGACAGGGGGCCGCCCATTGCCTGGTTCAAGGACCCTTCAGGCAACGTGCTGGCCGTCTTGCAAGTCCCTGCCTGACAGGGGAGGAGAGCGGAGGGCTCGCCCTCCTCCCGGGCTCACCGCGCTACCAGATGCAGGCCGGCTCGCCCGTGGTCACCGGGAATGAGGCGAGTGCGCCGTCTGGGACCACGCCATCGGCGGCCCACAGCGCGGCGTACTTCCTCAGGGTGGTGGGGGCATACGCGTGGTACCCGAGGTAATACACGGTGCTGCTCGACCGCTCGCGCAGAGACACTCCGCAGAAGGGCTCGCTGGTGTAGCTGGCCAGTGTACCCAGGGGAACCGTCTTCACGTTGGGCTCGCCGCCGTAGTAGGCGAGGTCCGATGCATTGGTGATGGCGAACTTCGCTCCCGCAATCCAGACATAGACCTGGGTCCCCGTGCGCTCGCGCACCAGCACCTGGACGCTGTAATCCTGGAAGGCCGTCTCCCACTGGCGCGGGACGTTGTTGATGGTCTTCCAGTCATCCCAGTGGTCCAGCTCCGTGGGGGAGGGAATCCACCAGATCGTACCTCCTACGACGACGTAGATGGCCGCGTAGCCATGCTCGCGAAGCAGCGTGCCGTCCTGGGGAATCTGGGTGATGGCATCAATGGCGGACTGGGACATCACCACCAGGTTGGCGCCGGAATACAGGCTCCACTGCGTGGAGGGGATGAAGAACCTCGCGCCGCCCGCCACCAGGTAGCGGTTGGTGTTGCCGGAGCTGAGGAGGACAGTGCCGTCCGGCACCGATGCGTAGCTCGCCAGGGCCTGGGCGCCGAACAGGCACAATGTCAGAGCGAGCAATCGAGGAAGGGCTGCTAGCGAAGCGATGACACGCACGGGGTCTTCTCCGAGGGTGGGGTGGGGACTGCGGAAGCCACCCTACGGAGCCGACGTGTTGGAAGCGTGACGCGGGCCGGTCAGGGGAGGATGAAGTCGCGCGGCTTCAGCGGCTCGGGCTGCGGCTCGCCCAACGCCTCCATCAGGTTCATCTCCACGGTGCGCGCCATCGCCAGCAAGGAGAGGTCATTGGGCTCCTTGCCAAAGGGCTCCTCCAATTCGTCGCTCAGCCGGTCGAGCCCGAAGAAGGTGTAGGCAATCATGGCGGCGAGCACGGGCGTGAACCAGCCCAGCGCCTCCGCCAGGCCAAAGGGCAGCAGCAGACAGAACAGGTAGGCCGTGCGGTGCAGCAGCACCGTGTACGTGAAGGGCAGGGGCGTGAAGCGGATGCGCTCGCAGGCGGCGAGCACGTTCATCAAGCCATGCACGCGCGTCCGCAGCTCGCTCCAGGTGATGTCGGTCAGCTGCTTCTCCCGGAGGAGCGTGGCCAGTTCCCGGTCGTGCTCCCGAAGCAGGGCGTTGGGGCGGTTCGGGCTGTCCAGGACGCGCGAGGACTCAGGGGCCGGCAGCAGGCGGCTGATGTCCTCCCGGGCGTCGTGACCGCGCAGGTGCGCGGCCAGCGCGTGGGCGAAGGCGATGTTCCGCCTCACCAGCCTGCGCACCGCCTGCTGCGCTCCGCTGCCGTCGTCCCCCAGGAGCGCGATGGCCTCATGGGAGAACGAGCGCAGCTCGATGATGAGCGCGCCCCAGTGCTTCCGGGCCTCCCACCATCGGTCGTAGCAGGCGTTGTTCCGGAACCCGAGGAAGATGGAGAGGGCGATGCCCAGCAGGGACAGCGGCGCCGGTGAGGAAATCTGCAGATTCAGATAGCCTTGCCGGTACGCCCAGACGACGAGCGCGGAGAGCGCCGCGATGCCCAGAACGTGGGGCAGGACGCGCGGGAGGATGGTCCCGCGCACGACGAAGAGGAGCCGAAGCGAGCTGAGGCGAGGACGGACAATCACGGGCAGGGGCCTTCCTGCGCCAAATGCCTCCGGGTCGCAAGCGCTCCTCTGAGGGATGTGTCCAGGCGATTAGGGAGAGCGGGGCCCGCTGGTAAGCGTGTACCACTGTCCGTCGTGAATCCGTCCGATGGTGTGGTCTGCAAAGGACCAGACGCCATGGCGACAGCTTCCTCGCGCGGCGGCCCCGGCCCGGAATGGGCGGGCCGAGGCGGAACCGCAGTGTTGCGGAATGCCGAACGTATCACCCGAGGTGGACTCAGGGGCCCGTGAGAACAGCGGGCCCGCCGGAGTCATGGACGCACTTCGGTTCTGCGGTGAAACCCCACGTCTGTTCTCGGCGTTGTGGTGGCTCCCAGGCTCTTCTTCCACGGGAAGGTGAGTGCCAGCGCGATGCCCGACAGACCCACGACGGAGTAGATGAGACGGCTGAGCGCGCTCATCGCTGTCCGTGTATCGCCGCCGAACAGCGCGTTCACGAGGTTCCAATTGAAGAAGCCAATCAGGCCCCAGTTGATGGCGCCGATGATGGCCAGGACGGCCATCGCCTTGGCGAGCCCTCCTCTGGTTCGGTCCGCGTCCGCTCGTTCCATGGCTCGTATCCTTGGCTAGGTGTGTTCCACCCGTGCAGGTGGGTGATGCCTCTCGGATAAGGTGTTGCCCGGACGCGTCCTGGCTACTCCACCAGCACCGATTGTCCGGCTCGGTGCTTCGACTGCCGTGCGGCTCAGCGGGAGTGGGTGTCCTTCAGTCGCTCGGGAATGCGCGCGACGAGGAGGTCGATGGCCGCGCGTACCTTCGATGTCACGTGCTTGCTCTGAGGCCACACCGCGTAGATTTCATTGCCATAGGGGCGCTGCGTCTCCAGCACCTCGACGAGCCTGCCGCCGCGCAGGTGCTCCGCGATGAGCCAGCGAGGGAGCCACGCCAGCCCGGCCCCCTGCACCGCGGCGTCCATGATGGTCTCCACGTCGTCGAAGCGCAGGCGCGCCTGGACGGTGATGCGCTGCTCGCCGCCTTGTTCGTCCGGGAATCGCCAGGGCTTGTTGACGCCGTTGCGGCCATAGACGACCGCGTCGTGCTGGCCCAGGTCTTCAAGTGTCTTCGGGCGGCCGTGGCGCTTCAGGTAGCCGGGCGCGCCGCAGACGGACATCGTCTGGACGCCCAGCCGGCGCGCCGTCAGTCCCGCGTGGTCCGCCAGCGGCGCGACGCGGAGGGCCAGGTCGTAGCCTTCCTCGACGAGGTCGACCATCCGGTCGCTGAAGGCGATTTCCAGCTCCAGTCCCGGATGCTGGAGGACCAACTCGCGCAGCAGCGGCGCGGCGCAGTGCCGGCCGAACATCACGGGCGCGCTGACGCGCAGGCGGCCCGTGGGCGCGCGCCGTCCTGAGTCCAGCGCCGTCTCCGCCGCCTCGAGCTCCGCCAATGCGCGTACGCAGCGCTCGTAGAAGGCCTGGCCGTCCTCGGTGAGGCTCTGCCGGCGCGTGGTGCGCTGGAACAGCCGGGTCTCCAGCCGCTCCTCCAGCCGCGCGATGCTCTTCCCCACGGCCGAGCGTGAGAGCCCCATGCGCTCCGCGGCGAGCGCGAAGCTTCCTGCTTCCACGGCCTGGACGAAGGCGAAGACGCCTCCAAGGCGGTCCATCATGACGCTGCTCCCATTGGTGCCCGCGCGTCTCCAGTGACTCGACAAAGTGTCGCCACTGGCGACGCTGCTTCGTCCGTATAGCTCCCGCATCACTTTCATGCAGGACGCGGAGCGGACCATGGGCGGAACGATGAAGCGTTGGCAGGCGACGCAGGCGGGACGGGCGCACCTGGAACTGGCGGAGGTGGCGATTCCCTCTCCGGGTGCCGGTGAGGTGTTGATTCGCGTGTCGGCGGTCTCCCTCAACTACCGCGAGAAGCTGATGCTCGACGGGGGCGGCTACCTGACGGCGCACCAGCCCTTCACGCCGGCGTCGGACATGGCGGGCGTGGTGGTCGCGGCGGGCACGGGCGTGCAGCGCTTCAAGGAAGGGGCGCGCGTCATCGCCAACTTCCAGACGGACTGGGTGGAGGGGCCCGTGCCGCGTGGGACGGTGCGCAGCCTGGGCGGAAACGCGCCGGGCGTTCTGGCGGAGTACGTCGTCATGCCGGAGCAGTGGCTGGTGGCGTCTCCCGCGACACTGGATGACGTGCAGGCGAGCACGTTGCCGTGCGCCGGCCTCACCGCGTGGACGTCCCTGGTGGAGCTGGGCGGGCTGCGTCCGGGGCACACGGTGGTGACGCAGGGCACGGGAGGTGTGTCCCTGTTCGCGGTGCAGCTTGCCGCCGCCATGGGCGCGGAGGTCATCGTGCTTTCGGGGGACGAGGACAAGCTGGCCCGCGTGAAGGCCCTGGGCGCCGCGCACGGCATCCATCGTCGTCACACCCCGGAGTGGCACACGGCGGTGCTTGAGTTGACGCGAGGCGCGGGGGCCGACCACATCCTGGAGTTGGTGGGTGGGGACAACCTGGGCCGGTCGGTGAAGGCGCTCGCGTCGGATGGGCGCGTCTCGCTCATCGGCGTGTTCGAGGGCTTCGAGAGCCGCTTCCCGGTGCAGCCCTTGTTCCTGAGCTCCGGCGTCATCCAGGGCATCTTCGTCGGACACCGGCGCGGGCTGGAGAACCTGGTGCGCGCGGTGGACCGGCTGGCATTGAAGCCCGTGGTCGACACTGTCTATTCGCTCGATGCGCTGCCCACGGCGCTCGAACATCTGGACCGCGGGCCGTTTGGCAAACTGGTCATCACGGCTTGACCTGGACCCGCGCCGAGGCGTGCGCCACGACGCGCTCAGGGGCCCCGGTGGTGGTGCTCCAGGAGGAAAGACAGACGCGTGCGAGGGTGAAGGACCACGGCATGCGTTGGCGGAAGACATAACGATGGGCGCGGGTGGCGCTGTAAGGGTTTGAATCGTCAGCGGGTCTGGAGTCGCGCAGGCGCCCGGGCGTACTGTCCCAGGCGGCATGCGCACACTCTACGGACTCAGTTACTCGCCCTGGACGGAGAAGACCCGTTGGGCGTTGGACCACCACCGCGTCGCCTATCGCTACCGCGAACACCTGCCGCTCATCGGTGAGCCGCTGCTGCGCTGGCGCACGCCGCGTGGTGTGAGGCCCGCCGTGCCATTGCTCATCGACGAGGGCGAGGCCTTTCCCGGCTCGTTCGTCATCGCGCGGCGCGCGGAGGAACTGGGGCAGGGGGAGCCACTCTTCCCCGCCGCGGACCTCCCGGTGATTCAGCGCTGGGAGGACGACAGCGAGCAGGTGCTCTCCGCGGCGCGCGCCAAGGTGGTGGCGGCGTTGCTAGAGAATCGTCAGGCCCAGGTGGAGAGCCTCCCCGCCTTCCTGCCCATGGGGCTCCGGACTGTCCTGGCGCCGTCCGCGAGGCTGGGCGCGCGCTTCGTGGCCCGCAAGCACCAGGCGCCCGCGGACATCGCCGCCGCCGTTCATGAGAAGGTCATCCCCACGCTGGAGCGCCTGCGTGAAGCCCTGAGCGGCCGGGACTACCTGCTGTCGCGTTTCAGCTACGCGGACATCACGGCCGCGCTGATGCTCCAGTTCGTGAGGGCGGCGGACGACGGCTACCTTCCCCTGGGCCCCGGCACGCGAGCGGTGTGGAGCGACGCGGCGCTCGCCTCCCGCTTCCCGGACCTGCTCGAGTGGCGGGACGGCCTCTATGCGAAGCACCGCCGTCCCTGAGCCACGCGCACGTCACGGCGCTGGCGGGGTGGTGCCCTGCGGAACATGGAAGCCTTGCTGGCCCATGCGCTGGCGGACCAGCACCTGTCCCGAGGGGCTCGTGGTGCGTGCACGCACGTACGGGACTTCGGGCAGGTCCGTGGGCCGCCAGATTTTCTGGTGCGTCGGCACGCCCGTCGCGCCCGGAATGGTGCCCTCGTACACGGCGGAGGGGTGGCCGTTCACCTTCTCCGAGCCCACCTGCTTGTAGCCCTGCTCCTTGAAGCAGGCGTCGTAGCTCTGCGTCTTGCTGGTGCACGACGCGGGCAGCTTCACCGGAAGGTCATCCAGGCTCCGCTCGGTGGCCACCTTGTGCGGATGCATCAGCGTGGTGCCCGTGCGCTTCTCGAAGTCGAACAGGATGGACATGCTGCCGCCGGACGCGTCGGGCAGCTCCGCGTCCATGCGCAGCAGTCCCTTGCGCCCGTACACCTTGCCCTGGATGTCCGGAGGCGGCTTCTTGCCGGCCTCCAGCGTCATCTTCGTGGTGACGTCCGCCGACCAGTCCGCGAGGGCGGGAGAGGCCACCAGCAGGGCGGCGGCGGTGAACGCGGACAGCCTGGGACGCACGGTGGACGTTCTCATGGCGGCACCACAGTCCACCGCGCGCGCGCCTGTCAAACACGGCCCCTGAAAGCGAAACGGCGCCAACCTCGTGAGAGGTGGCGCCGTGGAGCCGAAGCCCGGAGGCTCAGCCCGGCTGGCAGACCTGCCGGAGGATGTCGAGCGACTCCAACGCCTTGCCCGCGCCAATCACGACGGCGGAGAGCGGGTCCTCGGCGAGGAACACGGGCAGGCCCGTCTCCTCGCGCAGCAGCGTGTCCAGGTTCTTCAGCAGCGCGCCGCCACCGGCCAGGACGATGCCGCGGTCGGCGATGTCGCCAGCGAGCTCGGGCGGAGTGCGCTCCAGCGTCAGCTTCACCGCCTCGACGATGCCGTTGACGGGCTCCGCCAGCGCGTCACGCACTTCGTCGCTGGACACCGTCAGCGTGCGCGGCACGCCGGCCACCAGGTCGCGACCCTTGATCTCCATGGTCATGACCTCGTCCGTCGGGTACGCGGTGCCGATGCCCATCTTGATGAGCTCCGCCGTGCGCTCACCGATGAGCAGGTTGTACTTGCGCTTGACGTACTGGATGATGGCCTCGTCCAGCTTGTCGCCGCCGATGCGCACGCTCTTGGCGAACACGATGCCGGCGAGGCTGATGACCGCGACGTCGGACGTGCCACCGCCGATGTCCACAATCATGTTGCCGCTGGGCTCGGTCACCGGAAGGCCCGCGCCAATGGCCGCCGCCATGGGCTGCTCGATGAGGTAGACCTCGCGGGCGCCCGCGTTGGCCGCCGCCTCGCGCACCGCGCGGCGCTCCACCTCGGTGATGCCGGAGGGGATGCCGATGATGATGCGCGGGTTGACGAGCGTCTTGCGGTTGTGCGCGCTCTGGATGAAGTAGCGCAGCATCGCGGCCGTGATTTCGAAGTCCGCGATGACGCCATCCTTCATCGGACGGATGGCAACGATGTTGCCCGGGGTGCGCCCGAGCATTTCCTTGGCTTCCTTGCCCACCGCGAGGACCTTCTTGCCCCCGCGCGAGTCATGCTGGACGGCCACCACCGAGGGCTCG
This sequence comes from Myxococcus xanthus, assembly GCF_006402735.1. Classification (NCBI taxonomy): domain Bacteria; kingdom Pseudomonadati; phylum Myxococcota; class Myxococcia; order Myxococcales; family Myxococcaceae; genus Myxococcus; species Myxococcus xanthus. The sequence goes on along the minus strand of NZ_CP017174.1, from coordinate 8,475,038 downwards.
TTGGAGACGATGCCCTGGCCTCGGATGTAGATGAGCGTGTTCGCCGTGCCGAGGTCGATGGCGAGGTCACGCGAGAAGAGGGTGTGAAGCCAGTCAAACATACGGGGGCGGGAACTTTCGGGGGGTCGTCGGAATTTCCCCGTCATAGCGGGGGCAGACGCGGGCCAAGGTACTACGCGACGCAGCACGGAGGAAGAAAAGCCGGTAGCGGCCTTCACATCCGCCTGGGGGGCAGTCGGCCAGCGGACGCAGGCGCGCTCCCGGCTTTCAGGGAATAGGCGTGGGCTCGGCCTGCACCGACTCGAGGCGCGCCGCCACCACCCCCGCCTCCAGCGGCTTCTCCTCGGGGAGCGCCGTGGGCGGCAGCGTCCCCTGGGCCTCGGCGTCGCGGTACTCGGGCGTCTGGCGCAGGGCCGCGCTGGTGACGTGGAGCAGCGTGTCACGCACGGGCTCGAACAACAGGGCGGTAAGGTACCAGGCTGGGGCGTAATCCAGCCGGATGAGGCCGTGCACGCTCCACTTGTGCGGCGCGTAGTCCCACGGGCAGCGTCCGAGCAGGCGCTTGAGCAGCCAGCCCGTGCCGTACTCCGCGCCGAAGATGAGCCCCGTGTAGGCCAGCGCCCGCAGCGGCCGGGGCAGGGGCTTGAGCCGGGCGGAGACCTCCTCCAGCGCCAGGGCCGTGCCTCCGTAGATGGGATGCATCCAGAGGTACGTGCGCGCCGTGGCGTTCCGGTCCTTCTTCAGCGCGGCCCCCGTGCCGGTGAACATCACCTCGAGCACCCAACCCACACACCCGTAGACGAGGAATCTTGAAAGCACCTCGGAAAGCTAAGTCCGCCCCGCAGAAGGGGCACTCCCGCCCCCTGGGGTCGGTGCTGGCCGCCTGCCTCGGCTGTGCCATGGCGGACGGTGTGCCTGTCCCCGTTGTGCGGGAGTCGGGCCCGACGACACGGGCCCACACGCCCAGGAGCCCGCCCAGGGCGGGCGGGCCCCCGGCGGCGCTGGCTCAGCCGGGGATGCCGGCCGACCAGCGCTGCGTGAGGTACAGCTCGGCGAGCTGGGCCGCGTTGAGGTCCTGCTCCTCGCCCACGTAGGTGCGCTCGGTGGAGATGCCCACCTCGCCGCCGCCCACGCCCGCGTGGATGCCTACGCCAAAGTCGCCGGTGACCTTGTGCTTGTCCTGGACGGTGGCCTTGATTTCGACCTTGTCCTTGAGCTGGTCCAGCGCCTGGCCCACGTCGCCCCGGGCGATGCTGCCGAAGGCGCCGCTGGTGGCGATGTCGTTGATGTTGCCGCTGATCTCCGCCTTCACCTCGCGGCCCGTCGCGCCGCCCAGGCCCAGCGCGGACGCGTTGGCCTGACGCGAGTCGGTCAGCGTCAGCTTGGCCTCATGGGTGTCACGCACGCTGGCGCCAATCTCGCGAGCGGTGCCCTTCGGGTCCTTGATGAAGTCGGTCGGGTTGAAGCCCTCGGGCAGCTCCACGCTCTGCTCCAGCTCCACCCCAAGCGAACCGGACACACCCGCGGACGCGTTGGTGGGCAGGGACACGGAGTCCCCGCCGCCCGTGGGGATGCCCACGCCCGCGGACGCGCTGGCGTTGCCGTTGATTTCGAGGCTCTGCTTGAGGGTCAGCTTCTGGGGCTTGCCGCCCTCCATCTCGATGCGGGCCGTGGTGCTCTGGTTGATTCCGGCACCCGCGCCGGCGCCCGCGCTGATGGCCTCCGGCAGGCCCTTCATGCCCAGCTCGGCGTTGACGCTGGCCTCGGCGCCCAGCTTGAACTCCACGGCGCTCATGTTCTTCGTCAGGCCCGCCAGGTCCGACAGGGGATCCCCAAGGACCTGATTCACGCCGGCGCCCAGCACGGGGTTGCTCGCGGCGGCGCCCGCGGTGGCGGTGGAGGCCGCGATGATGCGGGTGGCGTTCTTGGCCTCCTCGGCCGTGTCGAACTGGAACTCCACCGTGGCCCCGGCGGTGCCGAAGGCCTCGGCGCCCACGTCCGCCGCGCCCTTGGCGCCCAGCTTGGCCGCGACGCCCGCGCCCACCTCGCCGGTGACGGACACGGTGTAGCCGCCGCCTTCCTCCTCACTGCGGCTGACGCCCAGGGTGCCCTTCACCTTGCCGGCCAGCGTGGCGCCGTTGGCCTCGGCGTAGAGGCTGATGGAGGTGCTCTCACCCGGCTTGAGCTGGTCCACCTGCCGGTTGAGGTTGACGGCGTCGCCAATGGCCCGGGCCGTGTCCACCGGGTCGCGCACCACGTCGGCCGCGCCCTGGAGCGCCCCGCCGATGATGTCGTTGCCGATACCCTGCAGGGGGTTGAGCGTGGGCGCGTCCTGGATGGCCCGGCCCGCCAGGTCCAGGCCGTCCGCGGCGATGTCGGTCGCCTTGTCGAGCACCGGGCCCGCCCGCTCCGCCGCCCCCTGGAGGACATTGCCCAGGCCATTCGCGGTGACGGTGGCCGCGACGCCGGTGGCGCTCAGCGTGCGCTGGGTCGCGGTGCGGCCCGCCTCGAACACGTCACCGGCGGCGTTGCGCACGTTGCCCGCCGCGTCCTGCACCCGGTCCTTGGTTCCTTCGACGACGTTCTTGGTGGCGTTGGCCACGCCGCCCACGGCGTCACCGGCCTTGTCCTTGGCGCCCTCGAAGACGTCCCGGGTCCGCTCCTGGGCCACGTTGGAGATCTTCTCCTTGGCCTCCTGCGCCTTGGCCGCCGCCTGCTCCGCGGCTTCCGCGGCCTTGCGCGCCGCCGCCTCCGCCGCGCGCCGGGCCGCTTCCGCCGCCCGCTTCGCCGCGGCCTCGGCGGCCCGCTTCGCCGCGTCCGCCGCTCCGCCAATCAGTTTTCCGATTCCCATGGGGGCTTCCTTCTCCAGGCTGTCACGGCGTGGGTCGTCTCGCGGGGGCGGGACGCGGCACGTGCGCGCTTCAGGGGTGTGGTGCCGGCTGTGGCCTTGTGGCGGGCCAGCCGAGGCCCTCAGCAGTGTCGAGTCTTGAAAGCAGGCATGGACGGCTCCTGCCCTTTAGAAAGAGCGGGTACTGTGTGAGGGCTGCGGGGATTCTCAGGAAATGAGGCGGAAGAGTTTCGTCGGCGCGGCAGAAACCTGGCCGCCGAGCGCTGAATTGGCGTTTTCCCGCCGCGGGGGAGCGCTTTACTGGGTGGCACCCGCGTAATACAGGAGAAGCGGATGTGCTCCGCCGGCCCGACAGCTCCGCTATCCCCACCCGGGCGACGCGCGCACGGGATGTTGCTGGCCATTGCCCTGGGCACGGCGCTTGCGTCCGTGCCGTGGATCAACGTGTTGGAACGGGTGGTGGCCGCCGAGGTCCACGCCGTGTACGGGCCCTCCGAGGGAAACGGCGCGCGGGTGGACCGGGGCGGCGCGGCCTTCGTGGGCAAGCGCACCCGCCAGTTGCGCTGTGGGCGCCTGGCCGGGGTGGGGAGCGACACCTGGGCCGCGGTGATGAGCGCCCCGGCCGGGGCGAAGACGAAACCGACCCTGGGCCGGGAACGAGAGTCCTTCCAGCCGGGCTTCCATGAAGCCCACCGTCAGGCTCGAGAACGGCGGCGGGCCGTTGCCACCGACACCGTCCGGTTGCTGCGCTCCGCGGCCCTGATGGTGCGAGGAGGCAACGCCGGTGACCGGCCGACGCTCGTCACCCAGTCGTTGCGCGGGCCTCCCGCGCGCGGCTGAAGACGGCGCTCGGAATCGGGCTGGCGGGCAACGCGCCTGCCTTTCGTTTCCTCCCGCATGATGCGCGGTCCGCCGCACGCCGCCGGACCAGTCCGAATCTCAATCTTCCGCTGGGTTATTTTTTCGAGGTGTACCGATGCATGGAGCCCACGAGGTCCTCCAAGCCATTGCCGTCGTCCTGTGCGTCGCGGCAGTGACGACGGTCCTCTTCCAGAAGCTTCGCCAGCCCGTGGTGCTGGGCTACATCCTGGCCGGCCTCGTCGTCGGCCCGTACCTGCCGATTCCGCTCGTCGCCAACCCGGAGGTGGTGACGACGCTCTCGGAGCTGGGCGTCATCCTCCTGATGTTCTCACTGGGGTTGGAGTTCAGCCTCCGCAAGCTGTTCGCGGTGGGGCCCACGGCGGGAGTCACCGCCGTCATCCAGTGCAGCATCATGATTTGGCTGGGCTTCGTGGTGGGGCGCGCCTTCGGGTGGACCACCCTGGAGAGCCTCTTCACTGGCGCGCTCATCGCCGTGTCCAGCACCACCATCATCGCCAAGGCCTTCGACGAGCAGAACATCCGGGGCCGGCTGCGGGAGCTGGTGGTGGGCGTCCTCATCGTCGAGGACCTCATCGCCGTCCTCCTGATGGCGACGCTGACGGCCGTGTCCTCTGGCACCGGCCTGTCGCTGGGTGAGCTGTCGTTGACCACGGGCCGCCTGGTGGCGTTCCTCGTCGGGCTGGTGGTGGTGGGGCTGTTCACCATCCCCCGCGCGGTGCGCTACGTGGTGAAGCTCAACAAGCCGGAGACGACCCTGGTGGCCAGCGTGGGCATCTGCTTCGCGGTGGCGCTGCTGGCGCAGGCCTTCGGGTATTCGGTGGCGCTGGGGGCCTTTCTGGCGGGCTCGCTGGTGGCGGAGTCCGGCGAGGAGAAGGTGGTGGAGCACCTGGTGCAGCCGGTGAAGGACATCTTCGCGGCCATCTTCTTCGTGTCCGTGGGCATGCTCATCAACCCGGCGCTCATCGCGGAGCACTGGGCCGCCATCCTGGTGCTCACGGTCGTGGTCATCGTGGGCAAGCTCTTCAGCGTGACGCTGGGCGCGTTCCTCACGGGGCACAGCACCCGGACCTCCGTGCAGGCGGGCATGAGCCTGGCGCAGATTGGTGAGTTCTCCTTCATCATCGCGGGCCTGGGCCTGACGCTGAAGGCCACGGGCAACTTCATCTACCCGGTGGCGGTGGCCGTCTCCGCGATTACGACGCTCACGACGCCCCTGCTGATTCGCGTGTCGGGGCCGGTGGCCAGCTATGTGGACCGCAAGCTGCCCAAGCCGCTGCAGACGTTCGTGACGTTGTACGGCACCTGGGTTGAGCGGCTGCGCGACGCGCCCCGGCGCCAGACGTTTGGGGCCTCGGTGCGGCGGCTGGCGCGGTTGATGGTGCTGGACGCCGTGTTGCTGATTGTCCTGGTGATTGGCACGTCGTTGACGGCGGGCAAGCTGGGCTCCTTCATCGAGCAGCGGTTGGGCATCGATGAGAACCTGTCCCGCTACATCATCCTGGGTGGCGCGGTGCTGCTCTCCATCCCGTTCCTGGTGGGCGTGGTGCAGGTGGCGCGCCGGTTGGGCGAGGAGCTGGCAGAGGCGGCGCTGCCCGGGCGGAAGGACGGGCGGGTGGACCTGGCGGCGGCGCCCCGGCGCGTGCTGCTGGTGACGCTGCAACTGGGCATCATCCTGCTGGTGAGCGTGCCGGTGGTGGCGATTACGCAGCCCTTCCTCCGGGGCGCCATGGGCCCCCTCGTCGTGCTGGCCCTGATTGGCGCGCTGGGCGTGACGTTCTGGCGGGGCGCCACCAACCTGCACGGCCACGTCCGCGCGGGCGCGCAGGTCATCGTGGAGGCGCTGGCGGCGCAGTCCCACTCGCGGGAGCCGGGCGCGGATGAGCACGCGCTGGACCACGTCTCCAAGGTGCTCCCGGGTCTGGGTGAGCCCGTGCCCGTGCGGCTGGAGGTCTCCAGTCCCGCGGCGGGGAAGACGCTGGCCGAGGTGAACCTCCGCGGCCTCACGGGGGCCACGGTGCTGGCCATCCGGCGCGGGGACTCGAGTGTGTCCGTGCCGTCCGCGCAGGAGGTGCTGCAGCCCGGTGACGTGCTGGCGCTGACGGGCACGCACGACGCGGTGGAGGCGGCCAAGAGCCTGCTCACCGGTTCACCGGCGCCCGCCTCGGCTCCTGAGCCGACGGGCGCCCAGGTGTAAGGGACACGGGGTTGGGGGCGGGATTCGTTCCGCCCCCGGCGCCTACCGCTTCACGCTGTACTTGGCGATGGCGTAGAGGGCGCGCACGCCGTCCTTCCAGCCAATCTTCTTGCCCTCTTCGTAGGTGCGCCCGTGGTAGCTGATGGGCACCTCGAAGACGCGCCAGCGGCCGCGGGCCACCTTGGCGGTGATTTCCGGCTCGAAGCCGAAGCGGTCCTCCTCCACCTGCACGGAGCGCAGCACCTCGGCGCGGAAGGCCTTGTAGCAGGTCTCCATGTCGGTGAGGTTCAGGCCGCTGGTCATGTTGGACAGCGTGGTGAGCACGTTGTTCAGCACGGTGTGCCAGTAATAGAGGACGCGCCGGGGCGTGCCGGTGAAGCGGCTGCCGAAGACGACGTCCGCATCCCCGTCGATGATGGGCTGGATGACGTTGGGGATGTCGCGCGGGTCGTATTCCAGGTCCGCGTCCTGGACGATGATGATGTCGCCCGTGGCTTCGGTGAAGCCACGCCGCAGCGCCGCGCCCTTGCCCTGGTTCTTCTCCTGGAAGAGCACGCGCACCTCGTTGCGGTTGCGCGGCGTACCGCCCAACAAGCCCACACCCTGCTCCTGAAGCTGGCGCAGGAGTTCGCGGCTGCCGTCCTTGGAGCAGTCGTCGATGAGGACGAGCTCCTTCGGGAAGTCGACGGCGACGCAGCGGCGCAGCAGTTCGGCGAGGGTGGGAATCTCGTTGTAGACGGGGATGACGAGTGAGACGAGCATGGCGTTTTGCGGCTGTACCGCATTTTGCGTCATGGAGCGATCTTCTGGCACGGAAGGTGTGGGCCGGGTCGGGCGCGGCGATCAGCGGAGCGCCGCGGCCCGGAGCGCGTCCATGAGGGCGTCCAGGTCCGCATCGGTGGTGAGCGGGTTGATGAGGGTGACGCGGAGATGGACGCCCTGGGGCAGCTTCGTCTGCACCAGGTAGAAATCCCCGCGAGTCACCAATCGCTCGCGCAGCTTCGTCTGGAGGGTGTCCCACTGCTCGGCGGGGACGTGCGCGGGGGTGTGGCGGAAGCAGAGGATGTTGCACTCGGGCGGCACAGCGACCTCGAAGTCGCTGGCGGCGGAGAGGCGCTGGGCGAAGCGGCGGGCCTGCTCGTAGGACTCCGTCACCGCGTCGGAGAAGAGCCGGGTGCCCAGCACCGCGAGGCAGGCGTACACCTTGAGGGCCATCATCTCCTTGGTGCACTCCAGGGTGCGCAGGGCCACGTCGCTCCAGGGGCGCTCCGCGTCGCCGTGGAAGATGTAGCTGGCCTCCTGGGAGAAGGACTCGAAGGAGCGGGCGCCGTCGCGGAAGAGGACGGCTGTCACCAGCGCGGGCATGAGCAGGCCCTTGTGGGCGTCCCAGATGACGGAGTCCGCGCGGTCGATGCCGCGCACGAGGTGTCGGTGGGCGGGGCTGAGCACGGCGGAGGCGCCATGTGCGCCGTCGACGTGGAACCACAGGCCGTGGCGCTCGCAGAAGTCGGCCACGGGCTCCAGCGGGTCGAAGGCGCCGGTGGCGGTGGAGCCCGCGCTGGCCACCACGGCGATGGGCTTGCGTCCAGCGCGCGTGGCGGACTCGAGCGCGGCGTCGAGTGCCTCGGGGCGCAGGCGGAAGTGTTCGTCCACGGGGACGGGCGTCACGCCGCCTTCGCCAAAGCCCATGATGCGGGTGGCGCGGGCGAGGCTGTAGTGCGTCGTCTGGGCGGCCAGCACGGTGAGGGGTGGGCCGGCGTGGGCGCCGCCGTTCCACGCGTCGTAGCCGGCCTTGGCTTGCCGGGCGGCGAGCAGCGCGGTGAGGTTGCCCAGGGAACCGCCGGAGGTGAGCACGCCGTCCGTTGTCTCCGGCAGGCCGAGCCGCGCGGCCATCCAGCGCAGGACGTTGCGCTCCATGGCGGTGGAGACGGGGCCCATCTCGTACACGGCCATGCCGTTGTTGAGCAGGGAGGACACCGCGTCGCACAGGGCGGCCAGTGGCACGGGGGCCGTGACCTGGTGGCCCACGTAGCGCGGGTGGTGCAGGTGGTTGGAGCCGGAGAGCACGCGGGTGATGAGGTCGGCGAAGTCGCCCGTGGGGGCTTCGGGGAACGCCGCGGCGAAGCGGTCCACGTTCACCGCGGGGGCGGCCCAGGGCAGCACGGGCCCTTCGGCGCGGGTGGTGCGCGCGAGGTAGTCGGAGAGCGTGTCCATCAACCGGTGGGATTCCCGGCGGAATGCGTCAGCGTCGTAGGCGGCGGCGATTCGCGCTCGAAAGTCCGTCATGGCGCGGCGACCCTAGCCGTGCAGGTGCGAGGGCGGAATGGTCCCTTCGTCCGTTACCGGGTGTGCGGAGAACCCTTGGTAAGAGGGGCCAAGTGAGCAGGCAGGGTGACGTGTGGTGGCGGCGCGCACTAAGTCTGGCTCATGGGGCGCGCATCCCGTGTGCCCCGCTCATGTGAGGAGGATGGCCATGGCCGACCCGAAGGTGACGATTACCTACTGTACCGCTTGAGGCTACAGGCCTCGGGCCGCCCGTGCGGCGGTCGCATTGAAGGATGAGTTGGATGTAGAGGCGGAGTTGTTGCCGGGCCCTTCGGGCAGCTACGAGGTCGCCGTGGATGGCAAGGTCGTCATCCGGAAGGCGTCGCTCGCATTCCCCACGGACCACGAGGTGGTGGACGCGGTGGCGAAGGTGCTGGGGCGGTAGCGTGCAGGCTGCCTCTGTCGCTTCGTGCGATGCTGGGTGCGAGTGAGGTGCGGGCCGGCCTTACGACGCGCCCACTTCGCGCGGACGAGGTTCGCCATGGTTGAGCAGGGGAGCTTCAATGTCTGCACGGCGCTGTGCCACGAGAGTCCTGGGCGTTGCTGCTCTTCTTGGGGTCACGACCCTGGCGGCGGCGGAGAAGTCTGTCTTTGCGCGACTGCATCCTGCAATGACTCGCGCCGAGGTCGAGAAGCTCGGGAACAAGGTATCCCTGGGGGCATACCAGGGGCATCTCATGGCGAGCGGGCTGACGCAGAAGGAGTTCTCCCAGCAGGTTGCTGAAAATCCAAGAAACCTAGGAAAATTCGAGTGCTCCGCGCGGCAGGCGGCCGGGCAGCCGGGCGGGAATCAGACCCCGGTGGACCGCTCCCGGACATGGCGTGGGGCACCCAGCTTTGGGGCACAGGAGGTGACACCCATGGCGTGGCCGATAGTCGCGTCGCCCTACGAGCGGCGCTCCCTCACCAGTGGACTGCGGGTTCGGGACGAAAGCGGGGCGATGCTGGGCTACGTGGCCCTCATCGGCCGGGAACACCTCTACGCGCGGCGCTGGCCCTTCAGCCGGCGGTGGACGGAGTTCCCGCTGGCCCGCGTGCGGCATGTCTCCCGGGATTCGGTGTTCCTGGAGGGGCAGATGCCGGGCCGGGTGGTGGCGGCCGACAAGGGCGCACACGCGGAGATTCCCACGCAGACCCTGCCGCTGGCCGAGCTGGATGAGGCGTCCACTCCCGTCTGAGCCCTTCAACCAGGTGCGGCGCGGCGCGGGGTTTTGTGCTTCAAGGAGGCGCCATGGCCCCCATCGAAGAGCTGTCCCAGAGGGTGTCCGCCGCGTTCGCGGATCGGACGTTGTTGAAGGACGCGGCCCACGTGGCCGCCGTGCGCGAGACGCTGGCGCGGCTGGACTCGGGTGAGCTCCGCGTGGCGGAGAAGGGCGTGGACGGCTGGAAGGTGAACGCCTGGGTGAAGGAGGCCATCCTCCTGTTCTTCGCGGTGTCGGAGATGAAGGTGATGGAGGTAGGCCCCTTCGAGTTCTACGACAAGGTGCCGCTGAAGAAGGGCCTGGAGGCGGCGGGCGTGCGCGTGGTGCCCCCGGGCACGGTTCGCTACGGCGCCTTCGTGGAGAAGGGCGCGGTGGTGATGCCGGGCTATGTGAACATCGGCGCGCGCGTGGGCGCGGGCACCATGGTGGACACGTGGGCCACGGTGGGCAGCTGCGCCCAGGTGGGCAAGCACGTCCACCTGTCCGGCGGCGTGGGGCTGGGCGGGGTGCTGGAGCCGCCTTCCGCGTCGCCCGTCATCATCGAGGACGGTGCCTTCCTGGGCAGCCGCTCCATCGTCGTGGAGGGCGTGGTGGTGGAGGAGGAGGCGGTGCTGGGCGCCAACGTGGTGCTCACCGCGTCCACTCAAATCATCGACGTCACCGGCCCCGAGGAGCGCGTCTTCAAGGGCCGCGTCCCCGCGCGCAGCGTGGTGATTCCCGGCATGCGGGAGAAGCAGTTCCCGGCCGGCGAGTACATGGTGCCGTGCGCGCTCATCATCGGTCAGCGGACGAAGTCCACCGACCAGAAGACCAGCCTCAATGCGGCGCTCCGCGACTTCGCGGTGGCGGTGTAATGGCTGAAATCCAGCAGCCCGCGCGCGCCGTAGAAGGCGTGTGACGGGACGGAACGTGACGATGGCGCACCATCTGGACGACATCCTGCCCGAATGGGCACTGGGGATGCTGGAGGCCCCAGCCCGGGCGTCCGTCGAGCAGCACCTCGCGGAGTGCGCGCGGTGCCGCGAGGTGGCGGACCGGTTGGTGTCCACGCATGCGGCGCTGGCGTCGCTGGTGGTGCCGCCGCCCGCGGTGCTGACGCGGTTGATGGACCAGATGGAGGGTCCGGGGCGGCTTGCCCGCTTCGCGGACCGGGTGGCGGCCTTCTTCGACCTTTCGCGCGAGCGAGCGCTGGCGTTGCTGGACGCCGTGAGCGACCCGGCGGCGTGGATGCCCGGACCGGTGGAGGGCTCGGAGCTGATGCCGGTGGAGACGGGCCCCGCGCGAGAAGGGACGATGGCCGCCATCCTCCGGCTCCACCCCGGGGTGCGCTACCCCCGGCACACACACCACGGCCGCGAGTGGAACCTGGTGCTGGAGGGCGGCTTCCGCGAGGACGAAGGGCACGAGGTCTGGCCTGGCGAGGAGCTGGAGAAGACGGACGGCAGCGCGCATGGCTTCACGGCGCTGACGGAGGGGCCGGCGTGTCTGTGTGCCGCCGTCCTGGAGGGCGTGACGAGCTTCGAGGAAGCGTTCGCGGACGGCTGACGCCCGGCGCTATGGTGGGAGGCGTATGGCTTCCATCGACCTCGCCACGCGGCTGGCTCGTACCACGCTCGAGCTGTGCCGCATCCCCAGTCCCATCACCCAGGAAGGGCCCATCGCCGACCATGTGGAGCGCTGGGCGCTCCGGCACTTCCCTCGGGAGGAGGTGTTCCGGGTCGGCCACACGCTGCTGCTCGGCAAGCTGGAGGATGCGCGCCCCACGGTGGCCCTCATCGGTCACCTGGACACGGTGCCCGCGCACCCCAGCGACGCGGGCCGCGAGGCGCGCATCGAGGGCGAGCGCGTCTTCGGACTGGGCGCCTCGGACATGAAGGGCGGGCTCGCGGTGATGATGGCGCTCGCGGAGGATTTGCGCCGCGACACGCTGCCCGTGAATCTGGCCTTCCTCTTCTACGAGCGCGAGGAGGGGGCCTACGCCGAAAGCGGCCTCATCCCGCTGTACGAGAAGCGGCCGGACCTGGCGAAGGTGCGGTTCGGCATCGCCATGGAGCCCACCGACAGCGTGGTGCAGGTGGGCTGCGTCGGCTCCATGCAGGTCACCGTGCGCTTCACCGGGCGCAGCGCGCACTCCGCTCGGCCGTGGCAGGGGGAGAACGCCATCCACAAGGCGGGGCCGTTCCTCGCGGAGTTGCTCGGGCGTCAGCGCGTGGAGGTCAACGTCGCCGGCTTCCCGTTCTACGAGGTCATCAACGCCACGCTCGCCAAGGGCGGCCGCGCGCGCAACGTCATCCCTGAAGCCTTCGAGCTGAACCTCAACTACCGCTTCGCGCCGGGCAAGAGCATCGAACAGGCGAAGGCGGACGTGCACGCGCTCGTCGCCGGGCGGGCCGAGGTGGAGTTCACCGATGCGTCGCCCAGCGGCCCGGTGGTGGCGGGCAACCCGCTGTTCCAGAAGTTGATGGCTCTCACCGGCCTGCCCGCGGCCTCCAAGCAGGCCTGGACGGACGTGGCGCGCTTCGGCGAGTGGGGCGTGGACGCCATCAACTTCGGGCCCGGTGAGACGGCCCAGGCGCATCAAGCCAACGAGAGCGCGCCCATCCCGCCGCTCGCGGACGCGTACGAGAAGCTCGCGGCCTTCCTCACGGGCGCGAGCTGACGGGGATTCGTCGCGGGACATGCCCTCCAGGGCATGAGGACCCCGCGCGGTGCACGTCATTCGTCCGCTGTCGTTCATCTGCGTGCCTTCACCGCACACGTCCTGGCGTGCATGGGCGTACCCTGTTCATGCATCGCCTGCAGTCTTCCCCAACCGGAGCCGACTGAATGACGAACGAGTCCGTCAATCCGCAACTGACCGACGATGTCTCTCCCTCCCCGGCGGAGGCGGGCCTTTCGCCCACGCCGCGGCGCCGCACCGCCACGAAGCGCAAGAGCGCTTCACGTACGGGCAGCACGCGGAAGTCCGCGCGCAAGGCCACCACCAAGCGTGGGACTCCGCGCGCGAAGAAGACGGCGGCACGCGGGAAGACGGCCACCCGCAAGTCCGCCACGCGCAAGTCCGCTACCCGTGCCACCGGCCGCGGCGCGCGCAAGGCCACCACGCGGAAGACGGGGACGGCGGGGCGCACCGCGCGCAAGACGGGAACGCGCGGCACCGCGACGAAGCGGACCACCACGCGCGGTGGCGCCCGGAAGTCGCCGGCCCGGCGCACCACGCGCCGCTGAGGCAATGACGCGGACACGCACTTCAGGGCCATGGGGGCTGGACTCCCATGGCCCTTGGTGTTTTCAGGCGCCGCTCAGCGCTTCAGCCGCAGCAGGAAGACATCGCCGCGCGCGAAGCTCTGGCGTCCGGTGCCGAAGTCAGTCTCGCGGTCCGTGTGGCCGAAGAGGAAGACATCCCCGTCGGGCAGCACGCCCATGGAGGGAATGGCTTCCAGGCCATACAGCTCGCCTCTCGGCTGGGGCGGATCCGACAGGAACATCGTCGTGAGGAGCGACGTGCCCGCCGCGTCGTAGCGCAGGGCCACGGGCTGCGCCGAGCCCATGCCGTCCTTGCCCGCCACGCCGTCCTCGATGCGGTTGAAGGTGAAGCCCGCCACCATCAGTTCTCCGGAGGGCGCCAGCGCGAGCGCGTCCACCTGGAGCCCGTCTCCCAGACCCTTGGCCCATGTCTCCTGTCCGTCCGCCTTGGCGGAGACGACGAAGGAGGTTTCCCGGAACGCATGCCCCGGCACCTGCATGTCGCCCCAGCGCACGGTGCCCAGGAAGGGGCCCGCGGCCACCACGGTGCCCTCGCCGTCCAGCGCCACGTCGCGCATGGTGCCGCTCGCGTGACTCAAGGCCTTGGTCCAGGTCAACCCACCCTGCCGGTAGAACGCGACGAAGGGACTGCCGCCCTCGGCGGCGCTCACCTGCTGGCTGCCGAAGCGCACCGTGCCGTCATATTGGCCGCCCACCGCCATGCGCCCGGCGCCATCCACCGCCAGCGTCGTGAGCGCCACGCGCCCGCCCCCCTGGGGCTGGCCCACGGACAGGGCGGATTCGGCCAGACCTTCGCGCGAGTACGTCACCACCACCGCGCCAGCGCCGGTGACGCCGTTGCCGAAGTCCGAACCGCCCGGCGCGTTGAAGGCCACCAGCGTCCGTCCCTGGGCGTCCACCGCCAGGTCCGCCACCGCGAGCCCGGTACCCGGGGGCGTGTTCGTCCACAGGACGTTGCCGTCCGCGTCCATCCGGACCACGAAGGTGCCGTCCCCCAGTTTGTGGCTGAGGAGGTCCAGGACGCCTTCCGTGGTGCCGGCGATGACGATGCCGCCCGCCGGGTCGGCGGCGATGCGGCCCCGGACGAACGCGCGCACCGCCAGTGGCGCCTCCGGGGCCCTTATGTCGAAGGCCTTCTGCCAGCGCGTCTCGCCCGTGGGCGCGCGCCGCGTCAGCACCAGCTTCGCCCGGTTATCCGTGGGCTGAAGGCTGTCCAGGTCATCGATGTCGTGAAGCGACAGCGTGAGGACGTCGCCGCTGGCGTCCACCGCCGCGCCCAGCGCCAGGTCGTCCTGGGGCGTGCCTTCGCGCTGCAGCCACAGCGTGCTGCCCGGCCCCGCCGGTGGCGGGGGTGGACGAGGTGGTGGCGGTGGCACGCCGGGTGGCCTCTCTTCCGGAGGAATCTCCGGATTGGGGGCCTCCTCGGGAGGCGCGACGCAGTCTCCCACGGGGCCCTCCGTACAGTCCTCCTCGCCGGGAGGCTCGCTCGTGCTTCCACCACAGCCCAACAACATCCCCGCCCCACCCAGAACCGCCGCACTCACGACGGTCCGGACCCATCGCCACCCTGGATGCATGCAGTCCCCCCGCTCCGCCCAGGGGAGGGTCGGCATGCGTGTCTGTGTCAGCAACACCCACTGGGGCGTCTGCCTGCCCGGCCGCCCGGATGCGCGCGGCGGCCTCGCTGACAGTGGGAAATGTCACCCCGAAGGTGGCACCCCGTTTCCCCATCAGGGGTCTGGGGTGCCACGGCCGTGGCGCCTGGGGTGCCTCAGCGCCAGAAGCCCACGGACAGACCCACGTTGGTGTAGCGGCGCGCCAGGTCGAAGGAGGCCGTCACGGACCAGTCCTCCCAGTAGCGGAAGACGAACACCTCGAAGCCGCCGGTGACGTGGGGGCGCGCGGGCCGCTTGTCGAACGGGGACGGCTCCGCGTACGCGCCGGCCCGCAGCCGAATCATGCCCGGCACCGTGTCATGCTCCACGCCGATGCGCGGCGCGAAGGAGGTGCCCTTGCCCACCGTGGCCTCGTCCGCCGTGGACGCGAAGGTGCGCGCGGGCACCGCGTTGTCCACGCTGGAGATGAGGTCCACCTGGGCGCTGATGAGCCAGCGCCCGGCGGGCGCGTCCAGGGGCTCGGCTTCCGGCACCGGCAACGCGTCTCCCTCCACGAGGAGCTGTCGCCGCGCCGCGGGGGACAGCCGGTTGTAGCGCTCCGCGCCTTCGCCCAGCCGCCAGCTGGCGCCCACCGACAGCACGGCGGGGGACACCACCGCGCCGAAGAGGGTGCGCCCCGCCAACTCCGGGGCCTGGTTCGCCTCGCGCCGCCAGTCTCCCACCACTTCTGGCCGCACCGTCACGCCCATGCGCCAGGAGCGCCCATGCGGCCGGTACAGGATGTCCACCGCCACGCCGGTGTCCCCGTAGCGCAGGTCCGTTCCTCCGGAGTCCAGCCGGAAGGAGGCCTGCGCCGCGTAGATGCCCAGCGCGAGGATGAAGTCGTCCTGGCCAAAGGACATGGCCCCCGCCAGCACCGACTGCGTGAGCGACACGCGGATGCGCTCACCCGGCCCCGCGCATGCGGCCGTGGCGCAGTAGGACACCACGCTGTTGCGCATCGCGAAGCCGATGCCGAAGCGCTTGTACTGGAGCAGCAGGCCGCCCAGCAGCTGCCGGCTGTCGTGGGACTCGTCGGGCTGTCCGTCGTTGTCCACGTCCCGCTTGCGCGAGCCGGTGAAGGGCAAATCCAACCAGGACAGGGTGACGCCCAAATCCCAGTCCTTCTCCAAGGCCGGACCCCGGTGCGCCAGCGAGGCCAGGTTGCTGGGCAGCCCCGCGGCGCCCTCGGCGATGCCCACGTACGCGCCGCCCATCGCCACCATGCGGGCGGAGCCCAGCAGCGCGCCGGGGTTGAGGTACAGCCGCTCCGGGCGAGGCTCCAGCGGCGGGGGCGTCTCCTGCGCCCATGCCGCCGACGTGGCGCCCAGCACCAGCGCGCACCCGAACGCTTTCCACCCCCCGCCACCGCGTCCCGTCGGACGCGCCGCCAACCTGGAAGGACTCACTGCGCGCGCGTGGCCTCCGTGAAGAGACGGTCCGCCTCGGTGGCCAGCGCGGTGTCGCGGGCGGTGAGGCCTCCGGCGTCGTGGGTGACGAGCGCCAGCGTCACCTTGCGCCAGCGGATGTCGATGTCCGGGTGGTGGTCCGCCTTCTCCGCCGCCTGCGCCACCTGCTCCACGAAGGCGATGCCGGCGAGGAAGGTGGGGGCCTCGAAGGTGCGGCGAATCATCCCGCCCTCGTGCTTCCACTCGGTGTGCTGCGAGAGGAAGGACTGGAGCGCCTCGGGAGCGAGCAGCGTGGGTTTGGAAGCCATGGCCGCCTTTCTACCCGCTCCCGGGCTTGAGGGAAGACACCCGCCGTCCATCGTCACGGGGTGGACGGCCGCGCGTACACTTTCACGCCGTACAGAATGTTCCAGTGCTCCAGGTAGAAGTAGCGCCCACTGACGAAGGGAGGCTGGCGCGCGTCAAGGGATGGCAGCAGCTCCAGGACGATGGTGCCCGTCTCCGCGCGCCAACGGGGCACGGCGTAGGAACCCGAGGAGCTCATGGCCGCGGAAATCACGGGGACTCCGAAGCCCGTCGTCCGCAGCCGACTGGCGCCCTGCGCCTGGAAGGATGTGCTCATCTCCAGGACGCCTTCCAGGACCAGGCGGCCGCTCGCCGCCGAGTACCGGAGCAGCGTCAGGTTCTCCGTGCCGGAGGCGGCGCGCGCCCATAGCACGCCCTCCTCGTGGCCCGTGGGCAGTCCCGGGACGCTGTGGCAGGGCTCGTCGGGGACGGCTTCCGGCGCGCCCGCGGCGTCGAGCTGGTAGGGGCAGGCCTCGCTGGCCATTCCGGCGGGAGGCGGTGCCTCGGCGATGCGCACCACCAGCAGCCGCTCGCCCGCGCGCATCAGCAGCGAGGGTATCCCATCGCTGAACGTGGCCAGCCGCGACGGGGGAACGGGGGCGGAGCCCATGGCGCGCAGCCCCTCTTCCTCCGAGAAGACGTAGCGGTGCAGATGCGTCTCATCCAGCAGCAGCAATTCGCTCGGGGTGGCGAGCCGCGCATGGGGCGGCGCATCGGCGGGGGCGCCCAGGGCGGGGAAGGGTGCCGTGGCGGAGGCTTCCAGGGGCCCGCTTCCGGTGTCGACATAGCGGCGCACCTGCGCGGCTTCCGTCAGCCACACCACGTCGTCGGCCACGACGGCGGGGGCGAAGTAGTCGCCCAAGGGCTGGGGTTCCTGGTCCGGTGTGCGCAGCGCCCGGCTGCCGCACAGCCACGTTCCCGCCGACGTCCGGTCCACGCCGAGGCACTCCACCACGGTGGAGAAGTCCGCCTGGAGCGCGGCGTCGCTGTGGTCCTCCACCACGTAGAGGGAGGACTGACGGACGCTGCCCACCGGAGCGAAGGAGACGACGAGGTGGTGGCGCCCCGTCTGCTCCGGCGTGAACCGCACGAGCGCGGACCCACCCATGGGCCGCAGCTCCGCGGTGGCGGGGACCAGGCGGTTCTGCGGGTCCCTCACCTCCACGGTGACGGACTGGGGCCGCTCGTCTCCCTCGGCGCATCTGTTGATGACGGCGTCGACGACGAGCTCCTGCGGCTGGCCCACGCCGACCATGGCGCCGTCGAAGAGGGGAGATGGCGGGTGCGGCTCACAGGGGCCCATGGGGCACCCCACCCCCGTGCCCAACGCGAGCAGCGCCGTCAGCAACCGAAGGGCGTTGGGTGCCCGCCTCACGCGCGCTCCACGGCCCGCTTCCACTTGGCCAGGTGCCGCTCGCGGGCATCCGCCTTCATCTTCGGCTTGAACGTCTTCTCCGCCTTCCACGCGCGGCGGATGGCCTCTGGGCTGTCCCAGATGCCGGCGCCCAGGCCGCCCAGGAAGGCCGCGCCCAGGCTCGTCGTCTCCAGGTTGCGCGGGCGCACCAGCGGCACGCCCAGCACGTCCGCCTGGAACTGCATGAGGAGGTTGTTGGCCGCCGCGCCGCCGTCCGCCTTGAACACGGGGATGTCGCGCCCGCTGTCGCGGCGCATGGCCTCCGCCAGGTCATGAATCTGCAGCGCGATGCCCTCCAGCACCGCGCGCGCCATGTGGGCCACGGTGGTGGAGCGGTCGATGCCGGCGAAGAGGCCGCGTGCTTCAGGACGCCAGTGCGGCGCGCCGAGGCCCGCCAGCGCCGGGACGAAGACGACGTCTCCGGAGTCCTTCACGCTGGCGGCCAGCGCCTCGATGTCCGGCGCGCGTTTGATGACCTTGAGCCCGTCGCGCATCCACTGCACCGCCGCGCCGGCGATGAAGCTGCTGCCCTCCAGCGCGTACGTGGTGGTGCCCGTTCCGCCCAGCCGCCACGCCACGGTGGTGAGCAGGCCCGCCGACGAGCGCACCGGCTCCGAGCCGGTGTTCATCAGCAGGAAGGCGCCGGTGCCATAGGTGCACTTGGATTCGCCGGGCTCGAAGCACGCCTGGCCGAAGAGCGCGGACTGCTGGTCACCCGCCATGCCCGCCACGGGGATGCCGTCCGGAAGGCTGCGCATGCCGCGCGTGGTGCCGTACACCTCCGCGGAGCCGCGAATCTGCGGCAGGCACGCGGCCGGGACGGACAGCATCGCGCGCATCTCGTCGCTCCACTGGAGCGTCGTCAAATCCATCAGCAGCGTGCGGCTGGCGTTGGACACGTCGGTGACGTGCGCCGCGCCGCCGGTGAGCTTGTAGACGAGCCAGGTGTCGATGGTGCCGAAGCACACGTCGCCCTTCTCCGCCTTCGCGCGCGCGCCCTTCAGGTGGTCGAACATCCACGTGAGCTTGGTGCCGGAGAAGTACGGGTCCACCACCAGCCCCGTCACCTCGCGCACGCGCGGCTCCACGCCCTGCTCCTTGAGCCGGCGGCACTGCTCGGCGGTGCGGCGGTCCTGCCAGACGATGGCGTGGGACAGCGGCTGTCCGCTGCCGCGCATCCAAAGGCCCGTCGTCTCGCGCTGGTTGGTGATGCCGATGGCGGCGATGTCCTTGCCGCGAAGGCCCGCGTCCTTCAGCGCCCGGGCGATACACCATTCACTGCTGGCCCAGATTTCGTCCAGGTCGTGCTCCACCCAGGACGGCTTGGGAAAGTGCTGGGTGAACTCCTTGTAGGAGCGGCCGACCACCTGCAGCTTCGTGTCGAGGATGGAGACGTGCGTTCCAGTGGTGCCCTGGTCCAGGGCCAGGACGTACTTCGCCTTCGGCATGGGGTGTGCCCTCCCTATGGTGGATGCCAGCGGAGAGGGACCCTACTCCAGTCGAGGGGCCGGGCAGGCGAGCTTCCTGCCCGGCGGCGCGGCTAGTAGCCGTAGGGGCGCCGGTTTCCGAGCACCTTCCGGAGGCCGAACGCGGCCAGCCCGCCGAGGGCGATGCGGCCCAGTGAGCTTCCGAACGCGCCGCTCGAGGCCGCCCGGCCGCGGCCGTAACCGCCGTAGCCGCGGCGTCCGTACCTGCTCCGGCCACGGTTCCATCCACCGAAGCCCGAGCTGCGACGATTCCCCAAGATGTTGTCCAGTAGCGACATGGTGGCTCCTCTGTCCGTCAATGCGTTGAAAGCCCCCGCCAGGGCGGAGACGCCCCGCGGGCGCGGAGTGCTCTCAAGTTGACGCTTCCCTTCGCCCGGGGCAGCCCTGGCCGAAGGAAGTGCCTCCCGCGCCCCTGGCAGGCACGGGAGGCAGCCAGGCGGTTTGCCTACTTCCCGCTATAGATGCCGATGGCACCGGGGCGGACGATGGTGCCCGTTGCATCCCGCTGCGCGCTGAAGGCCACCAGCACCTTGCGCGCGTCACCGCTGCCCACCATCTGGATGTCCCAGACGGGCAGGGCGGACAGCCCTCCGAGCGCCGGGTTGTGGCTGACGAACTCCCCCTCGCGGTGCATGCGCCTCAGGCCCTTGCCCCAGCGGTGGCCAATCCAGAGGCTGCCGTCGCGCGGGTCCAGCTCCAGCGAGGAGACGTTGCGGTCGCCGTCGCCCTCCAGCAGATAGCCCGTCACCAGCCCGGCGTCGCTCAGCTTCGCCAGGCCCCACGCGAAGCTGGACACCCAGACGGTGCCGTCGGGCATCAGCGCCAGGTCGCTCACCAGGTCGTCCTTGCGCTGGGCGTGGGTGGGGAACTGGGGCTCGGCCACGGCGTCCGGCCACAGGTCGATGCGGTTGGCGCGGTGCTTCTTCTCCTCGCTCTGCTTGCGCGCCGCCTCGAAGTTCCATGGGGCGCCGGTGCCTTCGTGGCCCACGGCGTTGGTCATGATTTTGAACCGCGTGGTCCGGATGTGCGTGCCCAGCCAGACGTCGCCGTCGGGCCGCACCGCCACGCCCCAGACGTCTCCGGCGAGCCGGCTTTCCTCGCTGGTGCCGTCGCCCATCGCGATGGCGGGATGGACGTGTTCCATGACGCCGAACTTGCAGCGCTGGCGATTCTCGCCCCCCGTGTAGACCCACGCGTTGGCGGCGACGACCTCGGCGTTGGCGCACGCCTCGCCGCCCTGGTAGTCGGGCTCGCCCCACGCCAGGCCATGGTTGGACGCGAACCACAGGCTGTTGCGTGCCTTGTCCCAGACGATGCGGTTCACCGAGCAGAGCTTCTCGCGGTGGCCATAGCCGGGCACCGAGTGCGCGGGCGAGTGGAGGTCGTAGTGCACCACGCGGAGCGTTCCGTCCGCCTGGAGCTCCACGCGGTCCGCATCACCGCTCTTGAAGATGGCGGGGTCCTCGAACACGCCGGGGGCCTTGTAGAACTCGCTCTCGCAGTTGGGCCGGCCCTCGTAGCCGACGAAGACAGTGCCCGCGGGGCCACCCGTCACCGAGAGGACCTTGAGGTAGCGCGCTTCGGGCGCCGGGTCCTTGCCCTTCCACGGCGCCCAGGGCTTCAGGCCGTCCGCCAGGGTGTAGCAGCGCAGGGCGGTGGCTCCCGGACGCAGGAGGCACAGGCCGTCCTCGCCGCCCGCGACCCAGATGTTGCCTCCCTCGTCCTGGGTGACGCCCAGCACCTCGCGAGGGCCACCCTCGGCGGTGCTCCAGAAGCGCCAGTTCGCGCTGTCCGGAGGAATGGGTTCGCCGCCGCCCACGGGACCGTTCGTGCCCGCGTCGGGCTCCACCGGTGGTGGGTCCACGGGCGTCCCCGAGTCTGGAACCTCTTCACCCACGGGCGGCGGCTCCTCGCCTTCGCCCGGAGGTGGATCTCCCGGCTGCTCGGGTGGGGGTGTTCCGTTCCCGCCGCCAATCCCATCGTCTGTGGACGGCGGCGACTGGAGCTGTTCGCCGCCATGACAGCTCAGCAGCAACGCCAGCCCGAGCATGCCCGCCCACCAACTGCCCTGTCTAAGTCCGCTCATACCTGGGTCCGCCTCCGGAGTCTGTCTTTGGACGCGTCACTTCGCGTCCTGACTCCAGAGGCAAGCAGGATGCCAGGGGTTGAATGGCGGGCCGTGGGGTGGGGGGAGGGAAAGGCCGAGGAAGCGGTAGGGCTCCGCGCTGTCCTCACGGGGAACCCGGACGCCTCACCCTCGGGGACGTGCCGTGTGTCCGTTGGCCGAGGAGGACAGGGCGCGAGGCCTGCGGATGGGCGGGAGCGCGTCGGGGTCCACGTGGTGTGCCACGCAGCCGGGCCGCAGCCGCTCGAGCTTCCGGGCCTCCTGGAGCCCCAGGCCCGGGTTGCCGTCGAACCAGACCTCCCGCAGGTTCTTGAAGGCGGCCAGGATTTCGACGCCCTCCGCGCCCACGCGGGTCTGCACCAGCCGGAGTCTTGGGACGGCGCCGATGTCCGTCTGTTCCCGCAGCGTGTGCAGCATCGCCGTGTCGACCGCGCCGCCGAGCATCTGGAACTCCTCCGTCGGCGTCAGCGCGCTCAGTATCTCCATGTCCAGGAAGCGCGCGTCCCGCAGCACCAGCTCCCTCAGGTGGCCGTCGTCCCGCGTGTTGAGGCCGTAGACGAGCTCACCCTTCAAGCCCCGGCGCTGGATGCGTCCGTCGGGGAACCAGGACGTGTACTCGCCGCCGTCCACGTGCATCTTGGGTTGTCCCGACACGTACCAGCGCCGCTCGGACACCTCGGTGGCGAAGCCCCCCGCGTATTCCACCTCGGAGGTGCAGTAGCCGTTGCGCGTGAAGGCATAGGCGACGCCCGTGAAGGGCCGGCCCTGGAAGAGGCGAGGGCCGTAGTCCTCGGGCATCTCCAGCAGCGCGCTGTTCACGCGCAGCCCGCCTTCCGGCAACGGGAGCCAGTCGGTGGAAGGGCCGGTGAGGACACCTTCCGAGGCCGTCATCAGCGAATCCAGCGTGCCGTCGTGCCTCAAGGAATACGCCAGGCCCGAGAAGAGCGCCTTGCCGTGTCGCAGCCTGCCGTCCACGCCCCGAATCAGAAAGCTTGCTCGCATCCGTTGCATGGTCCGCTCCCGTTCTCACCGGGCCCGCGCCGGTGAAGGCCCCTGACACCTGCTTCGTGCCACTGGAGCGGACGCCCGGGCAATCCAGGCAGGCGGCAAAGCGTTTGCCCTGGCCGTTCGGCGATTCCGGCTGTCTGGAGTTGGCGAACGGGGTGCCCCCGGGTTGGAGGCGAGGATGGGCTACCGGATGTTCCGCGTGGTTTCCGCATCCGGCGTGCCGCGCGCCTGGGACTCCCTGCGCCGAGGCCCCTGCGTGTCCGCGTAGCCCGTCAGTTCCACATACCCGCGCCCCGTGACGGGCTGGCCCGCGCGCGTCCCCTCCAGGCCCACCGTGCCTTCCCAGTACAGCACGCTGACGGGGAGCTCCTGGTCCGCCAGGCGCGGCGTCACGGTGAGGTCCAGGCCCAGCGAATCCGCCTGCATGCGCCAGCGTGACGGGTACTCGCCGCCACTGCGTGGGCTCTTCCAGGTGTCCAGCACCGTGAGCTTCATGTCGTCGCGGCTGACGCGCACCGCTTCACCCGTGCCTTCGGGGGGCACCCACAGGCCGGAGCTGAACGCGTCCGGCGAGCCGTCCCGGTGACGGAGCTGGTAGTACATCAGCTCGCTGCCGTCGGAGAGCTGGAGCGAGAACCAATCCCAGCCCACCTGGTCCGCGCCGAGCGCGCTGGTGCTCCACTCGCGGTCCAGCCAGCTGTGGCCCTTCACCGCGTACGTGCGCCCGTCCACCCGCACCGTGCCGCGCGAGGGCATGCGCGTCATGGAGTAGTAGTAGGACGCGTTGCCGCGCTCCGCGCTCTTCTGGCTCAGGCCCCGGTCGCCCTGGAGCACCGGTGGTTTGCCCGGCTCCAGGAGCAGCTCCAGTGTCACCGCGTCCGTCTGCGCGCGCAGCCGCATGGGCCAGGTGGACGGGCCCGCGCTGGCCGCCTCCCAGTCCTCCAGCCACACCTTGAAGGGTTGCGAGGTGGCGCCGGACAGTCCCAGCGCCACGCGGCTGAAACGCTCCGCAGCGTGGAAGCCGCCACTGGCCACGTCCGTCACCGTGAAGTGCCCCATGTAGACCTGGCTCGCGCCCCAGGCGGAGTCACGCGGCGCGGCCTCGGGGGTGAGCGCGTTGCGGAACAGGGTGAACTGGTAGCCGAAGGCGCGCCCGTCCTCGGTCTCCAGGTTGCCCGTCCAGTACCACCACTCCGTGCGGTACTCCGGATGCGGGCCGTGGTCCTCGGGGAAGTGGAAGTCCCGGGGCTCCACCGCGCGCGCGTAGCCCTCCGTGCTGCCGCTCATGGCGCTGGCCACGGTCAGCGTGCCGCCCTGGCGCAGCGCGGGCAGTGGTTGCTCGCGCGTGATGGCCACCACCGCCGCCGCCAGTCCCACCAGCACCACCGCCGTTCCCACGACGAGTCCCCGGCCGTTGCTCATGTGTCACTCCTCCCGCAGCGCCAGCGCGGGATTGGCGCGCGCCATCTTCCAGGCGGGGTAGAGGCCCGCCAGCGCCGACGCCACCAGCGCCAGCACCACGGCCTGCACCAGTGTCTGGGGCGTCAGGGCCAGTTGCAGCGTCCAGCCGAAGGAACGCTGATTGATGACGTGCACCAGCACGTAGGCCAGCCCCACGCCCAACGGCACGGAGAACAGTCCCGCCAGCAGCCCCAGCAACCCTGTCTGTAGCGACACCAGTCCCCAGAGTTGCTCCGGCGTCAGGCCGGTGGCGCGCAGCACGGCGAACTCTCGCGCCCGCTCCAGTTGCAGCGCCATCAGCGCGCTCAGCACGCCCACGAAGGCCACGCCGATGGCGAGCAGCCGCAGCACCTGCGTAATCGTGAAGGTGCGGTCGAAGACGTCCAGGGACGCCTGCCGCAGCGAGCGGTTGGCGCGCACCAGCAGCGCCTGGGTGTCTCCGGCGCGTTCGCGCACCGAGGCCACCAGCGCGTCCACGTCCTGGCCGGGCGCCGCGTACAGCGCCACGCCGCTGATGCCCCGGTCGTCGAACCAGTGCTCGTAGGTGGTGCGTGGCAGCAGCAGCGTGCCCACGTCGGAGCCGTAGTCGAAGTACACGCCCACCACGCGGAAGTCGCGGGGACCCTTGTCCGTGGCCAGTCGCACGGTGTCCCCCAGGCCCACGTCGCGGTGGAAGCCGAAGGGCTCCGAGACGAGAATCGTGTCGGGCGAGGACTCCAGCTCTCGCCACGCTGTCTCCGCGTCGCCCTGCTTGAAGGTGTAGGGCCGCACCGGCGTGCGTGAGAAGTCGACGGCCATCAGGTCCGTGGGCACGCCGTCCACGCGCACGTTCGCCACGCGCAGGGTGCTGCTGCCCGCGACGCCCTGCGTGTCCCGCAGCGTCTCCGCCAGTCCGGGGAGCAGCGTCGCGCCTCCGCGCCGCGCCACGAGCGAGGGCGGCGAGATGAACACGTCCGCCTGGAGCGACGTGTCCAGCCACGACACCACCGTGCCCCGGAAGCTGGACACCATGAGGCCCACGCCCACCGTGGTGGCCACCGCCACCATCAGCGCCGCCAGGGCCACGGCCGTGCGGCTGAGGCTGGTGTGCACGCCACGCGCGGCCATGCGGCCCAGCAGCCCAAAGGCCATGCCCAGCGGACGTGCCGCCAGCGAGGACACCGTCTGCGTGGCCCAGGGCACCAGCAGCGCCGCGCCCAGCAGCACCGAGAAGAGCCCTCCGTAAGCGGGCAGCAGAGCTTGGGTCGGCCACCGCAGCAGCACGGTGCCCGCGGCCAGTACCCCGAGCCCCAGCAGCGCCAGCCGGGGCGCCCGTCCGCGCGACACGTCCTCCAGCGTGGACCTGCGCATCGTCGTCACCGGCGGCGAACGCGCGGCCTCCCACGCGGGCACCAGCGCCGCCAGCAGCGTGGCGCCCAGCCCCAGCGCAAGCCCCTTGAACAGGGTGAAGGGCTCCAGCGTCAGCCGCCGCACGCTCACCACGAAATACAAATCATTGAGCGTCTGGGTGACGAGCTCCACCAGCCCTCGCGCCAGCAACACGCCCAGGAGCAGCCCCGCCACCGTCCCCACCGCGCCCAGCACGGCCGCTTCGCCCAGCACCAGCGCGAAGAGCTCGCGGCGGGTGATGCCCACCGCGCGCAGGCGGCCCAGCAGCCCGCGCCGCTGCACCACGGAGAACGTCATCGTGTTGTAGATGAGGAACATCCCCACCACGAGCGCCAGCAGCGACAGCGCGGTGAGGTTGGTGCGGAAGGCCCGCGTCATCTGCTCCACCGTGCCCGCCCGCGCGGCGGCGCGCACCAGCTCCAGGCCCTGCGGCAGCGTGGCCGCCACGGCTTGTTCCTGCGCGTCGCCGCCGGTCAGCCGCAGGTCCACGCGCGTCAGCCGGCCGGTGTGCCCCAGCAGCTCCTGCGCGGTGGACACGTCGGTGAGCACCAGCGCCTCCAGGGCCCGCGCGGTGTCCTCGTCCGCGGGCTCCAGCAGGCCCACCACGCGCAGTGGCTTCTCCAGCCCCTCCAGGCGCACCGGCAGCGTGTCGCCGGTGGACAGGCCCAGGGCCCGCGCGGCGCGGGCGCTCAGCATCACAGCGCCCGGCTCGGTGAGCAGCGCGCTCACGTTCCCCACCGCCTCGCCCCGGGCGTAGTCGCGGAACGGCCCTTCCGCGAAGGGGTCCACGCCCAGCACGGTGAGCGTGCGCTTGTCGCCCACCGCCGCCTGGACGTAGCCCTCCACCACGGGCGCGGCCACGGGGGCGCCGGGGCGCACGCGCAGCGCCTGGTACACCGCCTCCGGCACGCCCGTGGAGCCGCCCACGAGTTGGTGCGTGGCGCGTCCGGCCACCGCGTCGGTGGAGCGCTCGAAGGCGCGCAGGGCGCTGCCGCTGGCCAGGTCGATGGACACCACCACCGCCACGCCCAGCGCGATGCCCAAGAGCGACAGGGCCGTCAGCCACGGGTGGCGACCCAGGTGGCGCAGGCTGGAGCGGACCAGCAGCCCCTTCACAGCGCCTCCTTCATCGCGCGGATGGGCGTGTGCTCCACCTCCACCAGCCGGCCGCCCTCCATCGTCAGGACGCGGTGAGCGCGGGCCACCAGGCCGGGCTCGTGGGTGACGACGAGCGCGCAGGTGTTGCCCTTCTGGGTGAGCGCCTCCAGCAGGTCCAACACCTGCCGTCCCGTGGCCTCGTCGAGGTTGCCGGTGGGCTCGTCCGCCAGCAGCAGCGGTGGCTCATGCGCCAGCGCGCGGGCCACCGCGACGCGCTGCTGCTCGCCGCCGGACAGCCGGTCGGGAAAGCTGTTGGCGCGGGTTCCGAGCCCCACCTGCTCAAGCAACGCCCGCGCCCGCGCACTGGCCTCCGCGCCGCCATGGCCGTTGAGCTCCAGCGGCAGCCGCACGTTCTCCTCCACTGTCAGCGTGGGGAGCAGGTTGAAGGCCTGGAAGATGAAGCCGATGCGCTCGCGCCGCAGCAGCGTGCGCTCGCGCTCGTTCATCCGTCCCAGGTCGCGGCCATCCACGCGGACCTCGCCCTGACTGGCCAGGTCGATGCCACTGATGAGGTTGAGCAGCGTGGACTTGCCCGAGCCGCTGCGTCCCAGCAGCACCACGAATTCGCCTCGACGCAAGGAGAGCCGCACGCCGGAGAGCACCTCGCGCGTGGTGTCGCCTTCGGCATAGGCCTTCGTGACGTCGCGCAGTTCGACCAGGGGAGGAGAGTCGGGCGGGGACATGGGGGCTTCTCCATACACGGATGCCCTGTCCGTCGCTCGACCTTCAGCGCATGCCCGCACCCCACTCAGGCGCCAGCGGCGGGCGACGCGGACTCCCACCACGAGGCGCGCCGCTGCTGCGCCAGGAAGTCTCCGACCTCCGCCGCCAGCAAGGGCCCCGCCGTGTCCCGTGGAATGACGTGATACCCCTGCCGCAGCGACAGGACGCGCACCGACGGCGCCGCGGTGAGGCGCCGTGCGAGCCACCGCCCGCCCTCCGGGTCCACGACGTGGTCCTGCTCCGCCACCGCCACCAGGGTGGGGCAGCGCACGCGGGCCGCGTCCCGGATGGCCAGCGCCTGCAACGCGCACAAGTCACGCAGCCGGGCCACGGGAAAGGCGGGCAGCACGGGCGCTTCCGCCAGCGCCTCCGGGTCCGAGATGTCGGTGCCCGTCTTCGCCACCCACGGACGCGTCCACTCCAGGACGGGCGTGCGCGCCAGTTGCCGGACCAGGAACATGCGCGGCCCCCGGAAGCGCACGGCGGGCGCCATCAGCGTCAGCGCGCGTATCTCCTCCGGATGCCGCGCGGCCAGCTCGAGCGCCAGCAGCGCGCCCATGGACAGGCCCGCAACGAACACACTCCGGTGGCCCCGAAGCGCGTGCAGGGCGTGCTCCGCCGCGGCCAGCCAGTCACGCCAGGTGACGTCGAGCAGGGCCCGTGGGGTGGTGCCATGGCCGGGCAGGCGCGGCGCCACCACGCGCAGTCCGCGGGCCGCCAGGGCCTCGCCCAGGGGTCGTACGTCCCAGGGGCTCCCCGTGAAGCCGTGCAGGAGCAGGCACACCTCGTCGCCCCGGCCCAGCTCGAAGGGCGCCGTCTTTCGCGGGTCCATGGGGGCGGCTTCTGGGAGCGGGCTCACGCCGTGACACTGGCCACGCGCGAGCGCAGGCGCTATGCCCCCTGCCTCATGGCGGACACTCCGAAGCCCCCGGACATGCAGTTGCAGATTCAGATGGACGATGACGTGGCCAATGGTCAGTACGTCAACATGGCCCTGGTGAACCACTCCGACACCGAGTTCACCCTGGACTTCATCTACGTCCAGCCCCAACAGCCCAAGGCCCGGGTGCGTTCGCGCATCATCACCAACCCCAAGCACATGAAGCGCCTGGTGGCGGCGATGCAGGACAACATCCAGCGCTACGAGGCGAAGTTCGGCCCCATCGCGATTCCAGAGGAAGACGGCGGCATGCACTGAGCGCCGTTTTTGCCGGGGAACCCGCACGTCGCGTGTTTCCACGGGCGCTTCGCTGGCCTTCGGGCCCGGTGGCGCGCAGACTCGGGGTCATGGTGCTGAGATTCCTGGTCCCCTTGCTCGTATCGCTCTACGCCTCTTCCGCTGCGGCTCAGTGCCTGGGGGATGGCGTGCAGCTCTTCCCCACACCGGGCTCCATCATCCCCACCAACTCCCGCTTCCTGCTGGAGGGCGTCGGGACGGCGCGCCCCCAGGTGGCCGCGCTGGTGGGGAAGAAGCTGCGGCTGGTGTCGGACAGCCACGTCGTCGAGGTGGCCGTGCAGCGCGGCTGGGAGAGCAGCCTGGGCCGCGTCACCGTCATCCTCAAGCCGGCCGGGGCCATGGAGGAGGACAAGCGCTACACGCTGCGCGTGGATGAGGTGCTGCCCAACGTGGCGCTCCTCAACGGCCGGGGCACCATGCTGCCCGAGTGGCGCACGGGCAAGGGGCCGGACAAGCAGGCTCCGCGCTGGCTCAAGCGGCCCGCCGTCTCCGAGGGCTTCCTTCGCCGCACCGCGCAGGGCACCGCCCGCTTCGTGCGGCTCAACCTGTCGCTGAAGGAGGACAGCCCGGCGTACCTGGTGGTGAAGCTGGAGCCGCGCCGTCCTGGCCCCAGCGTGCAGCAGTACGTGGTGCCGGTGAGCAACAACACCGCCTTCATCGGCCATGAGGCCTGCAGCGGCACCTTCGCCATGGAGGACGGCCGCAGCTACCGGGCCCGCATCCAGGCCTTCGACGCGGCGGGGCAGATGGCGCCGGCCGTCCCGCCCGTGGACTTCGAGGCCCCGGACGAATACTCGATGCAGCAGTAGTGCGCGGGAGTTCTCCCCGGGGCCGGGAAGTTGGTGTAGGCCTGACGCGGGCGCCCCGCGCGCCGAGCCTTCGGGAGAGCGAATGACGACGGTGGACGTGGAGAGCCTCAAGGAGCGGATGACGGGCTTCATCCGGTCGCTGCAGGACGACATCTGCGGCGGCCTGGAGCGGCTGGACGGCTCGGCGCGTTTCCGCGAGGACTCCTGGACCCGGCCGGGCGGCGGCGGTGGACGCAGCCGGGTGCTGGAGGACGGCGCCGTGCTGGAGAAGGCCGGCGTCAACACGTCCGTGGTGTACGGCGAACTGGAGGAACAGTTCGCGCAGAAGCTCCAGGGCGAGGGCCGCCACTTCTGGGCGGGTGGCATCTCCCTGGTGCTGCACCCGCGCAACCCGCATGTGCCCACCGTGCACGCCAACTACCGCTTCATCCATCAGGGCGGGAAGGCGTGGTTCGGCGGCGGCGCGGACCTGACGCCCTACTACCTCTATGAAGAGGACGCGGCGCACTTCCACCGCGTGCACCAGGCGGCCTGTGACAAGCACGACGCGGGCTACTACCCGCGCTTCAAGAGCGCCTGCGACAAGTACTTCTACCTGCGCCACCGCGAGGAGACGCGCGGGGTGGGCGGCATCTTCTTCGAGAACATGGGCGGGGAGCTGGAGAAGGAGTTCGCCTTCATCCAGGACTGCGGCCGGGCCTTCCTGGACGCGTACCTGCCCATCGCCGAGCGGCGCAAGGACACGCCGGTGACGGAGGGGCAGCGCTTCTGGCAGGAGGTGCGGCGCGGGCGCTACGTGGAGTTCAACCTCGTCTATGACCGGGGCACCGTCTTCGGACTGGAGACGCGCGGGCGCATCGAGTCCATCCTCATGTCCCTGCCGCCTCAGGTCCGTTGGCGCTACGACCACCACCCCGAGCCCGGCACGCCGGAGGCTCGGTTGGTGGAGGTGCTGCGCCAGCCACGCGACTGGGCGAGCGGAGGCTGAGATGGCTTGGAATGAGTCGGACTGGAATGCGCCGGTCCGGAGGAGGCGGGCCCACCCCATCCTCGTCGTCGTCGTGCTCGCGGTGACCGCGGGCCACTTGCTGGTGACGCAGTGTTCGGAAAGGCGCCCCGCCACACAGGCGGTGCCCCCCAGCGACGCCGAGGCCCGCGTCAACGTGCTCGCGCTGTGTGACGCCGTCCAGGCCTATCGTGACGAGCACGGCGTCTACGTCTCCGCGGGCCCCACGCCGAAGGAGGTCCCGCGCGGCGGCAGGGCCGTGCCCTTCCCCAAGGACGAAGCCTTTCAACGGATTGGTTTCGAGCCCGACGGAAAGGTCCAATTCCAGTATCAGGTGGTGGTGCAGGAGAGCCCCGTGGGCGAGCCGGAGGTGTCCTGCATCGCGCGGGGTGACTTCGACGGCGACGGGCTGAACTCCCTCTACCGCGTTCGTCTGGATGCCAACGGAATGACGACGCCCATCGAGGTGGAGCGCGAGGGCGAGTAGTCCGCCGCGCAACCCGGCGCTTCCGTCCGCCGAAAATCAGGAAGCCGGGCCCCAAGTCAGCGTGAGGCATTGCCCATGTCCTCCTTCCGCATCCCCAACGTGATTGACCGCGCCCTCCGCTCGCTGGGGGGCGGTGGTGGCGCCAGACGCCCCGAAGGTCCGGGCGCGCAGGGGCCTCAGCCCCAGGACTGGGGTCCGCCGGCGCAGCCGCCCCGGCCGGGGGACAACTTCCGCCCGCGATTGCCGCCGTCCCTGCACCCACCCATGGGCGGCCAGGAGCGCGCGCCGGTGAAGTCGGTGGCGGAGCTGGTGCCACCGGGCCTGGAGGACACGCCGGGGCAGGAGGCATTGGGGCAGCGCTTCGGGGCGGACGCGGCGCTGTTGGCCTCGCATCTGTCGCCTCCGCAGGTGTCGGGCTCGGAGCGGGCCACGCGGCTGTGGGCGTTCTACACGGCCTACGCCACGGCGGCGGCGCGGCACCCGCCGGAGCCGGAGGCGGGCGAGGCCTTCCGCGAGGCGCTGGAGGGACAGGGCTTCGCCGAGCTGCGGGACGCTCACACCGGCGAGGACGGCGTGACGCGGGGCCTGTGGGTGATGGAAGCCCGCACCCCCGCCGAAGCCCGGATGCGGGCCGCCGAGGTGCGGCTGGAGCCGCCTCCCGAAGTGCGCCACTCCGAGGAGGCCGCAGCCCGGCCAGCCGAGCAGCCGCTTGTCCAGGCGGCCGGTGCCCGCGCGGCCACGGCCTTTCACGGCCCGGTCATGCCCGCGCTGCGTCCGCGCGACGAGGCCTCTTCATCGGAGGACGAGCCGCAAGACGGGGACGCCCGGCGCCGACGCGGAACGAACCGCCGCCTGGGCGCGCGGATGCTGTGGAACGTGCTGCACCGCTTCCGCGCGGGGCCGGACGACGGGGCGGTGGCGGAGGGGCAGTGGGACCGGGTGACGTTCGGCGCACTGCTGGTGCTGCTGGCCATCGCGCTGGTCGTGGCGGCGCTCGTCAGCCTCTAGGCCCGTCGGCCCGGCGGCGGCGCCTTCGCCAGCGCGAATCTCCTTGGATTGTGTCCGCTTGTGCTAGGTTGCCGCACCCACTTGGCAACCGACGACCTCACTCTCGTCAAGCGCGTCCGGACCGGCGACCAGCGCGCTTTCAAGCTCCTCGTCGAGCGTTACCAGCGCAAGGTGTACGCCGTTGCGTTGGGCATGCTGAAGGACAAGGAGGAAGCGATGGACGTCTCCCAGGAGGCGTTCGTCAAGGTCTACAAGTACCTGGACCACTTCAAGGGCGACTCGTCCTTCTACACCTGGCTCTACCGCATCACCGTCAACATCTGCATCGACGTCATCCGCAAGCGTGGCGGGGGCGGCGAGGTCGTGGAGTTCGACGAGAGCCAGGCCGTGGACCTGTCCGAGGCCCGCATCGGCGCCCTGGGCAGCCGGCTGGGCACCAATCCCCAGAAGAGCGCCCTGCGCCGCGAACTGGCGGAGAAGATCCAGGAGGCCCTGTCCACGGTGCCGGAGAAGCACCGGGCCATCCTCCTGCTGCGGGAAATCGAGGGCATGTCCTACGACGACCTCGCCCGCACCCTGGACATCCCCAAGGGCACGGTGATGAGCCGGCTTTTCCATGCCCGGGCCAAGGTCCAGAAAATCCTCAGTGAATACCTGGAGTTGGACGAAGCGAAGAGCGGTGTGGGCAGTGAGTGAGCGGGCCTCGAATATCTGAGGGACCTGCCCGTCCCAATTTTCGCAGCCCCTTCCTGCAAGCAGGTGGAACCAATGGCCGGTAATCCCGCGTGTGAGCGTTTCGTACCCATGCTGTCCCCGTACGTCGACGGAGAGCTGAGCTCCGGCGAGCGCGTCAACGTGGAGCGGCACCTGGCGGCCTGCCGGGACTGCACCGGGCGGGCGGCGGACCTTCGCGCGGAATCCGGTCTGCTGCGGGTGGGCCTGGACATGGCCCTGGACGACGTGGACTTCAAGGACTTCACCCAGCGCGTCATGGCGCGGGTGACGCCGGACAAGCCGCCCCTCATGGAGCGGCTGAAGCTGGCAGTGTCCGAAATGTTCCTCTACCAGCGCACCGCCATGATTTCGTCGCTGGCCACCGCGGCCGTGCTGCTACTGGTGGGGGTACCCCTGCTGACGAGCGACCGGGCGCCGGTGGGGTACGCCTCCGAGCGCATGACGGTGAAGTCCATCCAGCCCTACCGCAACGCCGAGGTGGCGCCGGTGGTGATGGAGACGGACAATGGGGGCACCATCATCTGGCTGGTGGACGAGGACTCGGACGTCCTGTCTCCCGGCGCGGAGAAGGGTGAGCGGAAGGACCAGACTGGTGTCGGTCAACCAGACGCAAGCGGGCGCAACGGCCCCGCGCGCCCGGCCCCCGACGCCCCCAGGCCGTCGGGAGGTTCCTTGTGAGAAGACACGAGTCGTCGGGCCGGATGCTGTGGGCGCTGCTGGGGCTGGGCCTGCTGCTGCCCATGGCCGCCAGTGCACAAGACGCGAAAGTCCAGGTCCAGGTCGAAGTGGTGCTCGCCTCGAAGAAGGGCACCGAGGTCGACCCGCCCGAACTGGAGAAGATGAAGGAGCAGTTCCAGAAGCAGAACTTCAGCTTCACCTCGTTCAAGCGCCTCTCGAATGAGGTGCTGACGGTGAGCGCGAAGAGCGCCTCCGAGGTGAAGCTGCCCAACGGCGCCAACGCGACGCTGCAGTTGCAGGGCATCAAGGACGGCACGGCCACGGTGCGCGTGGCCATTCCCCGTCAGCCCACGCTGGACGTGGAGCTGGGCCGCCAGGGCGCCGTCTACCAGAAGGCCGGCAAGTACGTGGGCGGGGAGCTCATCCTCGTGCTCTCCCCTCCCTCGCGGTAGTTCCCCCAGCGCCGCCTCAGGCTGCGCGGGCTTCCCCGTCCGCCTCCAGGACGATGATTTCCAGGTCC
Source organism: Myxococcus xanthus (assembly GCF_006402735.1). Lineage (NCBI taxonomy): Bacteria > Pseudomonadati > Myxococcota > Myxococcia > Myxococcales > Myxococcaceae > Myxococcus > Myxococcus xanthus. The sequence goes on along the minus strand of NZ_CP017174.1, from coordinate 8,441,666 downwards.
TCTTCCATCTCCAGGGGGAGGACTTCCTCGGTGGCGGTGTGCGCCTGGAGGCCCGGTGCGGGGGCCTCGGCGTGCTCCCGCTCCAGGTGGACGCGCAGCCCGTCGAACATGGTGTCGAACGCCGCGTAGATGCGGTCCACCATGGCCAGGGCGTCCGCGCGCACCTCCGGGGACAGCCGCATGGCCTCCAGCTCCGCCGCCAGCTCCTGTTCGAACATGGCGTGCTGCGCTTCGGCCTGCATGTGGTGGTCGGAGAAGTACTTCAGCCGGTCGTCCGCGCCCTGCGCCGCGCTGATGATGGCGGTGCGGCTGAAGAAGACATGGCTGGTGGACTCCAGCGCCCACAGCAGGACGATGCGCAGCCGGTCATCCACGGGGCGGTACACCTCGCTGATGATGGCGTAGGCCGCGTCACGCGTCTTCACGTGCGCGCGGCCGTACATGGTGCCGATGCTCAGCGAGCCGCCCGTGAGCGCGGAGATGTCGTCCTCGAACCACTGGTCATGCCCGCCTTCCTCGGCATGGTGGCGCGTGGCCAGCGCCTTGAGGTGCGCGTCCTGGATGAAGTGCGCATTGAGGCGCAGCACGTCCTGGAACGTCATCACCCAGAAGGTCAGGCGCGGGGCGAAGGCCATCACCTGTTCGATGGGGCGGTCCATCCGCATGTCGGAGAAGAAGGGGTGCGCTGCGAAGCGCGCCTCGCGCACAGCGATGTGTTGGAGCACTTCCTTCATGATGGACCTCCCTGGGGTGTCTGGTGATGCGCCGCCCCCGGCCCGCTGGCGGGACTCCGCTACCAATTGATGCTGTACGTGCAGGCGCTGTCGCCGCGCCGCCGGCAACTCTTGGCCTCATGTTCAATACGCACCCAAAGCGAATCCTTGGGACGGAACCGGTCGCCAATGGCTTCGATGAGCCCCAGGTCCAAGTCACACGGATAGGGGTTGTCACACACCATGCGAGCGTTTCGCCGGTCCACCGGCTCGAAGCGGTAGCCGCCGATGGTGCCTTTGCCGCGGTGGTTCATCCGGTACGCCATGTCCACCGCGCGCAGCCCCTTCTCCAGCGTGTCGATGTCCGGCGGGAAGTGCGCGCTGTCCGGAATCTTCCGGCCAATGGTCCTCACCGTGCTGGGGCCAATCTTGTCGAACACCAGCTGGAACGACTTCAGCAGGGCGGGCATGGGGTACCAGGCATCCGCCTTCAGCGGCGCGATGCCGTTCTCCCCCAGGATGCGCAACGCGCGTGACTGGGCGAGCTCCATTCCGTTGACGATGGCGAGAATCGACTGGCCGATGACTTCGATGCCCTGGAACGACATGGGCTGAAGGGTCGGTGCGGTGGCGCTGATGGGAGTCTTCAATTCCATACGGGTAACGCCCTCGTGAGGAGTGACACGTATTGAAGCGGCTTTTTCCTATATTTTCAAATAGACTTACATGTCTGTAATTTTCCGGAAGATTCGATATGGGATTCCCCGTGGCGCAATAACGACCCGCGCGGTCGGTATGACAGGAGGCGACCTGGGCTTCGCTGTGAGTGGGCGTGAGGCCACGCGGCGCGCGGGAGCGAGCATCCGAGGGCCGCGTGGGGCGGGATGCCCCAGCGGGGCAACCTGCCCCGGCGGAGTGCCCCAGCGGCCGGACGCCGCCTTCAGGCCCCATGGAAGAACTTCCGTCGGAAGCCTGCCGGGACAGGGCTGAAAAAAAGTCAGAAGTCCGGTCCCCGGGGCGGGGGGGCAAGCAGCCGGCCTTCGGAAAATCGCGGGGTTGGCGGTCGGCACGCTGGTTGCTGAAGGGAGCAGCACAAGCAAACCCCTTCACCCTTGGAGACGAAATCATGGCGAAGACTCAGAAGCGTGGACAGGTCATCCGTCGTAAGGCCCAGGAGATGAAGGTGTCGACGGCGAGCGCGGTGAAGGGGGCTGGCCGGAGCGCCCGCCAGGTGCAGGTGACGCTGGGTGACCTCATCGCGGCGGCCTTCGACACGGTGGGCGGCGAGGTGAAGAAGGTGGCGCAGGTGATGTCTTCCAAGGACATGACGGTCGCCACGGGCAAGCACATCGTCTTCGTCGGCTGACACACGCCAATCCGGGGCGTGTGCGGTGCAGGAGGACCTGGCGGTGGCGCCAGGTGAGGGAGGCCGAGGCGGGGACGGGAAGGGACGCACCTGTGAGACGCATCATCAGTCCCGGACGGAATTGTTGGACGGTGGAGGAGGCGAGCGACGCGGGCGTGCTGGTGGACGCGCGCGACTACTACCGGGAGCTGTACCGGGCCGCGCAGAAGGCCCGTCGTTACATCGCGATTACCGGCTGGCAGTTCGACAGCGACGTGGCGCTGCTGCGAGGCGAGGACCTTCGCGAGGCGCGCGGCGAGTCACGGCTGCTGCCGATGCTGGACGAGCTGTGCCGGGCCAACCCGGAGCTGCGCGTCTATGTGCTGGCGTGGGACTTCAGCCTGCTGCTCGCCATGGAGCGCGAGTGGATGCAGCGGCTCATCTTCAATTGGACGGCGAACGGGCAGGTGTGCTTCCGCTTCGACGCCTCCAGTCCGTTGTATGGCGCGCATCACCAGAAGCTGGTCGTCATCGACGGCGCGGTGGCCTTCACCGGCGGCATGGATGTCTGTGATTGCCGGTGGGATGACCGGGAGCACCCGGTGCACTCGGAGCTGCGCTGTGACAGTGGGAGGGATCCGCACGGCCCCTACCATGACGTGCAGTCCGTGCTGACGGGGCCGGTGGTGGACCGCCTGGCGGAGTTGTTCGAGGCGCGCTGGGCGCACTCGGGCGGCGGTGAGCTGCGGCTGCCCAGGGTGTCTCGGGATGACGTGGACTTCACGCCGAGCCTGCCGGCACCGCCGGGGCCGGTGGCCATCAGCCGCACCTTCGGCAAGACGCTCCTCCCGCCGCAGCCCGCGGTGCAGGAGGTGGCCGTGCTGTATCTGGACGCCATCGCTTCGGCCGAGCGCTTCATCTACATCGAAAACCAGTACTTCTCCTCGCGGGCCATCTTCCAGGCGCTGGTGAAGCGCATGCGGTCCCCCTGGCGGGGACGGCTGCAGGTTGTCCTGGTGCTGCCGCAGCAGCCGGAGGCGCTGCGCGAACAGCTGGCCATGGGCATTGCCCAGGTGCGGTTGCTGCGCGCGCTGGAGCGCGTGGCGCACGAGACGGGACATGCCTTTGGCGTGTACTGCTCCGCGGGGCACGACGTGCGCACCGGCACGGACATCTACACGTACATCCACTCGAAGGTGATGGTGGTGGATGACCGCTTCCTCACGCTGGGCTCGGCGAACACCACCAACCGCAGCCTCGGGTTGGATTCGGAGCTGAACCTGAGCTGGGAGGCGGAGGCGCCCAATGACGCGACGATGCGCGCCATCCGCCGCATCCGGGTGTCGCTGATGGCCGAGCACGCGGGGCTTGCGGGCATGGCGGCCCTGCGCCTGCTGGCGGCCGCGGACAGCGCACTGGTGGATTGGCTGGACGACGTGGCCGTCATGGGGCTGCAGCGCTTGCGCGTCCACCCGATGTCGACGGTGTTCGACCAGAGCCCGCTGCTCAAGTCGCTGGAGCCGGAGGAACTCATCATCGACCCCGAGGAGTCGGTGCTGGACGAGTCCCTCTTCGAGGCGCTCCACCGCGCCGAGGACGGGCTGTTCGCCTCCGGTGTCCGCCTGCTGTCGCGCTGGCTGGTGGGCACGGGCACCGAGCGCCAGCACCGCGCCATCCTTCCCTGTGCGCAGGACGAGGGGTAGCCGCGCGCGGAGGCGGGAGGCCGCCAAGGCCCTGCCCGCCCGCCTGCCTTGGGACGGGCCCGGGAGCACGGGCACGGCCGGCGGGTTGTCCCTGCCGCGCGGGGCGCCACCTTGTCGAGAGCACAACTTCTCTCACGCAAGGGGGATTCACCATGAAGCTTCCTCTCATGGCCGCAGCGGCGGCGCTGGCCTTCTGGGGTTGTTCGAGCAACTCGGCGAACACGCGCGCGGATGACAGCGCCATCGGTGGTTCGGGCACGGAGACGACGGCGCCCGAGTCCGTGGACACGTCTCCTGAATGGGATGACCGCAGCGCCGGTGAGGCCGCGGACGTGACGAAAAACGAGCGCCGGGACAGGCAGGACGCGCCCACCGTCTACGATGGTGAGGCCACCGGTGGCAGTGGCCCCGGCATGGGCGCGGGCACCTCGGTGACGACGCCGGAGGGCGAGAAGTACGACGTACAGGATGGCCCGCTCCTGGGCGGTCAGCAGAGTGAAGAGGCCCGCAAGGATGGCGTGGGCGGCTCCGGCAACATCCAGCGCGAGCCGGTGGACGGCAAGTCCGAGGTCGAGGAGCTCGACGCCAGCGATGTAGAGACGCGGGAAGTGGAAGCCGACGAGGTTGAAGTCGACGGCAGCCGTTGACGCGGCGTGAAGGTCGCGCGTCGCCCGCTGACGCCAGGCGGGGGCGCGTGTGCCGACGGTCCGCAGTGGCACCCACACGCGGATGCAGTCACCTGCTTCGTCTCGAGCCATGGACAGGTAGAGTCGAGGGACGATGACTGGCGCCCCCCTCTTCGCTCTTCTCGCCCTGGTGTCCACGCAGTACGACGGCAGCTCTACCGTGGAGGAGGTGACTTCGGAGGAGGTCCCCTCGACATCGCGGGGGGAAGGTGCCCCTGTCTCCGCCGCGCGTCTGGATGAGCCCGCGCCTCCGGGCAGTACCCGCACGGGCGGCGTGGGTTTCGGCTTCAGCGGCCAGTTGGAGGTCGGTGGTCTGAGCCTTCCCTCAGGGCCTCGCGGCGGGGGGCAGGACTTCTTCGCGCGCATCTACCCCTCGCTGGGGTTGACGCACGGGGAGACCTTCGTGCTGCGGCTGGGGGCGAACCTGCGGTTGCGGGTGGTGGACGAAGCGCCCACGACCACGGAGGACTACAGCGGCGGCCTGCGACGTGAGGACTGGGATGAGCTGAGTGACCTCGGGCAGGTGGTGCGCATGCTGCGCATCGGCCAGGAGGGTCGCCCCTTCTTCCTCCGCGTCGAGCCTTTCTCCGAAGAGACACTGGGCCGCGGCTATCTGGTGGGCCGCTACAGCAACACGCTGGCGCCGGACTATCACCCCGCGGGTGGCTCGCTCACCTTCGTGAAGGGCGCGGTCCGCGCGGAGATTCTGGCCAGTGACGTGCTCGCCGCGCGCATCTTCGTGGGCGAGGCGCTGCTGGACATCGGCCGCATGGCCAGTGACGACGCCAATCGTTTCGACCGCTACCTCATCCGGCTGTCCGCGGCACATGACGCGGGCCGCGCGGGCGGCACTTCGCCCGACCTCACCCTGGCGTCGGTGGGCGGAGACATTGCCCTGTACAAGGGTGAGCGCCTGCGCGCGTGGGCCCTGCTGGGCGGCGGCGCGCGCTTCACGAAGGCCTACACGCCGGCCTTCGGCGGATTGTTGGGCGTGGCCTTGGAAGGTCAGATGGCCAGTGGCACGCAGGTGAGCGTGACGGTCCAGGGCCGCAAGCAGGGGGGCCGCTTCCGCTTCGGCATGTTCGGTCCCGACTACGAGCTGGGCCGCTTCTCCGGCGTCGGTCTGTCGGAGACGCCCATCGCGGACGAGGTGCTTCCGTCGGGCTTCGCTGGCTACGCGGAGCTGAGTGTCGCGAAGGGGAACCCCAACGAGCTGCTCCTGCTGGGCAGCGTGGCGGCGCAGTACTTCGGCTTTGGCAGGACGGACACGGATGTGTCCGCTGGCTTCGAATTGCCGGGCGGCAGGACGCGGGCGCTGGCGCGCGTGGTGCTGACGGGCCTGGGAGACCGGCCGCGTTACTCGGCGGGAGTGGAGCTGCGCCAGCGCATCCTCAACCACTTCTATGCCTGGGGCTCCGGCGGAACCGTTCATTTCCCACAGCCGGACGGCACGCTCGTGCGAGGTGTCACCGCGGGCGCCGGCGTCGGCGTGGACTTCCAGCGCTGAACGGCAGTGACTCGAGCGGCGGACGGGCCTTCAGGGCCCTGCCGCCGCTGTCTTCTTGCCCGGCTTGACTACGGTTGTAGTCAGTCGTACCTTCTTCGTGACTACAGCTGTCGTCACGGGATGGTCCATGAAGAAGCCGGTGGGAGAGCAGGAGCTGTTGGTGCTGCGGTACGTGGCCGAACACGGCCCGGCGACGGTGGGCGAAGTGGCCGAGCGCTTCGGCGAGGCGCAGGGGCTGGCGCGCTCCACCATCCTCACCGTCATGGAGCGGCTGCGGCTCAAGGGCTACCTGACGCGGCGCAAGGTGGAGGGCGTGTTCCAGTACGCCTCACCCGTGCCGGCGTCGGAGCTGCTGCGGGACGTGGTGGGGGACTTCGTGCAGCGCTCACTATCGGGCTCGCTGTCGCCGTTCGCCGCGTACCTGTCCGAGGCCGAGGACGTGTCCGACGAGGACCTGGCGCAGCTCCAGGACGTCGTGGCGCGGCTGCGCTCGAAGAAGCGGAAGGGATAGCGATATGGGCACGGACTGGCTGTCGCACGTAGGGGCGTGGGCGTCGTCGGGTCTGTGGCGGGCGTCGTGGCAGGGGGCGCTTTGCGCCGTGCTGGTGTGGGCGGTGGCGAGGGCGTGGCCGAAGCTGCCGGCGTCGCTGCGAGCGGGGCTCTGGTGGTTGGTTGCGCTGAAGTTCGTGGTGGCGCTGGGGTGGTTGCCTTCCCTCGCGTTGCCGGTGCTGCCCGCGCAGGTGGCTGCTGGCGTGGCACGGGTGGAGTCCTGGTGGAGCGGGGCTTCCGCGCGGGAGACGGTGTCGCGTGTATCGAAGCCCGTGGCGGTGGACGCTCAGCGGCTACGGACTCCAGGGGAGGGCGTGGACTCCGCGGTGTCCGTGACCGTGGATGAATCGGCCATGCACGGTTCGGTGCTTTCTTCGTCGATGGATGGCTCATCGTGGGAGCGCACGGCCTTCGCGGCGTTTGAGGTGGAGGCTGCGCGGCGTGGCGCCATGCCAGAGCTTCCAGCCGGTGCTGTTGATGCGGGCGCGGTGGCCTCGCCTGGTGCCCCCTTCCCGTGGGGCCGCGCCATCGTGGGGCTGCTTCTGGCGGTGTGGGGGGCCGGCGTGCTGTGGCAGGTGCATGGCCATGTGAAGGGCGGGCTTGCGGTGCGTCGCCTGCGCCAGTCCGCACGCCCGTTGGTTCACCCTGGATTGGAGGCGGAGGTGCGGGAGCTGTCCGCTGCCGCGGGACTGCGGCGCGTACCGAGACTCCTGGTCTCCGAATCGGTGGCCAGCCCGCTGGCCACGGGGCTGCTGTCTCCAGTCGTGGTGCTGCCCGAGAAGGCGGTGCGACGGTTGCCCGTGGCGGCTCTGCGCATGGCGCTGGCACATGAGCTGGCGCACCTGCGGCGCGGTGACCTGTGGCTCGGCTGGGTGCCCGCGCTGGCGGAGTCGCTCTTCTTCTTCCATCCGCTCGCGCGGCGAGCGGCTCGCGAGTACGCGCTGGCCCGTGAGGAGGCGTGTGACGCCGAGGCCATCCGGCTCACGGATGCGGAACTCGCGGACTATGGCGAACTGATTCTCGCCTTTGGAATCGCCAGAACTCCCGGCACGGCCGCTGCGCTGGGGGCTTCATCTCACGTTGATGCGTTGCACAGGAGGTTGAGCATGCTGGAGCATGTCGATGCCGTTCCCCCTCGAATCCGGCGCCTGTTGAGGGTGGCGCTCTCCGCCATGGGCGTCGCTGCGCTGGTGCCCTTCCAGGTCGTTGCACGCGAAGCGGGTGGTGCACCTCGCCTGGCGCCCGAGTCGGCGGCGTCAGGACAGAGCGGCACCGCGTCGCCGAAGCCTGCGTCCACCGTCGCTATGGACACGCCGGCACCGAGCACGCAATCCGGAGCCGCCACCGCCAAGAGCACGCCGGCACCGAGCACGCAATCCGGAGCCACCGCTGCCAAGAGCGCTCCGCCCGCGTCGCCCGGCTCCGCTTCGTTGCCGCCCGCGCCGCCCATTGTCGCTCTGTCGCCGTCCGTTCCCAGAACGCCGCAGGCACCTTCTGCTCCGCGCCTTGCTGTCGTCACACCGCGGCGCATCGTGGGGGGCTCGCCGCACATCGCCGCCGTTCCGCCGACGCCTCCGTCTCCACCCACGCCTCCGTCTCCACCCACGCCGCCACCCCCTGGCGACCCGGACAGCGGCTACGTGCTGCTCGCGGACGGCATGGCAATGATGAACGGCAGCTCGGTCGACCTGGAGCTGGCGCGCACCTTCAAGCAGAAGGACAAAGAGATTCTCTTCGTCCGCCGCAAGGGCGAGGCGTTCATCATCCGCGACGCGGCCACGCTGAAGTCCGTTCGCGAGGCGCTCTCCACTACCCGCGAGCTGGGCAAGGCGCAGAGCGCGCTGGGAGAGAAGCAGGGCGCCCTGGGCCAGCAGCAGGCGGTGCTCGGCCAGAAGCAGGCCACCCTGGGCCACGAGCAGGGCGGGCTGGGACGCAAGCTGGGTGACCTGGCCTACAAGCAGTCCGGGCTTCATCTGGAGGAATCGCGCCTGGACGCCCTGCCCGAAGCCGAGCGCGAGCGCCGCCGCTCCGAGCTGAAGAAGCAGGACCGCGAGCTGGAAGAGGAGATGAAGGCCCTGGAGACGAAGATGGCGGGACTGGCCGAGAAGCAGTCCATCCTGAGCAAGGAGCAGCACCAGCTCAGTGAGAAGCAGCACGCCCTGCACCTGGAGCAGTCCAAGTTGAGCGAGCAGCACCAGTCTCGCGTGAAGGAGGCGGAGACGAAGGTGCAGGGCCTCATCGACGAGGCGCTGCGCAAGGGCCTGGGCCAGCCGATGCCCACCTGAGGCGCCCGTTGTTCTCGAAGGAGGGTGGGTCTTCAATACCTCCCGCCGGGGTGGCAGACCGAGCCCTCGCACTTCGAGGCGAAGGCGGATGCCGCTGCGAGTATGGGCGGGCGCTCGGTTCCGCAGGCGAGACCGCACGGGCAAGTGGCTCCGTGAACTGCCCGGACTCGGCACCCCGTGGTAGACCCTGATGCATGGCTTCGACGCATGCTCAGGAAGGGGGTCGTTTCCTCCAAACGGGACAGACCCAGGACGCGGTGAAGAGCTTCCAGAAGGGGCTCTCCATTGATCCCAACGACGTGGATTGCCTCCTGGGCCTGGTTCGAGTGCACCTGAGCACCGGCGCGGCGGCGGATGCGGAAGCCGCCGTGCTCCGCCTGCTGAAGGCGAAGCCGGACCACACGGAGGGGCAGGCGCACCTCGCCATGCTGCGCGCCCAGGCGGGCAATCCGGAAGCGCTGGAGTCCCTCAAGGCGCTGGCTGCCGCGCCTACCGCGGGCTACTTCGAGCGCTTCAACCTGGGCTCGCTGCTGTTCGAGCGCGGGGATCTGGCGGGAGCGCGCGCCGCTTTCGAGTCCGTGCTCCAGATTTCACCTGGCAGCACCCACGTCCATTTCGAGCTGGGACGCATCCGCCTTCAGCAGAACGAGCCGGATGGCGCGGTGTCTCACTTCCTGCGGGCCGCCGAGGGCGCGCCTCAGGAGGCCATGCCGCTGCTGATGCTGTCGCGGGCTCATGCCGCTTGCGGCCAGTTGGGTCTGGCCATCCAGGCCGCCACGCAGGCGCTGGAGAAGGCCCGGGGTGGGCTTCAGCGTGCGGTGCTGGAGGACCTCTTCAAGCTGTACCTGTCCGCAGGCAGCTCGGATGGCGCCAGGCGCGTGGCTCAGGAGCTGCGCAAACTGGACCCTTCCAGCATCACCTATCTCTACCTGTACGGCCTGGCGACGATGAGCGCTGGCTCCTTCGCCGAGGCCAGGGATGTTTTCGCGGAGGTGCTGCGGCAGGCGCCCGGAAGCTGGCAGGCCCAGCACGCGCTGGCGCAGATGCACCTCGCCCTGGGCGAGCGCGCCGAGGCAGTGAAGCTGCTGGAGGCGGCCGTGGCCACGGTTCCGACGGACCCCGGTCCCACCAACGACCTCGCGGTGGTGCTGATGCAGGATAACGAGCACTCGCGGGTCGCGGCACTGCTGGCGCCCGTGTTGGGCGCGCACCCGAACGACGCGGGCACGCACCTCAACCTGGCCCTGGGCACCTTCCCCTCTGACAAGGAACTCTCGGCGCGCCATGCGAAGCAGGCGCTGGCGCTGGGCGCCGAGGAAGTGCGCGCGCAGGCCGAGCAGCTGCTGAAGCAGCTCGGCGCCTGACGCACCGGCGGGAGGGCGTCAGCCCTCCTCGTGCGGCTCGAAGTAGTTCGTGAGCTGCTCGGTGAGCCAGTTCATCACCACGCGCACCCGGCGCGGCAGGCTCCTGCCGTAGGTGTGCAAGAGCGAAACGGGCATGGGCATGCAGGTGAGCTCCGGCAGCACCTCGACGAGCTCGCCTTCGCCCACATCGAGACGCGACCTGCGTCTTGGAATCTGGATGATGCCGAGCCCCGCCCGGCACGCCGCGACGTAGGCGTCGACGCTGCTGACCGTCACCATGCTGCGCATCGGCCACTCGCGGTAGCCGCCTTCGTGCGGGTACTCGAACGAGGGCGTTTCCGCGCCGAGCCCCGGGGAGTAGTGGACGACGAGGTGCCGGTCCAGGTCCTCCAGCTTGCGCGGCGTGCCGTACTTCTTCAGGTACGCGGGACTGGCGTAGTTCATCATTCGCAGGACGCCGAGCTTGCGCCCCACCAGCTCCGAGTCCCTCTGTGCGCCCACGCGCAGCACGCAGTCGAAGCCCTCCCGGAAGGGCTCGGTGCGCCGGTCCGTCGTGTTGATGAGGACCTCCAGGTGGGGATGCCGCGCGAGCAGCTCCGGCAGGCGCGGGAGGATGAGTTCGCGCGCGACGTTGACGGGCAGGTCGATGCGCACGCGCCCGCGCAAGCCCCTGGCCGCCTGGAACAGCGTGCCGAGCTCATCCGCCTCCTGCACCAGCCGCCGCGCCCGGGGCAGCAATTCCTCTCCATCCGGCGTGAGCCGCACGACGCGCGTCGAGCGCTGGAAGAGCTGGCAGCCGAGCTCCGCTTCGAGCGCCTTCAGCCGCAGGGACACCCGCGCCTTGGGCATGCCTAGTTGCTCACCCGCGCGCGTGAAGTTGCCGAGCTCGGCCACCTTCACGAATATCTTCAGCGAATCGAGGTCCAGGCTCATTGTTTCTCCAATCGAAACAGTGTGTCGGAGCGCAGCCTCTTTCTCAATCCGCTCATGGCTCACTATTCATGGACAGGTGCGGCGCACCGCCGCGTCACCTGAAAGGATTGGACATGAGCACCTCGAAGAACATGCCCGTGGCTCTCATCACGGGGGGCAGCCGTGGACTGGGGCGGAACATGGCGCTCAAGCTGGCGGCCCGGGGCACCGGCATCATCCTGACGTACCGCACCGGCGCGGACGAAGCGGCGGCGGTCGTGAAGCAGATTGAAGCAGCAGGCGGCAAGGCGGTGGCGCTCCCGCTCGACGTGGGGGACACGCGGGGCTTCGGCGCCTTCGTGGAAGCGGTGCGGACGGAGCTGGGCCGTCACTTCGGGCGCGAGCGGCTGGACTTCCTGGTGAACAACGCGGGCATGGGCATCAACGTCAGCTTCGCGGAGACGACCGAGGCCCAGTTCGACGCGCTGATGAACGTCCACCTCAAGGGGGCGTTCTTCCTCACGCAGCGGCTGTTGCCGGTGCTGGCGGATGGTGGGCGCATCCTGAACATCTCCACCGGGCTCGCGCGCTTCACCTCCCCTGGCCACGCCGCCTACGCGACCATGAAGGCGGGCGTGGAGGCGCTCACCCGGTACCTCGCGAAGGAGCTGGGACCCCGGAGGATTACCGTCAACGTGCTCGCGCCGGGCGCGACCGCGACGGACTTCGGGGGCGGCGTCGTCCGTGACAACGCGGAGCTGAACAAGACCCTGGCCGCCCAGGTTGCGCTCGGCCGTGTGGGTCAGCCCGACGACATCGGGGATGCGGTCGCCATGCTGCTGTCGCCGGAGAGCGCGTGGGTGACGGGCCAGCGCATCGAGGCCTCGGGTGGGATGATGCTCTGACGGCGCGCGCTCCAGCGTCCTTGGACAAGGCTGGAGCGCTGAAGGCCCGTGCTCAGCGCTTCAGGCGGAGGATGACGTCCTTGTCCGGGCCGCAGTCACCGCGTCCGTCGCAGTTGCTGGTGGTGACGTAGAGGTGGCCATCCGGCCCCATGATGACCTCGCGCAGCCGGCCGTGGGTGTTGCGCAGGTACACTTCGTGCCTGGTCACGCGGCTCGAATCCGGCGCGAACTCCACGCGCTGGAGGTGGCGTGAGCCCAGCGTGCCGATGAGCAGCGAGCCCTTCCATTCGGGGATGGCCGTTCCGGTGTAGATGGCGGCGCCGCCTGGGGGCATGGCGTCCTTGTAGGTGATGGACGGTGTGATTTGCCCCTCGCGCGTCTCGCACGAGTAGATGCCGGGCCATCCCAGGTTGTCACCGCGGCGGGCGACGCTGACCTCGTCGTGTCCCCGGCGCAGCGTCTCGCCGCTGGGGCCGTGGTCCGCGATGTACAGCGTGGAGGCGTCGCGCCAGTCGAAGGCCTGGAGGTTGCGGATGCCGGTGAGGAACGCGGGCGAGCCAGGGATGGGATTGTCCTGGGGCACCGCTCCCTCCGGCGTGAGGCGCAGCAGCTTTCCGGCCGGGTCGTTCGCGTTCTGCGAGCGGTCCGGGTCTCTCGCGTCACCGGTGCCCGCGTACAACATGCCATCCGAGCCGAAGCGCAGGCGCCCACCGTCGTGATACTTGGCGGAGGCGATGCCGCCGAAGATGACGCGCTCGTGTGTCGCCGTGGTGTGGTCCTCCGACAGCGTCCACCGCTCGATGCGGTTCTCCTCGGTGCCGCCCGCGTCCGTGGTGACGTAGATGTAGAACTGGCGGTTGTTCGCGAAGTCCGGGTGGGTCGCGATGCCGAGCAGGCCGCCCTCCGCGGCGTCCGCGACGGGCACTGTCGCCACGGGCCGCGGCTGGAGGACGCCGTCCTTGAGCAGGCGGATGCGGCCCGGGCGCTCGGTGACGAGCGCGTCGCCTCCGGGGAGCCACGCGATGCCCCACGGCGTCTCCAGGCCCCGCGCCACCACCTCGACATTGAAGGGCACGGTGCCGTCGGCACCCCAGCCTTTCTTTACGAGGATGCAGTCCTGGGGAGACGCGGTGCCTTGCGCCTGGCTCTTGCGGCAGGCGGAGGCGGACAGGGCGAGCACCACGAGAGCGGGGAGGAGCGTCAAAGAGGCGCGCATGAGTGGACTAATGTCCGCGAGCGCGTGGATGCGCCAGCCTCCCGGGCACGGAGCGTCCAGGGACGGACGCGCGTGCCGGGCTGCTTGCTTGAGACCTGGAGGCAGGCCCGGCGTCAGTGGTCCGCGTAGCGTTTCTCGCCGGCCTCCACGCGCGTGGCGAGCCGGTTGCCGCGCGGAGGCAGCGGGCAGGTGGCGAACTTCGTGAATGCGCAGGGCGGATTGTAGGCCCGGTTGAAGTCGAGCACGACGCGCCCGTCGGTGGGCATGTCCGCGGAGAGGAAGCGGCCCGCGCCGTAGGTCGCGTCGCGGTTGGTCTCATCCGCGAAGATGATGAAGAGCTTGCCCGAGCCGTCCTCCACGGGCGTCAGCCGGTGCTCCTTGCCCGCCACGGTGAACACGAGCGTGCCGGGGGCCTTCATCTCGTCGATGGTTCCCAGCACGTTGGGGACCTGCAGCATCCGAGGCGTCTGCGCGGGCTCGAAGCGCGCCTCGATGCGCCAGGCGTTGCTTGCCGGGTACGTGGGGATGCCCTGGAACTGCTTGCGCGCCGCCGCGCCGGAGTCCCTCACGCGGACGCCCAGCTTGTCGCCTCGGAGGATGAGCTGGAAGCTGACGTTGCCGAGCTTGAGCACGTCCGGCGTGCCCTTCTCGTCCGACTGGAGCGCGCCGCCCGTGAAGGGCTGGCCGTCGCGGGTGAAGGTGACGCCGGGCGCGGGCTGGAAGCGCGCGGTGTTGCCCTGCCGCGTGAAGGTGCCCAGCTTCGCGGGCGTGCCCGCGGGGAAGTCCAGGTCGCTCTCGGGCGCGGAGCCCGCTGTCTGCTCGCCTTCCTTGAGCCAGAACAGGCCCACGAGGGTGAGCCAGCCGTCCTCCGCCTGGAGTCGCTGGACGCGCTGCTCGTGCCAGGCGCGGGTGGACGTCTGCAAGTCATCGGCGGTGGGCGCGGGGGGCTGGGACATGTTCTGGGGGGCTGGCGAGGCTTGGAGGGCGAGAGACAGGGCCAGGGCGATGGGCGTCATGTCGGGGCCTCGGGGGAGGGAAGCCCCTGTCTAACAGGGCGGCGGGCCAGGCGCAGGGTTCCGGACATGGCCCACAGTTGCAGGGGACCGGGCTCCGTGCGAAGGCGGACGTTGCCCGTGCACCTCGACCTTCAGCCCGCACCGCCGGCCGGTGCCTTCCGCAAGCTCGCCCTGGGGACATGGCGTTCGCCGGGAGACCCCAGCGCCTATGCGGCGGTGGAGGTGCGCATGGAGCGAGCGGTGGCCTTCCTCGAAGCCTTCCGCGCCCGGACGGGACAGCGCCTCACGGTGACGCACCTGGTGGCCAAGGCCGCCGCGGATGCGCTGTGCCGCCATCCCGAAGCGAATGTCCTGATGCGCTGGAATCGCCCCTGGCGGCGCAAGGAGGTCGGCGTCTGCGTGTTGGTGGTGCAGCCCGCGGAGACGGGGCGCGCGGACCTGACGACGGCCACGGTGCATCGTGCGGACTCGCTGTCACTGGGTGCGTTCGCGGAGACGATGGCCTCGCGCATCGCAGCGGTCCGAGCGCGCCGGGATGCCGTCATCGAACGTGGCAAGCGGCGCTCCTCGCTCATCCCTGGCTTCCTGATGGGATTGGCGCTGCGGATGTTGTCCTTCGTCTGGTTCACGTTGAACGTGGACCTGCGCTGGGTGGGCATGCCGTGGGACCCGTTCGGCTCGGTGGCGGTGACGAGTCTGGGCTCGTTGGGGCTGGAGCGGGGCTATGTGGCCCTGGTGCCATACACGCGCGTGCCCCTCCTGCTGGCGCCGGGCGCGGTGCGGACGGAGCCCGTGGTGGAAGCGGGCGCGCTGGTGCCTGGGCAGGTGATGACGCTCACTTGCACCTGGGACGCCCGGCTCATCGGCGTGGAGGACGCCGCGCGTGTCTTGCGCGACATCGGCGCCGCGCTGGAGGCGCCGGAGGGGACGTGGGGCTCGGCTTCGCCAGACGAGGGCGGGGCTGCGAGCGGTGCGGAGGTGGGGTAGCATCGGGCCGCTGCTTCGAAAGGGGCCTTCATGTCCGTGGATACGAACCGCCGTGTCAGTGCTTCGCGCCCCGTGGGGCGCGCGCTCGGTGGGCAGGACCGCTTCGAGAAGGAGGCGCTGGAAGGGCCCGCCGAGGGAGGCCTCGCGCTGGCGCGGCGGCAGCGGATGGCAGGCGGGACGCTGCGGGCTGGAGAAGAGAGCCCGTTCGCGGCGAAGCTGCGGAAGCTCGCGGGCGGCGCTTCGGATGACGAGCGTTGAATCCGCTTGATCCTCACGCCGCGTGAGGCCGTACCCATCTCATCACGCCACACTGCCGTGGCGGGATGAGGTGTGAATCATGTTCGAGAAGCACTACACGCCGGAGCAACTCCAGCAGTTGAAGGCCCACCGCGAGGCCCTGGGCGAGGAGGCCATCCGCCAGGTCGAGGCCGAGTGGCCCCATCTCATCGCCCGCGTCCGCGCGGAGATGGACCAGGGCACGGACCCCACGAGCGAGCCGGTGCGCTCGCTGGCCATGCGCTGGCGGGAGCTGCTGAAGGCGTTCACGGGAGGCGACCCTGGCATCGAAGGGGCGCTGAATGCGACGCATCAGCAGGAGCCCGAGGTCGCGGCGAAGCACGGGTTGGACCCTGCGCTCTTCGCTTACATCGGCAAGGCGATGGCCAGTCTGGAGGGGCAGGCGTAGCCGTGGTGAGGCCGCCAGCTTCGTCGTCGTTGGATTCAGTCACGGCGCTCCAGGCGCGTCCCTGGACCGCTGTGTCACCGAACGCGAGGCGTGGATGCCATGAAGGTCTATCTGGATGACGAACGGGCCACTCCCGATGGCTGGGTGCGTGTGTGGTGGCCCGAAGAAGCGATTTCGCTGCTGGAGTCCGGGCAGGTGACGGAGCTGAGCCTGGACCACGACCTGGGCGACGACGCGCATGGCACCGGATATGACGTCTTGCTGTGGCTGGAAGAGGCCGTGGCGACCCGTGGCTTCGTGCCGCCACGGGTCCAGGTGCATTCGGCGAACAGCTCCGCGCGACAGAAGATGACGCTGGCCATCGCCCGCATCGAGCGCTTCGTCCAGGAAGGGCAGGGTGGTTGAGCTCGTCCCCAGGTGAAGGGGCGGGGCTTCAGCGCCTGCGGCCGGGATAGGCCCGAATCTGCGTGGCGTAGGTGTCACCATCCGCGATGTAGTTGAACGCGGCCTGCACGGGCGTGCCCTCGGAGAGCTGTTGCGGTGAGACGCGCTTGCCGTTGGCGCTGATGCGGGTGGTGTTGGTCACAAAGAGGTTGAAGGTGTCTCCGGACTCCGCGTCGCGGACCACGACGTGGTCCTTTCCGACGGAGGCCACCCGCCCTTGCATGACGACGCTGGCCAGCACCGTGGTCCCCGTGTCCGCGTCAGACGCCGTGGCCTGCGTCCCTGAGCCGCCCGTCCCCGTGCCCTCGCGCCGCAAGGTGTTCACCTCGGCTTCGAGCCGCTGGACCTGGTCGCGAAGCCGCGCGACCTCTTGCTCGAGGTTCTCGGGCCGCGCGCCGCTGGCTGCCTGAGTCTCCGCTGCGCCGTCGCTGACCGCGCCGCCCGTGGTCGCGCCAGCCGGTGTTTCACTGCCACCTGTCGAACTGCCCGGGCCCGTCGCAGAGGGCTGGGGTCCCATCGTGTTGCTGCCGGCAGCGCCACCCGTCGCGGAGCCGGTCGTCATGCCGCTGCCGCCGGTCGCCGTACCGCTGTCGTCGGAGCTGGAGCCTGTTGTCAGGCCGCCGCCGGTCGCCGTACCGCCGACATCGGAGCTGGAGCCTGTCGACACGCCGCTGCCGCCGGTCGCCGTACCGCTAACGCCGGAGTTCGCGCCTGCCGTGTTCGTGCTTCCGCTGGTCGTGCCCGTTCCACCGGTGCCACTCATGCCCGACCCACCTGTGCCGGTCGTGCTCGTGGAAGGAACGTTCATTCCAGTTCCCCAGGTGCCGTCGGCGGCGTTCGCGGATGTGTCAGGTTGTCCGCTGCCGCCAATACCCGGTTGTGGGGTGGACCCGCGTGTCGCGCCCGCCGGTGGCGCGGCAACGGGCTCCGCGCCGGTATTGGTCTCAATCGTGTCCATCGAGTTTCTTCCCGAGTCGCCGGGAGCCAGTTGCGGCGGAGGCGAAAAGTTGCCTGGTTCATAGGCGCCCTGTGGCTGGACGACGCCCGGCGTTCCGCCAGACGCCGTGCCTCCGGCTCCGGCCGAGCCACCGCCTGCTGACTGGGCGAGCCCAGCCGACGACGTGAGGAGGCTGAAGGTCAGGGCGGCATGGGTGATGGCGCGTCGCATGGTCGGTTCCTTTCCCTTTTCCTTGAAAAGGTGCGGTCCGGGGGCGAGGCGGCAAGCGCGGGAACAGGCGAACAGCCAGGAGGATGGCCGCATGCAGGGAGCGTTGGCGTCAGGAAGCCCCTGAAGAGCCCACCCTCTAGGACGCTCCCGCCCTGGGGCATGACGGCCCGGGAACATCGAAAACGTTCATAGGCATGGCCCTGTTGCATGAGCAGCCTCCTGGTCTGCTGTATCAGCAGCGCGTAGAGCGCTGACCGTTCCCGGGTGCTGGGAGCGACTCCAGAGCTTGTTGTTCGGAACTGTCGGGGGTTTTCGCCGGCGCCAAATGTCCCGACATTTCCGAACAGCAGCCGGCCACCCCCGGCCGGAGGCGGTCTGCCTCAGAAGGCGTAGCGAACCCCGAGGCGGAGTTGCCGTGGCGCCTGGTACTGCAAGGGCCGCAACGTCTCCTCACGGAGGACAGCTTGGGCATTGAGCACATTGAACGCGTCGATGCTCAGCGTCACCAAGTGCTGGTCGGCAGTACCGTAGCGAGCGCTCAGCTGAGCATCGATGGTGTGGACCCAGGGCGTCCGCGTGCTGTCCGCTTCGCGCGGTGTTCCAGTCGCGCCCAGGTATGCGAGGCCCGCGTTGAGCGTGAGCTTCCGCGTGAGCGTGAACTCCTTGGATGCAAAGGCCTTGAAGACATGGGGCCGGTCCGCTCCGAGCAACCGCGATTGTGACAGCGGCCGTCCACCTTCGGCGCCGAAGGGACCTGTGTAGTTCCCATGAAGCCGAGACCATGTGTAACGGAGCTGGGCCTGCCAGCCGTCCCAGAAGCTGCGGCCCAACTCCACCGAGACGGCATCGTAGGTGCGCGTTGCCTTCGGCAAGTTGGCCGCAGGGCCCGCGCCGGGATTGACGAAGAGGGACCCGCCCGCACCGTCGTCAACAATGGTCGCGAGCGCATCATCCAGGCGGCGGCGCGTATAGGTCACACCTGCCTGCGCGAACAGGGAGAGCTCATGCTCAGCGCCCGCGACGAATTCGGAAGACGACGTCGGCGCGAGCCGCGAAGCGATGCGCACGTTCGGCGTGAGCAACCCCAGGGGGACCATCCCCTGATACTTCGCGGCGTGCGCGAACAGCTTCATCCGGCCGTTCCCACCGGGGTCGAAGACGAGCCCGACTCGCGGTGAGAGCTGGTGATGCGTCATGTTTCCACGCTCGTCCGCATCGAGGAACTGCGCGTCGTAGCGAAGGCCTCCATTCAGCGTGAGCCGGTCGTTCAAGGTCCATCGGTCTTGCACGAACCCGCTCAAGAGGCTGCTGGTGATGCCGGCGGCCTGCGATGGGCCTTGGACCACGTGTTCGAGCTCCAGGCCTGTTGCCAGCACATGGTGTCCCAGGCCCTTCAGCCAATAGGAGGCCTGCGTCTTCGCCTGGAATCGGTCCGTGTCGACGCCCGCAGGGCCAACAGGCGAGAGCCGGGTGACATCGTGGCCCAGCCAGCTCGCCTTGGCATCGAGCGTGACGCGTCCGTCGAGGACCATGGCGTTGTAGGCGAGCACGGTCATGACCGTGTCGCTGTCCACCTCCCACGGAGCCTGCGCGCCGTCCATCCCCCGCATCAACGCGGGCGCGGTGACGACCGTCAGCGACGTCCAATGTCTGTGGTTGATGGCATACGTCAGCCTGGCCAGTGCTTGGATGCTGCGCTGGTCCATGAAACCGGCATCCTGTTCGACACGGCTGAGCGCGGGGACGATGCCCGCGAAGAACCAGAGCTGGTCCTTGCGCAGCGGACCTCCCAGTGTCCCGCCGAAGTCCCCCAGGTGACGGAGCGCGCCGTTCGAGGAGACGGCGGGGCGGGGGCCTGTCGCGGGGCTCGATGCTCCTTCCATCGCGCCCGGTGCCCAGTTCGCGAAGACCTCACCATGCAGCTCATTGGAGATGACCACTGGCTTCAGGTCGATGATACCGCCCGTGGTACGTCCGTACTCCGGCATGTATCCGCCGGTGAGCACGCTGATGTCGCTGACCAGTTCCTGGCTCAGCGGGAGCAGGTTGCGGCCCGTGGTCGGATCGCGAGTCGAAAGCCCATCCAGCAGGTATTCGTTTTCAAAGGGAGTGGCACCGCTGAAGGACCGTCCGTCCACGCTGTCCACCGTGCCGGGCACCCACTCCGCGAGGCTGTCCGAGGTGCGCATGGCGCCAGCCCACTTCGTTGGGCGACTGACCGGAACGCGCGAGACGTCTTCTCGCCACTGGATGAACCGAAGTGTCGAGCTGCCCGTGTCGACAGTCGGGCCTCCGCAGAACAATCCAACGGCCTCTCCTGGCTCCGTCGGCTGGAGCTCGACGTTGACGCGTAAGGCGCGCCCTTCACTGACGGAGAGGGGGAGGGAGTAGGGCTCGAACAGCTCGCGCTCGAAGCGGAGTGTGTAGTCGCCCGGGGGCAGGTCGGGAATCCGATACCTTCCATCGGACTGGGTCACGGCGATGCGCTCACCGCCCTGTGCGGACAGGCTCGCCGTCACGACGACCTCCGCGACGGGCTGCCGTGACTGGGCATCGATGACCGTGCCCAGAATGGCACTCCGTGGATTCTCCGCCGCACCGACCGTCAGCAGCGCGGCCAGGGCGACTCCCACGATTCGCAGCGCCTTCTCCCCCACCATGCGTGCGTTGTCTCCCCTCCGGAACAGCATGGCACGGCCACCCTTCGGTCCCGTTCTGTGCTGTCGTGGGGAAACGAACTGGGACGTGGCGCCGGGCCGCTGTTGACACAACCCCCGGCAAGGTCAGGAACGCCGCCGCGAGGAGCCGCCGTGAGTGGACGCGAGAGTCCGGTGTCAGGAGGCAAGGCGGCGCGCGCTTCCGCGAAGGAGGCTCGCCTGCGCCGAGCCGGTCCATGGCCGCTCACCGTGGCCACCGCCGCCGCGCTCGGGTTGCTCGTCTACATCGCCACCACCAGCCTGCCCTACCTCATCTCCGCGCCCACCTCGGATCCGCACTTCGGCGCGCTGAACCACTGTCTCGCCCGTCTCCTGCAACGCCCCCTGTTGGGCTGGGCCGTCTCGCCGGATGCCTCGCGCGCCGCCGTCTACGGCGCCCAGGCCATGGCGGTCTGCACCCTGCCGGAGGGCTCCCAGCGGTTCCCCCTGGCGGGCGTACGCGCCGTCACCTTCGACCGGGAGAATCGCCTCTGGTGGTCGCAGGCCGGACAGCTCTGGCGCGACGACGGGGCCGAGCCCATGCGCATGGGCGACTTCTCCCCAGTATCGCTCGTCAGCCACGAGGGCGGGGTGCTGGCGCTCGATGCGGAGGGGCAGCTCGTCTCGGTGGCGCCTGACGGAGCGGTGCTGGGACAGGTGCCGGTATCCGGGGCGGAAGCACGGCTGTCCGTGGGAGCGGAGGGCACCTTCGCCGCCGTGCTCGACGAGGCCTCGCTCCGCTTCTACGAAGCACGAACCCTCACGCCACTCCCCGTGGAGTTGCCGTGTGAAGTAGCGGGTTTGTGGTGGCTCGAGCGCCCCGAGCGCGTCCTGATCGCTTGCGCTCAGGGGGACGAGCAGGCTTTCGCGATGGATCTCCGGACCACCCGGTACGAGCCGGTGCAGCGCCCGCCAGGGGAGCCCGCTCGGAGGCTCCTCGGACGGCCCCTCTATGTGCACGGCTGCGACGGATTTCCGTGCACGGCCCCTGCCCCCTGAGATGTTGGTAGGAGGTGCGGCGCCGGGTGTCTTTCACGGGCGGTCCGGGCCTCTGAACCACTGCGTTCATTGGTGAACGTTCAGCGTTCCGCGGGGCCTGCATTGAATCGACAAGCCCGCGAACTCCCTGGAGATTCGCCCCAGCCCGGGCGCCGCTCAGCGCAGCCAGCAGCGTTCATCCCGATCAGAGGTTTCTCGCGTGGACGACACCAAGGTTCCCCAGTCTTCTTCCAACGGCCGTAAGCGTGCCTCCGCACGCAAGCCTTCGGGGAACGGCACTTCCCGCCCGGAGGCGCCCACCCGCGAGGTGGCCCCCTCCGAGCGCCCCGCGGTCAACCGCTTGCGCGGTGACCGAGGACGAACCCGCACCACCTCGCCAGCGGACCTCGAAGTGGCGGCACCGAAGCCCGCCCGCCGCAACGGCCGGGGCCGTGGCGCTCGCGCGTCCACTCCGCGCGGCCAGGGGCGCGGCGGCCATCCGCTGCAGCCCCTGCTCGCCGCGCTTCGTTCGGTGCACGGGGGGGACTTCTCCGTGCGGCTCCCTGGCGGCGGCGCCGACCCGGTGATGGAGGAGATCGCCAGCGCCTTCAACGCCGTGGTGTCGCTCAACGCCACCCTGACGCAGGAAGTGGTCCGCGTGGAGCGCGTGGTCGGCCGCGAGGGCCGCATGGGCGAGCGCGTGTCGCTGGGCGACGTGCGCGGCGACTGGGCCCACAGCATCAACTCCATCAACTCGCTCATCGGCGACCTGGTGCAGCCCACCACGGAGGTGGCGCGCGTGCTGGTGGCCGTGGCGCAGGGCGACCTCACCCAGAAGATGGCGCTGGAGATTGATGGCCAGCCCGTCAAGGGCGAGTTCCTCCGCATCGGCACCACCGTCAACGCGATGCTGGACCAACTCAACTCGTTCGCCGCCGAGGTGACGCGCGTGGCGCGCGAGGTGGGCAGCGACGGCAAGCTGGGCGGTCAGGCCGAAGTGCGCGGCGTGTCCGGCGTGTGGAAGGACCTCACGGACAACGTGAACCTGATGGCCAACAACCTCACGGCCCAGGTGCGAAACATCGCCGAGGTGTCCACGGCGGTGGCCAACGGCGACCTGTCCAAGAAAATCACCGTGGACGCGCGCGGCGAGGTCTTCGAGCTCAAGAGCACCATCAACACCATGGTGGACCAGCTCAACGGCTTCGCCTCCGAAGTGACGCGCGTGGCGCGTGAAGTCGGCACCGAAGGGAAGCTGGGCGGTCAGGCCGCGGTGCCCGGCGTGTCCGGCACCTGGAAGGACCTCACGGACAACGTGAACTTCATGGCCTCCAACCTCACCACGCAGGTGCGAGGTATCGTGAAGGTGGTGACGGCCGTCGCCAACGGCGACCTCACCCAGAAGCTGATGGTGCCGTCGCAGGGGGAGATTGCCGCGCTGGGCGCCACGCTCAACGCGATGACGGACACCCTCAACGTGTTCGCGCAGCAGGTGACCAGCGTCGCGCGCACGGTGGGCGTGGAAGGCAAGCTGGGCGCCCAGGCCCAGGTGCCCGGCGCCGCCGGGACGTGGAAGGACCTCACGGACAACGTGAACCTGATGGCCAGCAACCTCACGGCCCAGGTGCGCAACATCGGCGAGGTGACGACGGCCGTCGCCAAGGGCGACCTGTCCAAGAAAATCACCGTCGACGTGCGCGGCGAGGTGCTGGAACTCAAGGACACCATCAACACCATGGTGGACCAGCTCCGCGCCTTCGCCTCCGAGGTGACGCGCGTGGCCCGCGAGGTGGGCACCGACGGCAAGCTGGGCGGCCAGGCCGACGTGAAGGGCGTGGGCGGCGTGTGGAAGGACCTCACGGACAACGTGAACTACATGGCTTCCAACCTCACCACGCAGGTGCGCAACATCGCGCTGGTGACGACGTCGGTGGCCAATGGCGACCTGTCCAAGAAGATTACCGTCGATGCGCGCGGCGAAATCCTGGAGCTGAAGAACACCATCAATACGATGGTGGACCAGCTCAACAGCTTCGCCTCGGAAGTGACGCGCGTGGCGCGCGAGGTCGGCACCCACGGCAAGCTGGGGGGCCAGGCCGAGGTGCGCGGTGTGTCCGGCACCTGGAAGGACCTCACGGACAACGTGAACGTCATGGCCGTGAACCTCACCACCCAGGTGCGCGGCATCGCCAAGGTGGTGACGGCGGTGGCCAACGGTGACCTCACCCAGCGCCTGAAGATGGAGGCCAAGGGCGAGGTGGCCGAGCTGGCCGACACCATCAACGCGATGACGCAGACGCTGTCCATCTTCGCGCAGCAGGTGACGGACGTGGCGCGCACGGTGGGCGTGGAAGGCAAGCTGGGCGCTCAGGCGGTGGTGCCGGGCGTGGCGGGCACGTGGAAGGACCTCACCAACAACGTGAACCTGCTCGCCAACAACCTCACCGACCAGGTCCGCAACATCGCCGAAGTCACCACGGCTGTCGCCAAGGGTGACCTGTCTCGCAAGATTACCGTCGACGCCAAGGGCGAGGTGCTGGAGCTCAAGAGCACCATCAACACCATGGTGGACCAGCTCAACAGCTTCGCCGCCGAGGTGACGCGCGTCGCGAAGGAAGTCGGCACCGAAGGGAAGCTGGGTGGTCAAGCCGAAGTGCGCGGCGTGTCCGGCGTGTGGAAGGACCTCACGGACAACGTGAACTTCATGGCCGTCAACCTCACCACGCAGGTGCGCGGCATCGTGCGCGTGGTGACGGCGGTGGCCAACGGCGACCTGAACCAGAAGCTGACGATGGATGCCAAGGGCGAGATTGCCGCGCTCGCGGACACCATCAACGCGATGACGCAGACGCTGTCCATCTTCGCGCAGCAGGTGACGGACGTGGCGCGCACGGTGGGCGTGGAAGGAAAGCTGGGCGCCCAGGCGGAGGTGCCGGGCGTGGCGGGCACGTGGAAGGACCTCACCAACAACGTGAACCTGCTCGCCAACAACCTCACGGCGCAGGTGCGCAACATCGCCGAAGTCACCACGGCGGTCGCCAATGGTGACCTGTCCAAGAAAATCACGGTCGACGCCAAGGGCGAGGTGCTGGAGCTCAAGAGCACCATCAACACCATGGTGGACCAGCTGCGCGCCTTCGCCGCGGAGGTGACGCGCGTCGCGAAGGAAGTCGGCACCGAGGGCAAGCTGGGCGGTCAGGCCGACGTGAAGGACCTGTCCGGCGTGTGGAAGGACCTCACGGACAACGTGAACGTCCTGGCCGGCAACCTCACGGACCAGGTGCGCAACATCGCCAAGGTGACCACGGCGGTGGCCAACGGCGACCTGTCGCAGAAAATCACCGTCTCCGTGAAGGGCGAGGTGCTGGAGCTGAAGAACACCATCAACACCATGGTGGACCAGCTCCGTGCCTTCGCCTCCGAGGTGACACGCGTCGCGAAGGAAGTCGGCACCGAGGGCAAGCTGGGTGGTCAGGCCGCGGTGCCCGGCGTCGCCGGCACCTGGAAGGACCTCACGGACAACGTGAACGTCCTGGCCGGCAACCTCACGGACCAGGTGCGCAACATCGCCAAGGTGACCACGGCGGTGGCCAACGGCGACCTGTCGCAGAAAATCTCCGTGGAGGCCCGGGGCGAAATCCTGGAGCTCAAGAGCACCATCAACACCATGGTGGACCAGCTGCGCGCCTTCGCCGCCGAGGTGACGCGCGTCGCGAAGGAAGTGGGGACGGACGGCAAGCTGGGCGGTCAGGCCGCGGTGCCCGGCGTCGCCGGCACGTGGAAGGACCTCACGGACAACGTGAACAGCATGGCCTCCAACCTCACCGCGCAGGTGCGCAACATCGCGCTGGTGACCACGGCGGTGGCCAATGGTGATTTGTCCAAGAAGATTACCGTCGACGCCAAGGGCGAAATCCTGGAGCTGAAGGACACCATCAACATCATGGTGGACCAGCTCAACAGCTTCTCCGCGGAGGTGACGCGCGTCGCTCGCGAGGTCGGCACCGAGGGCAAGCTGGGCGGTCAGGCCGAGGTGCGCGGCGTGTCCGGCGTGTGGAAGGACCTCACGGACAACGTGAACTTCATGGCCCGTAACCTCACCACGCAGGTGCGCGGCATCGTCAAGGTCGTGACGGCCGTCGCCAACGGTGACTTGAAGCAGAAGCTGGTCGTGGAGGCGAAGGGCGAGGTCGCCGCGCTGGCGGAGACCATCAACAACATGACGGACACGCTGGGCACCTTCGCCGAGCAGGTGTCCACGGTGGCCCGCGAGGTGGGCGTCGAAGGGAAGCTGGGCGGCCAGGCCCGCGTGCCCGGTGTGGCGGGGACGTGGAAGGACCTCACGGACAACGTGAACTTCATGGCCTCCAACCTCACCACGCAGGTGCGCGGCATCGTCAAGGTCGTGACGGCGGTGGCCAACGGCGACCTGACGCAGAAGCTGGCCGTGGAGGCGAAGGGCGAGGTCGCCGCGCTGGCGGAGACCATCAACAACATGACGGACACGCTGGGCACCTTCGCCGACCAGGTGACGACGGTGGCCCGCGAGGTGGGTATCGAAGGAAAGCTGGGCGGCCAGGCCCGCGTGCCGGGTGCGCGCGGCACGTGGCGGCAGCTGACCGACAACGTGAACCAGCTGGCCGGCACGTTGACGAGCCAGCTGCGCGCCATCTCCGACGTGGCCACCGCGGTGACGAAGGGTGACCTCACGCGCAGCATCACCGTCGTGGCCGAGGGCGAGGTCGCCGCGCTGAAGGACAACATCAACCAGATGATCGTCAACCTGCGTGAGACGACGCAGAAGAACCAGGAGCAGGACTGGCTCAAGACGAACCTGGCGAAGTTCAGCGGCATGATGCAGGGCCAGAAGAGCCTGGACGCCGTCAGCCGCCTCATCATGAGCGAGCTGACGCCGCTGGTCTCCGCGCACCACGGCGCCTTCTTCCTGGTGGACGGCGCCGAGGCCGGCACGCCGCTACTCAAGCTCACCAGCACCTACGCGTACCGGGAGCGCAAGCACATCGCCAACCGGTTCCGCTTCGGTGAGGGACTGGTCGGCCAGTGCGCCCTGGAGCGGAAGACCATCCTGCTCACCCATGTGCCGGAGGACTACATCACCATCTCCTCCGGGCTGGGCGAGGCCGCGCCGCTCAACATCATCGTCCTGCCCGTCCTCTTCGAGGGCGAGGTGAAGGCCGTCATCGAGCTGGCCTCCTTCCACGCGTTCAGCGCCATCCACCAAATCTTCCTGGATCAGCTCACGGAGACCATTGGCGTGGTGCTGAACATGATCATCGCCAACATGCGCACGGAGCAGCTGCTGCTCCAGTCGCAGGACCTGACGCAGGAGCTCCAGAGCCAGTCCAAGGAGCTGACGCAGCAGCAGGATGCCCTCAAGCGCAGCAACATCGAGCTGGAGGAGAAGGCGACGCTGCTGGAGGAGCAGAACCGCCGCGTCGAGGAGAAGAACAACGAGGTGGAGCGCGCCCGCGTCAGCTTGGAGGAGAAGGCCGAGCAGCTCACCGTCATCTCCAAGTACAAGAGCGAGTTCCTGGCCAACATGAGCCACGAACTGCGCACGCCGCTCAACTCGCTGCTCATCCTGGCCAAGCTGCTGTCGGACAACAAGGACGGCAACCTCAGCACCAAGCAGGTGGAGTACGCGAACACCATCTACGCCTCCGGCGGAGACCTGCTCAGCCTCATCAACGAAATCCTCGACCTGTCCAAGGTAGAGGCCGGGAAGATGCAGGTGGAGCCGCGGGACATCGTCCTCACCGAACTCAACCAGTTCATCGAGCGCAGCTTCCTCCCTGTCGCGGAGCAGAAGGGCCTGTCCTTCACCGTGGAGGTGGGGCCCGGCGCGCCGCGCCACATCCGCACCGACCCGCAGCGGCTCCAGCAGGTGCTGAAGAACCTGCTGTCCAACGCCTTCAAGTTCACCGACGAGGGCAGCGTCCAGCTGAAGGTGAAGCTGGCCGAGCCGGGCACGCACTTCGACCACGAGATTCTGCGGCGCTCGCGGTACGTGCTCGGCTTCGCGGTGACGGACACGGGCATCGGCATCGCGCGGGACAAGCAGCGCCTCATCTTCGAGGCGTTCCAGCAGGCGGACGGCTCCACCGCGCGCAAGTACGGCGGCACGGGCCTGGGCCTGTCCATCAGCCGCGAAATCGCCAAGCTGTTGGGCGGCGAAATCCAGGTGACCAGCGAGCCCGGCCGCGGCAGCACTTTCACCCTCTACCTGCCGCCCGAGTACATCAGTCCGGAGGAGGATGGCCTGCCGTCCATGCCGTCCTCGTTCGAGACCCCGCCCCGGCTTCCGCCGCCTCCGACGCCGGAGTTGCCGCGCGCGGAGACGCCTCCCGCGCCGCCGGTGGCGGACAGTGGCCACGTGCTGGACGCGGCGCTGCCGCCGCCCATCGAGTCGCTGCTGACGCCCGTCGCCGTGGAGGATGACCGCGACCACATCCGCGAAGGGGACCGCGTCCTGCTGCTCATCGAGGACGACGTGAAGTTCGCCCGCATCATGGTGCAGATGGCGCGGGAGAAGGGCTTCAAGGCCCTGGTCGCCACGCGCGGGGACACCGGCCTGTCCATGGCCAACGAGTTCCAGCCGCACGCCATCACCCTGGACATCCAGCTCCCCGTGGTGGACGGCTGGAGCGTGCTGGACCGGCTCAAGCGCAACCCGCGCACGCGCCACATCCCCGTGCACGTCATCAGCGTCATGGACAAGAACCAGGGCAACTCACAGGGCGCCTTCGGTTATCTCACCAAGCCCGTCAGCAAGGAGGGCCTGGAGCGGGTGTTCAACCAACTGGCCAGCTTCCTGGAGCGCAAGGAGCGCCGGCTGCTGCTGGTGGAGGACGACGACGTCCAGCGCGACAGCCTGGTGAAGCTGCTCAGCGAAGGCGGCGATGTCGAGGTGACGGCCGTGGCCACCGGCGAGGAGGTGCTCCAGAACCTGGAGACGGGCGAGTTCGACTGCGTCGTCATCGACCTGATGCTGCCCGACACCGACGGCATCCGGCTGGTGGAGGAGGTCAAGACGCAGAACCGCTTCCGTGACTTGCCCATCGTCATCTACACCGGCAAGGAGCTGACGCCCAAGGACGAAGCCCGGCTGCGCCGCTACACCGGCAGTGTCATCCTCAAGAGCGGGACGAAGAGTCCGGAGCAACTGCTCAGCGACACGGCGCTGTTTCTCCACCGGTTGGACCAGAACCTGCCGCCTCGCGCCCGCGCCGCCCTGGCTCAGCGCAACGAGAAGGACACGGAGCTGTCCGCCAAGAAGGTCCTGGTGGTGGATGACGACATGCGCAACATCTTCGCGCTCACCAGCGTGCTGGAGAACCACGGCATGCAGGTGGTGTTCGCGGAGAACGGGCGCGCGGCCATCGAGATGCTCGAACAGCACCGCGACGTCGACATCGTCCTCATGGACGTGATGATGCCGGAGATGGACGGCTATGAGACCATGCGGGCCATCCGCAAGGACCTCAAGTACTCCAGCCTCCCCATCATCGCGGTGACGGCCAAGGCGCTGAAGGACGACCGGGAGAAGTGCATGGCGGCCGGCGCAAGCGACTACCTGCCCAAGCCGGTGGACACCGACAAGCTTCTGGAGCTCATCCGTCTGTGGGTGACGGCTTGATTCGCTGAGTGATGGTTACCGTACGGCGCCTCTCTTCCGGGCTTGGGTCCGGTCGAGGGGACGCCTAGCCTCTTCCACCTTGAGAACAGGTGGGACCGGGGCAGATTCATCCGCCGACTTCAATGACGCCTAGCGAACACATCTCCGCGGACCGCAACCAGGAAGGGCCTTCCCAGCCCCGAGCGAGCATCCTGATGGTGGACGACCATCCGTCCAACCTGCTCGCGCTCGAGGCCATTCTCGAACCGCTCGGGCAGGAGTTGGTGAAGGCCACCAGCGGTGAGGAGGCTCTCAAGTTCCTGCTTCAGCGCGACTTCGCCGTCATCCTGATGGACGTGCAGATGCCGGGGCTGGACGGCTTCCAGACGGCCACGCTCATCAAGCAGCGCGAGCGCACGCGCACCATCCCCATCATCTTCCTCACCGCGCTCAGCCGCGACGCGGCCCACGTCTTCAAGGGCTACGCGCACGGCGCGGTGGACTACCTGCTCAAGCCCTTCGACCCGGAAATCCTCCGCTCCAAGGTCAGCGTCTTCGTGGACCTGTTCCTCAAGGAGCAGCAGATTCAGCGGCAGGCGGTGCTCCTCCGGCAGCGCGAGCGCGAGGCGCTGGAGCGGCAGAGCGAGCTGCGTCACCTGCGGCTCACGGAGTCCTTACCGGAGGTGATGTGGGCGGCGCGCTCGGACGGCAGCTTCACCTACGCCAACCGCGCCGCGCGGGACTACACCGGCATCCAGGCGGACCAGCCGCTTTCACTCAACACCTTCCTGGAGTTCGTCCATCCGGCGGACCGCGAGGCCATGCGCGCCGCGTGGGGGCAGGCCATCCGCATGGGACAGCGCGTGGAGCGCGAGTTCCGCCTACGCCGCTTCGACGGTGTGTACCGCTGGCACCTGGCGCGCGCGGTGCCGGAGCGGGACGAGAATGGCTTGCTGGCCGGCTGGATTGCCGTGGCCACGGACATTGACGACAAGCGCCGGGCGGAGGAGGCGCTGGGGCGCTTCAAGGCGACGCTGGACGCGACGCTGGACTGCGTCCTCATGTTCTCCCCGGACTCGCTGACGCTCACCTACGCCAACGCGGGCGCGGCCAAGCAACTGGCCGCCAGCGCCGATGAGCTGGTGGGCCTGTCGGTGCTGGAGGTGGAGAGCGCCTTCGACGAGGCCGGCTTCCGCAAGCTGCTGGCGCCGCTGGTGAGTGGCACGTTGCCCAGCCAGACGTACTCCACCAGCCACCGCCGGCGGGATGGCTCGGAGGTGCCGGTGGAGGTGGTGCTCCAGTACGTGGCGGCGGACGGTGGCCCCGGGCGCTTCATCTCCGTGGCGCGCGACATCACCGAGCGGCAGCGGGCGGAGACGGCGCTGCGGCTGGCCAGCGAGGCGAAGGACTCCTTCCTCGCGGCGGCCAGCCACGAGCTGCGCACGCCGCTGGCCGCGGCCAAGGGCCACGCGCACCTGGCGCTGCTGAAGCTGGGTGGTGAGACGGAGGCCGGGCCGGGCAAGTCGCTCAAAATCATCAACCGGCAAATCGACCGGATGGCCAAGCTGGTGGAGGACCTGCTGGACATCAGCCGGCTCCAGGCGGGGCGCCTGTCGCTGGAGCTGGAGCGGTTCGACCTGAGCCATCTGGTGCACGAGACGCGGGACCGCATGGCGGTGCTGTCGCAAGGCCATGAAATCCACGTCGAGGCGTCGGAACAGCTCGAGGGGACGTGGGACCGGGGCCGGCTGGACCAGGTGCTCACGAACCTTCTGTCCAATGCGCTGCGCTACTCGCCGGAGGGCGGGCCCGTGTGGGTGCGGGTGCAGGGTGAGCGCGACGAGGGCGTCCACCTGTCGGTGACGGACACCGGCGTGGGCATTCCCAAGGAGAAGCAGGCGCTCATCTTCGAGCGCTTCGGCCGCGCGCACGGCAGCAAGTACGGCGGTCTGGGCCTGGGGCTCACCATCAGCCAGGGCATCGTGGAGCAGCACGGCGGCCGCATCTGGGTGGAGTCCCCGGGCGTGGCGGGCGGAGGTTCTACGTTTCACGTCTGGCTGCCGCGCGAGACGGAGGCGCCTTCCGTCGCCGTTCCCACGGAAGCGGCGACTCGCTCCACGAACTGAGCGCGTCCCTGGCGAAGTCCCGGCGTCCGTCCAGTGGGTGGACGCCGGTGGCGGGATGCCGGCGCCTTTCGCGCTCAGGGCTCGGCTGGAGGCGCGAGCTTCAGCTCAGCCGCTCCGCCAGCTGGGTGTGTCCTTGCTGGCGGGCGCGGTCCGCCGCGCTCTCTCCGGCCGCGTTGCGCAGCCGCGCATCGGCCCCTGCCGCCAGCAGCAGCTCGATGACCTCGCCATGCCCGTTGCGTGCCGCGGTGTGCAGCGGCGTGTTGCCGCCCTCGTCCGCCAGCGCTGGGTTCGCTCCCCGCTCAAGCAGCGCGGAGACGCTCGCGCTCAGTCCCCTCCAGGCGGCGAGGAACAGCGCCGTCGCGCCGCTGTCGTCCCGTGGGTTGACGTCCTGCTCGGGCCGAAGCTGGAGGATGCTCTGCACCGCGTCGTTGCGCTTCATCGCGGCGTAGTGCAGCAGGTTCTGCGCGTCGGGCTCCGTGGGCTGCGTCGTGTCGATGCCTCGCTTCAGCATGGCCACGAGCACCTCCACGGGCTGGCCCAGGCCAATCGCCATGGCCGCGGGCGAGACGAGGAGCGTCGCCGGCTTCTTGCCCAGGTCGACGCGCTCGTCCAGCGGCGCCCCCGCGGCGATCAGCGCCAGGACGAACTCCGCTGGCAACTTGTGGAGAAGTGCCTTCGCCAGCGCGGACTCACCTTGCTCGTCGCGAGCCGCCGCGTCGGCGCCGTGCGCGAGCAGCAGCGTCACTGCGTCGGTCGCCATCGCTTCGGCCTCGCCCGGCTGATAGTTCCCCGTCTTGCGCTCACGATAGAAGTGGACGAGCGAGTGCAAGGGCCTGCCCGTCTTGAACGGGGCGTCGGCGTCGGCCCCCGCCTTCAGCAGCGCTTCCGCGATGCCCAGGTGGTGCGTCTTCAGTGCGAAGAAGAGCGGGGAGAACCCGCCATCCTTCGTGTTGCCATTCGGCGTGGCACCGCGCTCCAGCAGCAGTCGCGCCGCATGGATGGCGTTCGGAAACGTGCCCTGGAGGCAGACCTGGTGCAGCGCCGTCCAACCTGTCTCCTCGTCGCTGTCCTCGCCTTGCACCGCGTTCACGTCGGCGCCCGCGTCCAGCAGGGCCCGGAGGACTTCCACATCCGCGGTGCCCGCACGCGAGGCCGCCGCGCTGAGCGGTGGACGTCCGAATTCGTCGCGGAGGGCGGGGCTCGCGGTGGCGGCGAGGGTGCGGACCGCGGCGGCATCGCCGCGGGCAATGGCTTCGAACAAGGCTTGGGACACGGCGATTTCCTGTGGAGCGTGAGTGGAGAAGGGCTGAATCACCGGCGAATGGCCGCGGAGCTTGGTGGGCGCCACCCGCGCTTCAAGACGAAGGGGCCGGCCGCGTTTTTTCTAGGGGGGATGTTCCCACGCTGGCACGGTCGCGTGTCCAATGGAGCGTGGAGAGAAAATGGCCCGGGGACTAGGCGCCTCGGAGCTCGCCGACCTCTATGAAAAGTACGCGCCCACCGTCCACGGGAGGGCAAGGACCCTGCTTGGCCGCGATTCGGATGCCTGGGACGCCGTGCAGGAGGTCTTCTGCCGGCTCCTCCAGGCGGGTGGGGCGTTTCGCGCGGAGGCACGCCCCATGACCTACATCTTCCGGGTCACCACCCATGTTTGCCTCAACATGCTGCGGAGCCGGGCGTTGAAGGACGTCCCCGCCCAGGCACCCTCCGAAGCGGAGGAGGCGGGCGCGGACCCGCAGGAAGTGGAGGCGCGCAACCTGCTGCGGGTGCTGGCTCGCGAGCTGGATGACCGGGCTCTCCAGATTGCGACGCTCCACTTCGTGGACGCGCTCACCCAGGAGGAAATCGTGGAGGTGGTGGGCCTGTCGCGCAAGACGGTGGGGCGCGAACTGGAGAAGGTTCGGGCTCGCGCGCGGGAGCTCGCGCTGGAGCCCCGGCCATGAGCGGGCATCTGTCGAGGCTCGCGCTGGATGAGCTGGTCGTGGGCGACGCGGCTCCTCCGCCGCATCTCGCCGCGTGCGAGCAGTGCCAGGCACGGCTGGCGCGGCTGCGCGAGGCGGCGGGCGCGGCGCGTGAGGCGCCTGAGTTCGCGTGGACGCGGACGCGGGTGCTGGCGCAGCGTGCCGCACCTGCGCGTGGGTTCCTCGGGACGTGGCGGTGGGCGGTTCCACTGGCCCTGGCCTTGGGGCTGGCGTCGGTGGTGGTGCTGCGGGAGCCGCCGGAAGGCGTCCGCGTCAAGGGCGGTCCTTTCGTCTCGGTGGTGAGGCAGGCGGACGGCGCCGTGGATGCGCCGCTGTCGCCCGGAGACGTGGTGACGCTCTCGCTGAAGACGGCGCCCTACCGGTATGCGTTGGTGTTCGCCACGGATGCGGCGGGCAAGGTGTCGCTCCTGTGGCCCTCGCGGGGCATGCAGTCGGGAGACCCGGCCGCGCTGGTGATGCCGCCGACCTTCATCGTCACGCCCGGAGACTTCGTGCTGGATGCCTTCTTCTCGGATGCCCCGCTGCCGGCCGAACCGGGCCGGGCGGCCCTGGCGATTCGCGCCGCCGCCTGCGCGGCGCGGAAGCAGTCCACGGACTGCCAGCCCCCCGCGCCATTGGAAGGCGCGGCACACCACTACCGTCTCGCCGTCCCCGTGAACGCCAGCCCATGATGCTGCTCTCGCTGCTGACCGCCGCGCTGCTGTCCCAGGCTCCCGCCGGAGAAGCACCGCCCCCCAGGCGCTATGCGCTCCTCATCGGCGCCAACCGGGGGTTGGCCTCGGACGAGCCCCTGCGCTTCGCCGATGCGGACGCGCGCCGCATGTTCACCCTGTTCCGAGACGCGGGCGGGCTCCACCCGGAGGATGCCCAGGTCGTCCTGGGCGCGGATGCGAACCGTGTGAAGGCGGCCCTGGGGACGCTGCGCGAACGCATGGCGCGCGATGCCACGCCGGGCGACCAGTTGCTCGTCTACGTGTCGAGCCACGCGGATGGCGAGGCGCTGCACCTCTCCGGAACGCGCTTGCCCGTGAAGGACCTGGTGGCGTTCATGGAAGCATCACCGGTGAGCGTGGCGGTGATGTTCATCGACTCGTGCCGCTCCGGCGCGGCCACCCGCATCAAGGGACTGGAGCCGGTGGAGGAGCGGTTGGTGCAGTGGTCCGCGCCCGCCATCAAGGGGCGCGTCATCGTCACGTCATCGAGCGCGGACGAGGCCTCGCAGGAGGCCGACGACCTTCAGGGCTCCTTCTTCACGCACCACCTGCTGGCGGGACTTCGGGGCGCGGGTGACCTCAACCGGGATGGGCGTGTCACGCTCCAGGAGTCCTATGCCTACGCGTACGGGAGGACGGTGGAGTCCACGTTGCTGACCCGCGCGGGCACCCAGCACCCGAACTTCCACTTCGACTTGAAGGGGCAGGGCGAGCTGGTGCTCACCGAACCCGTGCTCGCGCCCAGCCGCTTGCTCATCACCGTGCCCGAGCCGGGCGAGTGGGTGGTGGCCTCGGAGCAGGACGGCGTGGTGATGGGCGTCTTCTCCAAGGGGAGTGGCCCGGTGATGCTGGCCCTGCCGCCGGGGAGCTACCGCCTGCGCTCGCGGCGGGACGCCTCGTGGCTGGAGCTGCGCGTCGCGGTGCCGGAGAAGGGGCATGTGCTGGTGGATGAGCCGCTGCTCCGCAAGGGGGCGCTGGTCGTCATGAAGGAAAAGGGCTCCAGCGGCTGGCGAGGCGCGGTGCACCTGGGTGGCTCCTTCGCGACGCGGACGGCCAGCCACTTCGGTCCGGGCATGGGGGGGCAGCTCCAGGCCTTGTTCAACGTGCCCCTCCGCCCGGGCCTTCTCGACGTGGCGTGGGGCACGGCCGCCGGACGCGCCAGCACGTCCGTGATGAGCCGAGGTCTCCGTCAGACGGAGTGGTCACTGAGGCTGGGCACGGGGCGCAGGTTCCATGGCCGGTGGGGTGCTTTGGTGCTCGGCCCGGAGCTGGGCGCTCTCTTCGTCCTGCAGGATGAGTCGGGTGCATCCAGGTCGGGGACGGCGCCGTACGGTGGCGTGAGCGCTTCGGTGTGGATTGGCGTCGAACGGATGTCCCTGGTCGTCACCGGCTCGGTGGGTGGGGCCGTGATGCCGCTGCCCCAGGGAGCGGAGCTGACGCCGCTCGCGAGCGCTGGTGTCGGGCTGGGATGGAACTTCTGAAGCTCCAGGTTCCCATGCGTCCAGGCTCGCGTGTCCAAAGGGCGCACGACACCGCATGCCTTGGAGCCCTGATGCCTCGCTCTCTCTCCTTGCCCTCCGCGCGTTCCTCCCTCCTCATCGCCACGCTGTCCCTGCTCGGCTGTGGTGACCTTTCCGACGGGACTCCACCGAATCACTCCCCTGGTGATTCCATGCGGCTGGAGATCAACAACGCGCGGGGAATGGAGCACGTCAACGGAAGCCTCCTCGTGACGGTGCAGATGCAAGGGGGGCAACCCGAAACGGTGGAGCTCTTCCTGGATGGCGCACTGCTGGCCACCCTGCTGCCGCCTTTCGAATTCACGTGGGACACGACGGACAAACCCGAGGGCATCTATCAACTCCAGGCTCGAACTCAATGGAAGGGCCACACCCTCATGAGCCCGAAGCACCCCGTGTCGGTGGACCGCACGGGGCCCGTCGTAGTGGAGGCATCTCCGTGGTCGACGGATTTGTTCCCCAGTCATGCATCGACCCTGCAGGTGAAGTTCTCGGAGCCCGTCCGGTTCGCCCGCGACGAAGATGTGACGGCCAGCGTCCGGGTCAATGACCGGGAACTGACGCCCCGCATGTCCTTGGCCCACAGTGGCTTGCTCGTGTTCGCGCCAATCGGCGTTCCCGACCTGCTGCCAGCGGAGGGCTCGGCTTCGCTGCCCCTGGGAAACATCACGGACCTGGCTGGGAACCCCGCGCAATTCAACCCGGAAAAGGGGCCGCGTTACTCCTGGACCTGGAGCGTCCCCCTTTTCATGAGAGACCCCATGTACCTGTCGACCTGGTCTCCAGGGTTGGGATACACGCCCCTCTCGGTCGTAGGCCGGCCGGCGTTGGCCGTGGGGCCGGACGGGGATGCGGTACTCGCGCTGGCCGACGTCTCCGGCCAGGGGCAGCACGATGGGGCCAAGCTTGGGACGCACATCGTCGTGGGACGCCAGCAGCAACGCCATTGGCAGCAGGTCGGGGAGCCGGTCGTCGTGCCGGGCGCGTCCGAGGCGGCAGGTGTCTCTGACCCCCTGCTCGCGTTGGGCTCGGATGGCCACCCCGTGATTGCGTTCCAGCACCACGAATCCGCGCATGCCAGTCCGGCGCTCCACGTCTTCCAGTGGGTGCCACCCACCTGGCAGCCCCTGGGGGGACGCCTGAACGCGCCTGAAGCGGCGGAGTTGTCTGGCGCCAGCCTCGTCGTGGACAGCGAAGGTCGTCCGGTCGTGGCTTGGAGCGCCGCTGACGGCATTCGCGTGCAGCGTTGGGAAGCCGACCAGTGGCGGCCATTGGGAGCGGTGCAGCGGGTGGGGATGGGCCCGGAAGCCACCGTGTCGACAGGGGCTCCTGCGTTGAGTGTGGATGGTTCGGGGGGCGTCTTCCTTGCCTGGGCGGAAGCAGAGTCCTCGGAAGTCGGAGCGGGACTGTACGTCCGACACTGGAACGGCTCCGGCTGGGTGGCGGTGGGAGGCCGGCTCATCCACGAAGGCCTGGATGCCTTGAATCATCAGGTCTCCGAACCCGCGCTGGCCACGACGCCCGATGGACGGCCCGTGGCGGTCTGGGCGGAGCTGGATGCCCGTGCCTACCATCAGAAGGTGGTGGTCGCTCAATGGTCTGGTGCGGCCTGGGACCGCCGTGTCGTGACGTCCGCGGAGCATTCGTTCCAGAGGCAAGGACGCCGTTGCCCGTCAGTCGCGGTGGATGCCGAGGGACGCGCGCTGGTGACGTTCATCGGTGGTGACTCGACGCAGGGTACCTACGTCTCCTGGTACGCTCGGGGAGCGCTGTCGACGGACCTGGCCTCGAGGTCAGGCCACCAGACGTATTCGACCCTGGCGTTGGATGTGGCGGGCCAGCCGGTGATAGCGGTGTCTTACAGTGGTTCGTTGAGCATCTACCGTCCGAACCAATGATCGATTTTCCATCCTGAAGCTCGCCTGCCCCGGACCCGCCGGCCGCCCTTCCAGCAAGGGGGAGGTAGGGACGGGCAGGCGCCGCAGTGGGCGGCCTCCATGAGTGATTACCCTTCGCGCGACGTCAGCTCTTTCGCGTTGGGAGGCCCGCATGAAAGCCGTGGTGCTCAAGTCCTATGGAGACGTGGATGCGCTCGCCATTCAAGACATGCCCGAGCCGAAGGTGGGGCCGGGCGAGGTGAAGGTCCGCGTCACCGCCGCGGGCATCAACCCCGTGGACTGGAAGATTCGCCGCGGGGACATGAAGGCGATGATGCCCGTGCAGTTCCCCACCATCCTCGGGCGGGACGTGGCCGGTGAGGTCATGGAGGTGGGCCCGGGCGTCAACGACTTCAAGCCAGGCGACCGCGTCATGGGTGTGGTGAACGCGGGCTACGCGGAGAAGGTCGTCGCGCCCGTGGAGTCCTGGGCGAAGGTCCCTGAGTCCATGGACCTGAAGGACGCCGCCGCGCTCCCTCTGGTCACGCTCACTGGCGTGCAACTGATGGAAGAGGCGGTGAACCCCAAGAAGGGGGACACGGTGCTCGTCATCGGCGCGCTGGGGGCGGTGGGCCGCGCCGCCGTCTTCGCGGCGAAAGCCCGGGGCGCGAAGGTGCTGGCCGGCGTGCGCGCCAACCAGAAGGCGGAGGCGCAGAAGCTGGGCGTGGACGGCGTCTTCGCGCTCGACGTCGCGGACGAGTTCGCGAAGCTGCCCATGCTGGACGCGGTGGCGGACACCGTGGGCGGCAAGGTGGTGGCCAGCGTTCTGGAGAAGGTGAAGCCCGGCGGCACCCTCGGCAGCGTCCTGGGTGAGCCTCCCGAGGCCAAGGGGCGGCAAATCACCGTGCGCGCCATCTTCACGCACCCGGACTCGCGCCGCCTGACGCAACTGGGGCAGGCCGTCGCCAAGGGCGACCTGGTCATCCCCGTCAGCAAGCGCTTCCCGCTGGAGCAGGTGAAGGAAGCGCAGAAGCTGGCGGAGCAGAGCGGCGTGGGCAAGGTGCTGCTCGTCAACTGAGCGTCACTTCTTGCGCGTCAGCAACACGACCGCGCCCAGGATGGCGCCCATGGCCAGCCAGGCCGTGGGCGTCATCGTCTCGCCCGCCAGGAGGCCGCCCAGGAACACCGCCAGCACCGGGTTGACGTAGGCGTAGCTGGTGGCCAGCGACGGGCGCGCGTTGCGCAGCAGGTAGCCATAGGCGCTGTAGCCCACCAGCGAGCCGAAGATGACGAGGTAGAAGAACGCGAGCACCGCCTTGGGCGTGGGCATGGCCGTGGGGCGCTCCCCAATCAGCAGGCCGAATCCCAGCATGATGACGCCACCGCACAGCATCTGCGCCGCGGTGGACATCAGTCCCTGCGGCATGGGCAGCCGGCGGCTCCACACCGAGCCCAGCGCCCAGCTCATGGGCGACACCAGCAACGCCAGCGTCGGCAGCAGGCCGCCGCCCATGTCACTGCCCAGGTTGAGCAGGACGATGCCGCCGAAGCCGACGGCCAGTCCCCAGCGCTCCGCGCGCCCGGGCCACTGGCCGAAGAGCCCCCCGAAGAGCGCTGTCCACAAGGGCAGGCTGCCCACCACCAGCGCGGCCACGCCCGACGGCACCGACTGCTGCGCGAAGACGAGCCCCCCGTTGCCCACGCCCAGCAGCAACAGTCCGACCAGCGCGCTGGCGCCCCACTGACGGGCCGTGGGCACGGGCGCCCCGCGCAGCCACAGCACCGCGAAGAGCGGGGCGCCGGCGAGCACGAAGCGCACTCCTGACATCTGGAACGGCGGCATGCCGCCTTCCAGCGCCCACCGGATGGCCAGATAGGTGGAGCCCCAAATAACGTATAGAGACAGGAGGCTGGCGATGAGCCACCCGCGCTGGGCACCTCCGGGAAGGACGTCTCCAGAGGGCAGGCTGACGGGGGCTGGCTGTGAGACGGGGAGGGACGCGGCACGCGAGGCGGGCACGGCGCGGCTTGTATCGCCGGCGAATTTCGCCGGCCATGTGGGCATTGCCACACGTCACAGCCGGGCCCTTTCCGGGGAAGTACAGTGACGGGCAGCACGCTCGTGCGTCGGGGCGGCCGTCCGGCTGGCTGGAATGGTCGCGTCGGGAATGTCGCGCCGGGTTGCCCGTAGGGACAGGGCGGCTCCCGGATTGAATGCCCGGGGCCGCTTCCTTAGACTTTCCCATGGAGCCAGGGCGGAGATGCCGCCGCACCGGTGGCTCCGGAGTGAGCGCCAGGGATGTCCGAAGAGCTGGGTGAACGTGAGAAGGAAGTCCTCCGGGCGGTCGTCCAGGAGTACATCTCCACGGGCGGGCCGGTTGGCAGTCAGCAGCTCACCCGCAGGTCGGGGTTCGAGGTGTCCTCCGCCACCATGCGCAACGTGCTGGCGGACCTGGAGGAGCTGGGCTTCTTGGAGAAGCCCCACACCTCCGCTGGGCGTGTTCCCACCGACCAGGGCTACCGCTTCTACGTGGACACGCTGGTGAAGCTGAAGGACCCGACGCCGCGTGACAGGGAGCTCATCCACGCGGGGCTCGCGCACGAGGCCGACCTGGCGGAGATGCTGGGCGAGGCCAGCCGCATCCTCCATTCGCTGACGCGCCACGCGGGCGTGGTGGTGGCGCCGCGGCCGGAGTCGGCGGTGTTCCGGCGCATCGAGTTCGTCCGGCTGCGCGAGGACCGGGTGCTCGCCATCCTGGTGGGGCAGAGCGGCCAGGTGCACAACAAGGCGATTACCGTGGAGTTCCCCATCACCTCCGACGAACTGCTCAAGGCGAGCAACTACCTGTCGGAGCTGCTGCGGGAGGTGCCGCTGGAGTCGGCGCGCGAGCGCATCCGCGCGGAGATGGACCAGGAGCAGGCGCTCTACAACGCGCTGACGGCCAAGGCGCTGAAGCTGGGCGCGGCGGCCACGGACCTGGCGTCCACGGAGCGGGTGCTCATCCAGGGCACGGGTTCCTTCTTCGAGCAGCCGGAGTTCGCGGACGTGGAGCGCATGCGCGCGCTCTTCAGGGCCCTGGATGAGAAGCACAAGCTGCTGTCGCTGCTGGACCGGGTGCAGGTGGCCAACGAGATGCAGATTTTCATCGGCGCGGAGAGCGACTTCTCCGCGGCCGGCGACGTCACCGTCATCGCCAGCCCCTACGGCAACCAGGAGCAGGTGCTGGGCACGGTGGGCGTCATCGGCCCCACGCGCATGGACTACCGGCGCGTGATTCCGCTGGTGAACTTCACCGCGCAGGTGCTGTCGCGCGTGCTGGAGAAGGTGTAGCGGGCCTCACTCCGCGCGGGTGACGAGCACCTCCTGCTCACCATTCGCGCGCCGGACGTGGAGCCGCACGGGCGTGCCGGGCGCACCCCGGGTGCGGGACTCCGCCTCCGTGCTGTCGCGCACCACCTGGCCATCCACCGCCACCAGCCGGTCCCCCACGTTGACGCCCGCGCGCGCCGCGGGCCCGTCCGGCGTCAGCCACGCGAAGGCGACGTGGCCCCGGTCCTCGCTGAAGCCCGCGCCCAGCGTGCCCGGCGTGGCCCGGCGCGGGGACACCGTGACGTCACCCACGTCGGTGGCCTCCGCCTCCGCCACCTTCACGGTGCGCGTCTCCACGCGGCCCTCCGGCGGCAGCAGCCGCACGGTGTGGATGCCCGGGCGCACGTCGCTCAGGCGGAAGCGTCCGTCCTGCCCGGTGAAGGCATCCGGGCGCCCACCCACGGCCTTGTCGAGGAACACCGCCACCCCTGGCGCAGGGCCGCCCCCCTTGCTCCACACCGCGCGCCCGGAGATGGACGCCACGCCGCCGGTGAGCGGCACCTCCACGTCCGAGGTGCCCCCGGGCCGCAGCGTCACCTGGGCTTCGCCCGTGCGGCCGTCCTCGGTGCGCACCGTCACCTTCAGCGCCTGGGCGGGCGCGTCTGGAAGCACGAAGGTGCTGCCAGCGAAGCGCCGCGTGGTGGGCCAGGCGCCGGCCCAGGGCAGGGCCTCACCGTTGGCCTCGAGCAGCTCCAGGACGAAGCCATCCGGAGCCGCGCCGCTGCCCGCCACCACGCGCCCGCGCAGGGTGGCCGCGGGCTCCAGCCGCACCGTGAGCGGCGCCTGGTCCTCATGCGCGGCGGGCAGCCGCCCCACGCGCCCCGCGTTGTGGGCCACCAGCTCCAGGGGCTGGGCGCCCTGGGGGCGCGGCGGCATGGCGAACTGGCCCGACTCGTCCGCGCGCTCCTTGCGCGTCATGGGGAAGTCCCCGCCCTGGATGGCGGCCACGATGGCCAGCGGGCTGGGCACCCCGGAGGGCTCCAGCACGACGCCGGACAACACGGAGTCCTCCTTCAACAGCAGGTCCTGCCGCACGGCGCCGCCTGAAGGCACCGTCACGAACGGGTCGCTCTCCATGTGGAAGTAGATGGCGGGCGTCTGGTGGAGCAGCGCGACCAGTTGGTAGACGCCCGCGGGCAATTCCAGCTGGAACTGGCCCTGTGCATCCGTTTCCGTGGAGGCCGTGCCCGAGCCGCCCCGAGGCACTGCGTGGACCAGCGCGGGCTCGGTCAGCGGCCCGCCCGACGCGCGCGTCACCTGCCCCCACACGGAGCCGGAGTCCGCCAGGGTGAAGTCCACGCGGGTGACGACTCCCGCCTTCAGCGTCTCCATGCGGGACGTCCACCGCTGCGAGCCCTCGCGCCGCGCGCGCACGGAGGTGGGCCCCGTTTCCAGTCCCTCCAGCTTCCAGGCGCCCTCGGCGTCGGTGAGCGCCGTGTGCGCCACGCCAGAGAAGGACTCCGGTTCGGCGCGCACCTGCGCGCCTTCCAGCGGCCGTCCCTCCGAGTCCACCACCAGGCCTTCCAGCGCCGCCGTCGCGGGCTCCAGCCGCACGTCCAGGGGCGTGTGGCCGCCCGGGTTCACCACCACGGCTTCGAACACGCGGCCCGTCATCCCCGCCGCGCGCACCGTCACGTCGTACTCGCCGGGAGGGACGTCCATCCGCCACCCGCCATCGTCCTCGGACGCCGACCGGCCCAGCTCGCCCTGGCCGCCCGCGGGAGACGCCACCAGGATGGCCCCGCGCACCGGCGCGCCCTCCACCGTGGACACCGTGCCCGTCAGGCCACTGGCCGCGCCCAGCGTCACCACGAGCCCGCGCAGCGTCTCGCCTGGCGCGACGGACAGCGGCCCCGGCACGCGGCCCAGCTGGTCCCCTCGGCGCGCGGACACGACCCACGTCCCCGCGTTGACCTCCAGCGCGAAGCCGCCACCTTCCCCGGTGGTGACGCGCACCGGCGCGGTGCCTCCCGTCGCCACCACCTCCGCGTCCGCGACGGGCTGCCCCTTCGCGTCGACGACGAAGCCCTCCAGGGTGCTCGCGCCCCAGAGCCCCACGACGACTTCACCGGCCTGCGGCACCTGGAGCAGGCGCAAGGTGCGGCGGCTGAAGCCCGGCGCCTCGGCGGTGAGCTCGTAGCGTCCGGCCGCCAGCTGCGTGAAGGCGAAGCGGCCCTGGGCGTCACTCGTCGTCTCCGCCGCTTCTTCCGGCAAGCCGGTGGGGGCCGCCCAGGCCGTGGGCGTCCCGGGGTAGGGCCGCAGCCTCAGTGAGGCGAGCGGCACCGGCTCCTCGCGCCCTTCCGCCACGGTGCGCCCACTCAGCGTCACGCCGTCGGGCAGGCGCAGCTCGACGGCCGTCTCCGCCTCGCCGAGCGGCCGCGTGGCCTCCATCCGCACGGGGCCGTGGCCTGGCGCATGCGCGGACAGCAGGTAGTCGCCGGGGGCCGCGGGCAGGCGGAGCACGCCGCCGTCCGCCGTGGTGCCGTCACCCGCGCGGCGCCACGGCGTGGCCCCGGTGCCGTCCGCGCCCACCCGCAGGTAGGCCCGCACGCGCGCGCCCGTCACGGGGCCCTGGGCGTCCACCACGCGCACCACGAAGGCGCCCAGCTCGGCGTTGGGGGCGGTCTCCAGCGGCGGGGTGGGCGGCGTGCTGGCGCGGGACTGGGCGCCGCTGGTGACGGGCGCTGGCGCGGTCAACGCCGCGGCCTCCGGGCGCGCGTCGGCGGGGGCCGCGGGGACGGGCATGCGGAACCACAGCAGCAGCACCGCCGCGATGGCCAGGCACAAGGCAATCAAGAAGGGGGTTCGATGGCGCACGGGCTCGGCCTCCCCCGCGTCCGGCCGTCGCCGTCGCGGCTGCCCACAGTGTAGGCCAGCCTCGCAGTGAACCGAAACTTCAGGAGGGCGCGGGCGCGTAGACGCGCAGGGCCGCGGGGGCCACCTCGAAGCGCATGGGTGTCTTGCCCACGAGCTCGCCGTCCGCGTTCACCTCCTGAACGGGGTCGGCCTCCACGTAGAGCCGCGCGGCGCGCAGGGCGGTGACAGCGGGGTGCTCAACGTGCTCGCCTGAGCGCAGGGACAGGGCCACCCGCATCAACGTGGCGATGTCCTGGAGCTGGCCCAGGCCGGTGCCTTCGTGCCCCGACGCGGCGGAGGGCGCGGCGATGGCGTAGATGTCCAGCCGCCGGTCATCCAGCCGGGCATCGGGCGCCACCATGTTTCCGGCGCCGTGGTAGAGGCCGTTGCCCACCACCAGCTGCAGCACGTCCAGCGCCAGCTCCTGGTCATCCGCCTTCAGCCGGATGTGGAAGGGGCGCAGGTCCTTCATCTCCGCCGCGGCCGCCACGGGGTAGGCCAGCTTGCCCGCGCGCTGCTTCAGCCGCTTCGTCAGCCGCTTGGCGATGCCGGTGGCAAGTCCCAGGCTGGCCGCGTTGAGGAAGGGGCGCCCATTGGCCAGGCCCACGTCCACGCGGGCCGTGTAGCCCTGGGCGATGACGTCACAGGCGGCCTCGATGTCGGGCGGGATTCCCAGCGAGCGCGCGAAGTCGTTGCCAGTGCCCAGCGGGAGGACGCCCAGCGTCACGTCGCGGCCCAGCAGCCGGACCACCGCGCGGCTCAGGGTGCCGTCGCCTCCTCCCACGATGAGGCGGCGGGTGCCCCGTGCCACCATCCGCTCCACCACCGCGTCCAGCCGAACCGCTCGGGACAGCGCGTGGCATTCGACGATGGAGACGCCCCGCGCCACGAGCGTTTCCCTGGCGGCCTGGAAGGCCTCACGCCCTGAACGCGAGCGCGTGTTCACCACCAACACCGCGGGGCCGTCATCCAGGACGGGCCTGCAT
This sequence comes from Myxococcus xanthus, assembly GCF_006402735.1. Classification (NCBI taxonomy): domain Bacteria; kingdom Pseudomonadati; phylum Myxococcota; class Myxococcia; order Myxococcales; family Myxococcaceae; genus Myxococcus; species Myxococcus xanthus. The sequence goes on along the minus strand of NZ_CP017174.1, from coordinate 8,397,441 downwards.
GGGGGCTTGATGAGGGCGGGTTCCAGGGTGCCTCCTCTTTCGTGTCGCCCGCCAATCTGTGCACGCACGGTCCGTCCGGCCAGCGGGATGCGAGGCGGTGTCGTGCGCGCACCCTCGCCGCGAGTCGCCCCGTGCTCCGGTGCATTCCCGATGTCGGGTGCCACGTGGGCATGCATGCGTGCGTCGCCGGGTGAACAGGTCCATCCGGCTGCGCGCTTCCGGATGGGTGGGTGACTGCTCACCTCTGCGCTGGAGCTGGCCCCATGCAGGTGTCAGTCAGGCCTGGAGAGCAAGTCGCATGGCACGAGGAAGCAAGGCGAAGTACACGGCGAAGCAGAAGCGGATGGCTGAGCACATCGAAGAGGGCTACGAGAAGCGCGGCGCCTCCGACGAGACGGCCGAGTCCCGGGCCTGGGCCACCGTGAACAAGCTCACGGGCGGCGGGATGAAGAAGGGCGGCTCGGGCAGCAAGGCCAAGGTCGCGCGCAGCCGTCCCCTGGCGCGGAAGAACGCGCGCAAGGCGGGCCGCAAGGGAGGCAAGGCCACCGCCGCGAAGCGCGCCGGCACCCGTCGCCGCGCCACCGCCGCCACGGGCCGCACGCGCAAGCCCACTGCTCGAGCGACGCGTTCGGGTTCCAAGTCCACCGCCGCCAAGGGCACCGCGGCCCGTCGCGCCACCGCCCGTCGCACCACCACCGCGAAGCGGCCTGCTTCCAAGTCCCGGAGCGGGACGCGTCGCGGAACCAGCAGCCGCGGCTCGCGCAGCCGCACCCGCAGCTAGCACGCCGCCGCTTCCCCATCCCTCTCGTGGGGTGGGGAAGGGCGGGGGCGCGGCTTCAGCGCCGCTCGTCGTCCTTGGCCACCTGGCTGGTGTCGGACTCGTTCCAGGGCCATTCGCGCCGGGACGCCTCGTAGCGCGCGAGCAGCGCCGCCGGGTCCTTCACCAGCGTGCGGCAGCCCGCGGCGCGCAGGTCATCCGGAGGAAAGCCGCCAGCGAGCACGCCCACGGAGGGCAGGCTCAACTTGTTGGCGGCGAGCGCGTCATAGGGCGTGTCGCCCACGACGACTGTCACGTCCGGAGAAGGCTTGCCCAGCCGCGCCATTGCGGCCTCGAAGATGTCCGGGTGGGGCTTGCTCTTGTCCACCTCGTCCGTGCTCGTCTTCGCCTCGAACAGGCCTTCGATGCCGCACAGCTTCACGTAGTGCTTCAGCTCCTGCTCTTTCGCGCTGGAGGCCAGCACGATGCGGATGCCGCCCGCGCGCAGCCGCTGGAAGAGCTCCCGTACCCGGGGGAAGGGACGCACCTTCGGCAGGAACTCGTCCAGGAACAGCTTGCCGCGGTATTCGTCCAACTCCTTGCCGAAGCGCTCCACTTCCTCGTCGTTGAAGAAGACGGGGATGAGCTGGTCGGCGCCCTTGCCAATCTGGCTGCGCACGTGTGCGAACGGGATGTCCCGGCCGAAGTGAAGGAAGGCGCGCCGCCATGCCTCGGCGTGCTCGTCCACCGAATCCACCAGGGTTCCATCCACGTCGAAGATGACGTTTTCCACCATGTGCCTTGTCCCTCGGCCCCGAAGGTGGGGATGCCGGGGTTGGCGGTCAACCGTCCGTGGGCTGGGTGGCGGGGGTGGACTCCACCAATGTCCGCGTCTGTACGTCGTAGCCTTCGGGGGCGGTGAGGGTGAAGCCGTCGTTGGGCAGGGCCGCGTTCAGCTCCACGCGCGTGAGCACCGTCTCGCCCACGCGCTTGCCTCCCTGCCACCGGCCAAGGCGCTTGGGCACGCACAGCGACAAGGCCGCGTCGCAGTGCTCCTCCTCCACGCGCTCCTCGGCCGCGGCGCCGTCTGGTGAGACGGTGCGCCGGCCCAGGAAGTCCAGCTGGGGCCAGCGCAGCACGTAGACCATCTCCAGTCCCGCGGCGTCGCCCTCCAGCTTCTGCACCAGCTCCACCGCCTGCGGCGCCAGCGGGTGCGTGGCGCGGCGGACCGTCGCGTGGCTCAGCAAGAGCGGCGTCCGGAAGCCTTCCGGCATGAAGGGGTGGAACGTCTCCGACAGGAAGCCGGCGAGCTTCGCGGGCGGCAGCTCCGAGGTGAAGGTGCTGAAGCGCTTCTCCCCGTCGAGCTGCTGGAAGAAGTGCGCGCCGTCCCACGCGAAGGTGCGCGAGGCGGGCGGGCCCAGCGTGCCACGCAGGCGCTGCGGCGCGCGGTATTCGAAGGTGAACGTCACCGGCTCCAGCCCCGCGTCCTGCACGGTGCCGGCGATGCGGTAGCTCTTCAGCTTCGCTTCGCGGGCGGCGAGCCCGGCTTTGACTTCGGGCAGCAGCGTGGCCGTGTCATCGCCGCCCTTCTTGGGGCAGCCGGTGAGGGCCGTCAGGGCACACAACAGGAGGAGGCGTTCACGCATGGGAGGGCACAAAAGCAAGAAGGCCCGCCTGTCGCCAGGGGGCCTTCCGCATGAACCGCGCGGCTTGCGCGGTGTGGACTACTTGACCGCCACGCCCACGGCGCTGGAGCTGGTCACGCCGATGATGGTGCCGGTCAGGGCGTAGATGCCGTGACGGGCCGTGGTGCCCGCGGTCAGCAGCTCCACCTTGGAGGCGCCCATGGCCTTGGCCTCGGCGATGAGCAGCTTGTTGATGACGGTGTCGAGGTCGCTCTGCACGATGTCGACGATGTGGAAGATGGCGGTCAGGCCCAGGGCGTTGGCCTGAACAACGGCGACGGCCTCACCGTTGGAGGCGATCTCCGTGCCGGAGACAACGGCGCTCTCAACGCTGGTGCAGGCAACCATGCTGCTGGCGACAACGGCGGACAGGACGAGCTTCTTCATGATCTTTCCCCTCTTGAATTGGATGCTTGTGTGGTGGCCGGACGCCTTGGAGGGCAACCGGCCGTTGTCTTGAAACCTTCAAGCGGGCGGGGTCGTAGCAGATGTCGACTCCATGTCAAGGTCCGTCCGGGACACTCGGTATCGGTCCGGTTGGGCGGCTGCGCGTTGCAATGCACATCTCCCCTTGCTAGCCAACCTCGAGGCTCCCTTCATGGATACCGTCTCCGCTGCCCGCCCCGCGCCGCGTTACTGGGTGCACCTGTTGCTCCTGGTGCTGACGGTAGGAACCACCTTCACCTCGTACCTGCTCTACTTCCATTTCCAGCGGCCCTACTCACTGGGAGAGGTGTCCCCCGAAGCGGCCTTCCGCGCGCTGGCCTTCAGCCTGTCGCTGCTGGCCATCCTGGGGACCCATGAGATGGGGCACTACGTGTTGGCGCGCTGTCACCGGGTTGAAACATCCCTGCCTTATTTCATCCCGCTGCCGGTGCTCGGCGTGGGCACGCTGGGCGCCGTCATCCGCATTCGCGACCGCATCCCGAACCGCAACGCCCTGGTGGACATTGGCGCGGCGGGACCGCTCGCGGGGTTGGTGGTGGCCCTGCCCATCCTCTTCTGGGGGCTGGCTCACTCCTCCGTGGTGGATGCGCCGGACATCCCGTCCACCACCTTCCCGGGGGACGGCTCGCTGTGGGCCATTGGCCGGGACGTCTTCACCTGGGTGATGGACCGCGTCACCAACGCGCCGCCCGCGCCGGAGACACCCTTCAACGGCGTGCAGACGCTCTTCGGTGACAGCCTGTTGATGCAGGGCCTGACGCGCCTGGCCCTGGGACCGCTCCCGGAGGGCAAGGACGTGTTGGTCCATCCGGTGGTCATCGCCGGCTGGTTCGGGCTGCTCGTCACGCTGCTGAACCTGATGCCCGTGGGGCAGCTCGACGGCGGGCACCTGGCCTATGCGCTGTGGGGCCGGCGCGCGCACTGGGTGGGCCGCGCGGTGGCGTTGGTGCTGTTGGTCCTCACCCTTTTCGTCACCGCGTCCTGGGGCTTATGGCTGCTGGTGACGAGCAAGCTGGTAGGCTTCGGCCATCCCGAGGTGGTGGAACCCCAGGCACCGCTCAGTCCACTGCGGAAGTGGATTTGCGCGCTGTGCCTGCTGGCACTCATCGGCTGCGCCATGCCCATTCCCCTGCGCCAGGTGATGACATGAAGTTCCAGTGTGACGCGTGCGAGCGGCTCGTGCCGCTGGAGACCTACCGGACGGAAGCCGGGGGACTCGTGGTGACGTGTGGCCGCTGCGGCGTGGACAGCCGCGTGGGTCCGCCGGCCACCACCGCGCCGCGAACGGAGGTGCGGGCTGCTCCCGCCGCGGGGTCGGCGCCGGTGCCGGTGGAGCCGCCCTCCGACAGCTGGAGCGCTTCCGCGCCAGTGACGCCGGCCCTGCGGGTGGTGCGTTCGGAGTCGGTGCCGCTGACGGACGACGCGCTCTTCGAGCCGCCCCCTGGCGTCTGTCCCAAGTGTGTGGCGCCTCGGCGCGAGGAGGCCCTGTCCTGCCCGCAGTGCGGGCTCGTCTACGTCAACTACCAGCCCGAGGAGCATCCCCTCTCGGACGTGCTGGCGGACGCGTGGCGCAAGCTGGCGGCGCGCTGGGAGGATTGGGACGCCCATGACCGGCTGATGACGCTGGCGGTGGGGCGGGGCGAGCTGGCCATGGCGGGGCGGCTGTACCGGATCCGCCTGGCGCGTGCGCCCGACGATGCCGTCGCCCGGCGGGGCCGTGATGAGGTGGTGCGCAGGGCCACCCTGGTGGTGCCGTCATCGGTGGAGCCCGCCGGAACCCCCAGCGTCTTCCGGCGCCTGAAGACGGTGGCGGTGGGCGTGGGTTTCATCGTGGTGCTGGTGCTGGCCGTGCTCGTCTTCCAGCACCTGCGCACGCTGAGCGCGGGGTACTGAGCGCCGGGCTGTCCGGGCGCCGTGCCGCCGAGGGCGGTGCGGCTCGCTGACGGAGGAGCAGGCAGCCACCCGGGCCAGGCGGCGCGGCCGCGGCCGGAAACGCGCTTGAAACGGCGGTCGCTGCTATTTTGTCCGGCCGCTTCCCGTCTCCCCCTCGGTGCCGATGTCGCTCTCCGTCTCCACCCCTCCGTCCGTCGACAGCCTGCTCGGTCCGGGAGGCGCGCTCGAGGTCGCGCTGCCCGCGTACGAGCACCGCCCGGAGCAGCTTCAGATGGCGCGCGCCGTGGAGCGGGCCTTCGCCGAGCACAGCTACCTGCTGGCCGAGGCGGGAACCGGCACGGGCAAGACGCTCGCCTACCTGGTGCCCGCGCTGCTGTCGGGACGCCGGGTGGTCGTGTCCACGGCCACCAAGACCTTGCAGGACCAGATCTTCTTCAAGGACCTGCCGTTGATGCGGGAGAAGATGGGCCTGCGCTTCGAGGCCGCGTACCTCAAGGGCCGCAGCAACTACCTCTGCCTGCACCGCTATGACGCCTTCTCCAAGGAGCCGCAGTTCGGCTCGCGCGAGGAGTCGCGCTACTGGCCCAAGCTGAAGGCGTGGGCGGAGGAGACGGACACCGGCGACCGCAGCGAGCTGGACCTGCCCGAGTCCTTCAGCGCCTGGTCGCGCCTGTCCACCACGTCCGAGACGTGCGTGGGCACCAAGTGCCCGCAGTACGAGACGTGCTTCGTCACGCGCATGCGCAAGCGCGCGGAGCAGGCGGACCTGCTGGTGGTCAACCACCACCTCTTCTTCGCGGACCTGGCGCTGCGCAGCTCCGGCAAGCGCACCGAGGGCGTGCTGCCCTGGTACGAGGCCGTCATCTTCGACGAGGCCCATGCGCTGGAAGACGCGGCCAGCGGCCACTTCGGTTGCAGCGTGTCCAACTACCGGCTGGAGGAGCTGGCGCGGGACGCGGTGGCGTCGCTGAAGGAGGACGACGCCCGCCACGCCATGCTGCGCGCGCTGGCGGCCCGGTTGCGCGCGGGGGCGGATGCGCTCTTCGCGCAGGCGCCCCGGGCGCTGGGGCTGTCCGGCCACGAGGCCTCCGTGGCGCTGCGCTCGGAGGTCATGGCGAAGCTGTCCACGCCGCTGGAGGGCGTGCGTGACGCGCTGGCCGCGTTGTCCGCCTTCACGGTGGGCGAGCGCGAGCCGGAGCTGGCCGCCATCACCCGCCGCTCGGACGAGATGGAGGAGCAGCTCTCCTTCCTGGAGAAGGCCGAGTCCTCGGACCACGTCTACTGGGCGGAGCAGCGGGGCAAGGGCCTCTTCCTGCGCGCCAGCCCCATCGACGTGGCGAAGGAGCTGCGCGAGCGGATGTACGGCGCGTTGGACACGGTGGTGTACACGTCCGCGACGCTGGCGGCCGACAGCCGCTTCGACTTCTTCGCCAACCGCATGGGCCTGTACGGCGAGGACGGCCAGCCGGTGACGCGCGTGCGGACGCTGGCGGTGCCCAGTCCCTTTGACTACCCGTCACAGGCGGCGCTGTACCTGCCTACGCACCTGCCGGACCCGGCCGCCCCGGGGTTCATCGAGGAGGCGGCGGAGGAGATTGAACGGCTCTGCGAGGTGACGGGTGGGCGCGCCTTCGTGCTCTTCACGTCCCTGCGCAACATGGTGCGGGCCTATGAGCTGGTGGCGCCCCGGTTGCCCTATCAGTCGCTGCTGCAAGGCGAGCGCCCCAAGCAGCAACTGCTGGAGGCCTTCCGCGAGACTCCGAGCGTCCTCTTCGCGGCGCACAGCTTCTGGGAGGGCGTCGACGTGCCGGGTGACGCGCTGAGCCTGGTCATCATCGACCGGCTGCCCTTCGCGTCGCCGGGAGACCCGCTGGTGGCCGCGCGCATCAAACAGCTCCAGCAGCGGGGCGAGGAGCCCTTCGAGCTGTATCAGCTCCCGCACGCGGCGCTGGCGCTGCGGCAGGGCTTCGGCCGGCTCATCCGCACGCAGTCGGACCGGGGCATCGTGGCGATGCTGGACCGGCGCATCGTGACGAAGGCGTATGGCCGCGTCTTCCTCGACAGCCTCCCGCCCGCACGCCGCATGGAGGACGTGGTGTCGCTGAGCCGCTGGTTCAACGGACCGGTGCGGCCGGTGCGCACCCTCCGCTGAGCATCAGGGCGCGTCGCGCAGCCGCAGGCCGATGCGCGCCAGCAGGGGTGGACCCAACGTGTCCACCCCGGCGCGGCCCGCGAGGTACTCGCGGTCGAAGAGGTTCTCCACCGCGCCGAAGACGTGCAACTTCCAGAAGAGGTGGCGGCTGGCGGACACGTCCACCACGGCGTAGCCGCCCATGGGGCGCTCGTTGAGGTCGTCCTCGAACTGAGCGCCCGTCACGCGAAGCTGCACCGTGGCCGTCACGATGTCGGGGTCGTGGAAGGTGACGATGGCGGTGCCCCGGTGTCGGGGGTCCTGCGCGAGTTGCTTGCCCACCAGCCCGGGTTGTCCCGGCGAGCGCGTCACGACGGGGTCCACGAAGGTGTACGCGAGCAGCGCCGTCCACTGACGTGCCAGCTTCCAGTCCACGCTCGCCTCCACGCCGCGCACCCGCGCCTGTCCCAGATTCTCCCGCTGGCGCGTGGATCCATCCGGAAGCGGCTGCTCCAGCGTGACGTTGGTGATGGGGTCGTCGAGCACGTTCCAGAAGCCCGTCACGCGCGTGGTGAGGCCCAGCGAGGAGGACTCGGCCTCCACGCCGGCCTCGGCGCCCCACAGCCGCTCCGCGCCCAGGTTGGCGTTGGCGGCGGTGAGGAGGGTGCCCACCTGGAAGGGGCGGTACAGCTCGTTGAGCGTGGGGGCGCGGAACGCACGATAGGCGGAGGCGCGCAGGGTGAGCCCTTCCAACGGACGTACTCGCAAGCCCAACCGTGGGCTGAGCTGCTGCTCGGTGCGGTCGTCGAAGCTTGTCGTGTCCACCGCGCCGTTGGCGCGCTCCAGACGCTGCTCACCGTTCTGGTTGCGCCACACGTCCATCCGGAGCGCGGCGCTGAGCTCCAGTGCGGGCGAGGGCGTGTAGAGGTCCTCGATGAAGACACCGCCGGACAGCTGGGTGCCTCCGGTGTCGCGCAGGCGGAGGGAGGTCTCCGAGGGCGCGGGAGGGAAGAGCTGCTCCCAGGACGTGCCCGCCATGCGGCGCGCATCCAGGCCGGCGGTGAGGACGTGCGTGCCCAGGGCTGTCCAGGACGGGCCGGTCCAGACGAGGGACGCGCCCTGGTCGTTGGCCGGTACGTCCTGACTGGCGGCCAGTGCCTCGGAAGAGCGGTCCTGGGTGATGCGCGCGCGGTCCTGTTCGAAGCGCTGCACGCGGCCGAAGAGGTCCAGCGTGAAGGTGCCGCCGTGCGCGGTGCGCAGCCGTGCGCCCGCGCCGAAGTGCGCCAGCTCCACGCGCGCGGTGGTGAGCTGGGTGCCGCCGTTCTGGTTCTCGCGGAAGAGACCGGCGCGAGCGGAGAGGGTGAGCGCATCGGTGGCATCCGCTTCGACGCGCCCGTTGAGGACGGCATGGCTGCTGGGCGTGTCCGCGTCGATGGCGCCGCGCTGGGCGGCACTGACGATGGGGTAGCCGTCGCTGTTGAGCAGCTCTGCCTCCAGCGAGGCGCGGACGGGGCCCCACGCCTCCGCCCCGCGTGCCGCGAGCATGCCCGTATGCGCGTTGCCGTAGGTGGCATCCGCGTCGAACTGCGTTCCGGTGACGTCGCGTGAAACGAGCTGCACGACACCGCCGAGCGCGCCACTGCCGTAGAGGGCGGAGCCTCCGCTGGGGACGACCTCGATGCGCTCGAGTCCGAGCCGTGGCAGCGAGCGCCAGAAAATCCAGCCACCAAACGGGTCGTTGACGGGAATGCCGTCGAGCAGCACGAGGCTTCGCGCCACACCCGAAGGCGCGAGCCCGCGCAGGTTGAGTCCCTGTGCCGTCGGGTCGGAGACGAGGCTGGGCGTGCGGCGGAAGGTGGCGGCGGAGGGCACGGTGCGGACCAGCGCGTCCTGTGTCAGCGTGGGGCTCCGGTCGATTTCCGGGCGGGGGAGGACCGTGGTGGTGGCGGGCACGTCCCGCGCCGGCCTGGGACGCCGCGAGCCCGTGACGACGGTCCGCCCAGCGTCAGCGTCCGCTGCCTCCGTCGGCTCCCGCGTGGGCGCGTCTGCCGGCGGCTGCCCGTTCGTGTCGGGAACCTCCTGAGCCTCAGGAGTCGGCGCCGCCATCACCGTGGAGGAGGCGAGGACCCAGAGCAGGGGCGCGAGCACCCGGATAGGACGCACGTGAGGACTCCGATGAGTCACGAGGAGGTCGGGCATCGATGCTCGCTCTAGCAGCCCGACAACCCGGTCCCAGGTCGTCGGGCGCATGACGCCGCCGAAGGAGGCACCTGTCCGTCCGATGTTGAACGCACGCTCCAGACTCAAGAGGCCGAGGCTCGCACCGGACCTGGCTGCGTCATCCGCCGGCGCGGCTGCCCGCCACGTCCCGCACGGTGAGCATGGCGGCGTCCACCTCCGCCAGGATGCGACGCGCGTGCTGCAGGAAGGCTTCGCCCGCGGGGAGCAGGCGCATGCCACCCCGGGTCCGCTCGAAGAGCCGTGCTCCGAGTTCGTCCTCGAGCGCCTGGATGTGACGGCTGAGCGGCGGCTGCGTCAGGTGCAGGCGGCGCGCGGCCCGGCCCACGTTGCATTCCTCGGCAACGGCGACGAAGGACTGGATGTGCGTGAGGCTCACGTTCGCCACTCTAGCGCTATTGGCCATACCGAAACAGCATTGGACGCCAGGCACCCCGGCCCCTCACCTTGGCGGCCATGAGCATTCCTTTGTTCAAGGGCACGGACGTCGAACGTCTGCGCCGAGCGAGTCAGGCAGCCGCCGGTACGCTGGCTTTCGTTGCCTCGAAGCTGACACCTGGTGTCACCACGGCGGACATCGACCAGTGGGTTCGCGAGGACACGGCGCGCCGGGGTGGCAAGCCCAGTCAGCTGGGGTTCAAGGGCTACCCGGCCACCGTCTGTACCAGCCGCAACCACATCGTCTGTCACGGCGTTCCGAACGCAGGTGAGCAGTTGGTCCGCGGGGACATCATCAACGTGGACGTGACGACGTGCCTGGACGGCTTCCACGGAGACACCTCCGCGACCTTCCTCATCGGGGAGGTGTCCGAAGACGCCCGTCGCATCGTGGACGTCGCGCGCCGCTGCCGTGACGCGGGCATCGCCGTCGTCCGCCATGGCGCGCGGCTGGGAGACATCGGCGCGGCCATCGAGGAGCTGGCGAAGAAGGAGGGCTGCAGTGTGGTGGAGGAGTTCGGCGGGCATGGCATCGGCCACCAGATGCATGGGCCGCCCACCGTCCCCCATACCGGCAAGCGAGGCTCGGGCATCAAGCTGCGCTCGGGCATGGTCCTCACCGTGGAGCCCATGGTGAACCTGGGCCGGCCGGACATCCGCATCCTGGCCGACGGTTGGACGGTGGTGACGGAGGACGGCAGCCTGTCCGCGCAGTTCGAGCACACCATCCTGGTGACCCCCGACGGCTGCGAGGTGCTCACCCAGCCCGAGCTCGCCCTCTCGCTCGAAATCGCCTGCTGAACGCTTCCCCGCCCTGGGAGGGCGGGCAGGCGGCCGTCCCTGCCATGGGTCCTCGGGGTGCCTACCCTTGGAGGACGAGGGCAGGAGGCCGCGCGATGAAGAAGGAGATGCTGTTGTACGAGCTGCACCCGGCACTGGTGCACATGCCACTGGCCCTGCTGCCCACGGCGGCGGTTGCGGACCTCATCTCGGTGACGACAGGCGACGGCGCCTGGGCCCGGGTGGCACGCCGCATCTGGGTGGCAGGCTCCATTGGCGGCCTGCTCGCGGGCGTGTCGGGACTGGCGGCCAGCCAGGAGGTCCGGCTGGAGACGCCGCGTGCCCGGGACATGACGTTCCTGCATGGCGTGGGCAATGCCACCGTGCTGCTCGGTGCCTTGGGGGTGACGGTGTGGCGGTTGCGGCGCGAGCCCACCGCGGCCACCGTGGCGCTGGCGCTGGGCGCCTGTGGGCTGGCGCTCTGCACGGCGACGCTCGGAGGAAAGATGGTCTACGAGCTGGGCGTGGGACAGCCCGATTCAACGAGCAAGGCGACCTCCCCCGCGCTGCTGTCACGCGACGCGCCGCTACTGCTGGTGCGTGACGCGCTTCGTGGAGCGCAGTGGCTGGTGACACGTATGCGTGAGGTGCTCGCCGGTGGGCATCCACTCGCGAAGGGCGCCACGGGCACGACGCCAGAGGACGAATCGCTCACGTTGCCCGCGCCCGTCGTGGTGTTCCACGGCCCGGGTCGCCCCATTCCTCAGGCGTAGCGCCCACCCGTCCGGCGTCCATGTCATGACACTTCCGTGTGGCGTGGATGCCCCTGCACAGACTGCTGCGGGGTGGGTTTGCCGTCCCATGCAAATGGCGCTAGAGCTGCGCGCCATCGAGTGGGGGACGACGCATGCGCGCACGAGGGGAAGTCGCAGCGGTAGTGCTGGGCATCATGCTGGTCGGAGCAGGTGCTTCGTGGCTGGTTCCCCAGTGGGCGCTCGGCAAGGAAGGAACACCGCCCGAAGTCGCCCGGACTCCCGCATCGCCACCCAAGGTCGCCGCCGGGCCGCGCTTCCACGTCGAGCCCGCGAAGGATGACACCGGCCGCGCGGTACAGGTGGCGAGCCTTCGCGACGAAACGCCGGAATGGGAGCGGTTCGCGGCGCGAGCGCTGGTTCCGCTGACACCTGACGAACTGGCCTTGCTCCGAGAGGAGCCTGTGGACGACCTCGCGGTGCTGGTGACGCGCACTGAGCGCGCCTTCATGGACGCCACGCCCGAAGCGCGCGTGGTGAAGGAGCGGCGCTATCTGGCGGCGCTGAACCTGGTGGCGAAGCTGGCCACGCCGCCGGAGCCCTCGGCCGAGGACCTCCGCGCGCGAGAAGTGGATGCGCGCTACCAACAGGCGCTGACCGTGGAGCAGGTGAAGTGGCGGTCGCTTCCGCCAGAGGAAAAGTCGCGTCAGCACGACGCCTTCAAGGAAGCGTTCTTCCACGCGGAGGAGACGCGATGACGACGCTTCCGAGGAGTCTCCTCATGCTGGTGTTGCTGGCGCCCGCGTTGGTGCTGGCCGGGCCGCACTACGTGGCCTCGCGTGACTGGGGCAGCTTCATCTGGTTGAGCACGTGGCTGGACGCGGGGCAGACGTACACCTTCGAGACGCGGGATTTGACGGGCACCGCGCCGGACACCGTCCTTCACGTGCTCCGGGACCGGGGCGGCTGGAGCCAGGTGGCCATGGGCGACGACTGCGCGGGCGCGGCGCGTTCCTGCGTGACGTTCACCGCGCCGGACTCCGGGCTCTACCGCGTCTGGGTGCGCGCCTATGCGGAAGGACGCGGCGGGACGGCCAGCCTGTATCGCAACGGAGAGCTCCTCCTGAGCAACCAGCCCTTCGGCGGCGTGCCGCTCAGCTTCGCCTGGAACGTGAAGGACACCTTCCGGGCCACGTCCACGACGCCGGGCGCGGGGGACCACCTGGTCTTCCTGCTGCGCTCCAACGCGGAGTACCTGCAACACGACGATGACAGCGGGCCTCGCTCCTACCCGCTGGTCGTCGCGGCGAGCACACAGAACGCGGGCGCCCAGCGCGTGGTGGTGGGCCGCTTTCCCGGAAGCACGGGCACGGCCAGCTTCGTCCACGATGACGCGCTGTGGTCCACCATCTTCAGCGACAACGACGAGGACGAGGACGGCATCTCCAATGCCCTGGAGCCACTGGTGGGGATGAACCCGGACTCGAAGGACTCGGATGGGGATGGGATACCGGACACGCTGGAGCTGTTCGGCAATGACGGCTTCTCCTTCTCCGAGTGGGGCAGCCCCACGGTGAAGGACCTCTACGTGGAGGTGGATTGGATGGAGCACCCCACCAATCCCTATCTCACGCGAAAGCCCTATGCCGGGCTGGTGGCGGACGCGGCGGCGGTGTTCGCGCGGGACGCGGGCGCGCGGCTGCATGCCTTCATCGACAGCGCGCTGCCCTGGCATGAAGTGGTGTGCTTCGGCGCGTGCAGCGGCGGCGTGGACTTCTATTCGCTGAAGCAGGGCGGGTTCTCCACCGGGAACCCGGAGCGGCGGCCCTACTTCCACTACGCGGTGTGGGCCTACCGGCAGGGCAGCAGCACGTCGTGTTCATCCGGCAAGGCGGAGGTGCTGGGCAATGACCTCATCATCAGCCTGGGCTGCTGGAGTAGCCCGAGCATCCAGGAACAGCGTGGCACCTTCATCCACGAGCTGGGCCACAACCTGGCGCTGGACCACAACGGCAACGACGTGCCGGGGCAGACCAGCGTGGTGCACGCCAGCGTGATGAACTACCGCTACCAGATGCTCGGCGTGGGCTCGCCGGGCTCGCACACGTACTCGTTTGGAGGCAATGCGTGCGCGGCGTGTAGCGCGTCCCCCAAGAGCAAGTGTGTCTCCTGCCGGAACGGCTTCCTGGGATGCGGCTTCCCTGGGTGCGGCTCGTGTGACTGCGATGTGAATGAGTGGGGCGCCGTGGAGCTGGACTTCCTGGACGACGGCGACGCGGACGACGGCACCCGCCGTGCGCTGCTGACGAGGTACGCCCCGGACGACAAGGGTGGGCCGGTGCGGTTCCAGCCGCGCGTGCCCCATGCGGAGCCACCCGTCGCGGCGCGGCGTCTGACGGTGGAGCGCACGCGGGAGCGGCTGCGGGCGCGGGGACAGGTGGAGGGACAGGACTTCTACGTGTCGACCGACGGCACGACGCTGTACGCTGAGTGCCCTTGAGTCTGCGACCTCGTCCGGGACGTTGTCGCGCCCCGGCGAGATGGGCGCATGGGGCCGCGGGGCTCCTCCTGGCCGGCCTGATGGGCTGCCAGATGAAGTGCTCCGAGCCAGTCCCCGACGCCGGGCGCGCCTTGGCCTCGCTCCAACGCGAGAGCCCGTGTGTCCCAGTCTGGCGCGCGGCCCAGGTGGACGTGGCGTTCAAGGAAGAGCCCGAGGACGCGGTGCAGCAGCGCACGGACACGCGGCTGGAGCGCCGCTTCACCGTCGCCCGGCAATTGCGTGGCGCGTACCGGCACCAGGACCGGTGGGCCTCGGTGCTGGAGTACGAGGCGGGGCCGGTGCGCGGCGGAGTGAGCTACAGCCTCCAGGTGCCGGACGTGCTGTCGGACCTGACAGGGCAGGTCGTTCAGTGGACCAGCCATCGCGAGCCCGCGTCCTGTCCGACGAAGGAGGATGGTGAGCTTCCCGTGCTGCTGTCGGGGGACACCCTGCGGGACGCGGAGGGCCGGCTGCTGCTGCTCACGGTGCCGAATGCTCCCACCACCATCGCGGGTGACGTGCTGCTTCCTCCTGGGCTCGTTCCGGAGCTGAACTTCCGCTGGGAGGACGCGGGCTGCACGCTGGCGGATGGGACGCATGCGCTGGACGTCCAACTCCGCGTGACTCACGCGAGTCGTTCGCAAGGCCCGGGGACCACGGTGACCGCCGAGGTAGGACAGCCGGCCCGGCTGACCCTGGACGGTGTGCGCTATGTCGTTCGGGTGGCGCGTGCCACGGCGGATGTGCAGGGCCTGTGTGGGCAGGCGGTCTTCACGCTGGTGCGCGAGGGCCTGCTCGAACAGGGGCAGCCCGGACCCTGAGTCACGGCGCTGTATGCCGTTTCTGGAAATAGTCTGCCTTACCGCTCGTTGTGCGGGACCGATATGTAGGCATGCTGTGCCCAATCGCTTCATGTGTGGTGTGGGCCCTGGCCTGCTATCTTCGAGGGCTTCAACGGACACCTGAGGGACGACACCATGCGAAGCGGGCTGAAGCGGAACTGGGCGGGGTTCGCGGTGGGCGGCCTGCTCGGCGCATGGCTGCTCGGTTGTGGCGGCTCGACGACGGAGGGCTTGGAGTCGCTGGAGCAAGGGACCGCGCCCGCGCCCGTCTCCGTGGACCTGTCGAGCGCGGACATCCGCACCCGGCTGGAGTCCATCGCCGGCCTCACGGTGCTGACCGATGTCGAGGTCAACGGCTTCCGCTTCTTCACGATGGACTACGAGCAGCCCGTGGACCACCTGCGCCCCTGGGGCACGCGCTTCCCGCAGCGGGTGACGCTGATGCACCGCTCGGAGACGGCGCCCATGGTGCTGGACACGGAAGGCACCGCCATCTTCGAGGAGCCCATCCCCGCCGAGCCCACGGACCTGCTCCAGGGCAACCAGCTCACCGTGGAGCACCGCTTCTACGGCGCGTCCAAGCCGGCCGACATGGACTGGCGGAAGCTGACGATGTGGCAGGCGGCGGCGGATGCCCACCGGCTCGTCGAGGCCTTCAAGCCGCTGTACGGCGGGCGCTGGCTGTCCACCGGCGTCTTCAAGGGGGGCACCGCCGCGCTGGCCCACCGCTTCTATTTCCCGAACGACGTCCACGCCACGGTGACCTATTCGGCGCAGCACAACCGGGGCCTCCATGACACGCGACACGGGCGCTTCATCCTCACCAAGGTGGGCGACGCGGCCTGCCGCCAGCAGCTCGCGTCCCTCCAGTACGCCGCGCTGACCCGCCGCGACGAGCTGCTGCCCTTCATGGATGGCTACGACGCCCAGGGCTTCACCTTCAACACGCTGGGGAAGGACCGCGCCTTCGAGTTCGCCGTCATCGAGGTGCCCTTCATCTTCTGGCAGTACTACGGCATGGCGGGGACGTGTGACGCGCTGCCCTCGCCGGAGGCGAGCGCGGACGAGCTCTTCGCCTTCTTCAGCTACGTCTCCACGCTGGAGTTCACCTTCTCCGACCAGGCGCTGGAGGAGTCGGCGCCGCTCTACTACCAGGGCGCCACGCAGTTGGGCGGCCCGGGTTACCCGGAGGTGCACCTGCGGCCGCTGCTGCGTTACGCGGGTGAGCACATCCCCACGCGCTTCCCGCCCACGGGCGTGCGCAAGCAGTACGAGCCCTGGTCCGGTGGCCTGCTGGAGGCGTGGACCCGCTTCGAGGCCAAGCGGGTGCTGCTCGTCTATGGAGACCTGAGCCCCTGGTCCGCCAGCGCCTTCAGCACCACGACGAGCAACGACGCGTACCGCGTCATCGCCGATGACAGCATCGGCTTCTTCGGCACGCTGAGCGCGCTGCCGGAGCCGCAGCGGAGCTTCCTGCTCGGGCGCCTGTCGGAGTGGGCGGACGCCCCGGTGCAGCTCCCGACGGGGATGGATGCCCTGCGGCGCCGCGAGTCGAGCGACGCGCGCATGAAGGCCTATCGCGCCCGGTAGCGGGCGCGGCGTCCTCTGACGCGGTGTGGCTGTGGGAGTGGTAGACTCGCACCCTCTGTGTGAGGTTCCGCCTGGTGGTGGACCTGCGCAGCCACCCGAGAGGAAGCCTGTCCATGCCTTCGAAGCCAGCGCAGTCGTCCTGGGCCGTCGCCGTCCTGCTGGGCCTGTCCGCCACCGTCGCCGTCGCTGCTCCGCCCTCCGAGGAGCTCGTCTCGCGCGAGCCCCGCACGGAGAGCCTCCTCTTCTGTCCCGTCGCCAAGTGCGGTGATGACTGGCATTGCGAGGTCGCCTGCCCCGAGGCTGTGAGCGCGGTCTGCGTGGACTTCTATTGCCAGTACGATGACGGTGGGGGCTCCGGAGGCGGCGGGCCTGGAGGCGGCGGGCCTGGCGAGGTGTGCCCGGCCATGCGCTGTGGCGGGGACTGGAACTGCCTCTGCGAGGGCTTGCAGGGCACCTGCGGGCCGGACTTCATGTGCGTGTTCTGACATTGTGTTCAGCCCCTCCTTGGCGTCCAGGCGGCCGTGACTATCTTCCGCCGCACTTTCTGGAGGGATGAACGAATGCTGAAGAACATGCTGATGGCCGCGGCGTTGGGCGTTCTGGTGGTGGGCACGGGCTGTCACCGCAACACGCGGGAGAGCGCGGAGAACGACGCCGAGCGCGCCGTGGAGAAGACCGAGGACGCCGCGGATGAGGCGGGCGACAAGATTCAGGACACGGCCGAGGACGCCGGGGACAAGATCGAAGACGCCACCGACAACTGAGCGTGCTTGCGCGGTGGTCCGCTCCGAGTGGGCGGGCCGCCGCTGTTTCACCGGACCGGCTCAGGCCGGGCTGGAGTCGATGACCTTCTTCGCGATGCCGAAGGAGAAGCCCGCCCGGGCCAGCGCGGCCAGGTCCCGCTTCCGATTCTCCTCCCGGGTGCCGGGCTGCGTGCGGAAGGGCCCCAGCCGCTTCTTCCGCGCCCAGATTCGCGCGGCATCTTCCTCGGACACCTCGTGGGTGGCGTCGGCGACCTTCTTCGCCACGACTTCCGCGGGGACGCCCTTGAGGCGCAGCTTCTGGGCAATCACCCGCGTGCTGCGGCCCGAGGCGCGCAGTGAGTGCGCCTTCATCTGGGCATAGGCCTCGTCGTTGAGCAGGCCATTGCGGACCAGCTTCGCGACCAGCGCCTCCACCCAGGCCAGCGCTTCGCCGCGCTCACCGCCATGGAAGTTGATGGAGCGGTCCACCCGGCGCAGGAGCACGCGCTGCAGCTGGCTCTTCGTCGCCGCGTAACGCTTCAGGTAGTGCAGCGCCGCGTTCTCCAGATAGGTGGGGGACACCTTCCGGGGCCGCTTGGGCCCGCGCTCCTTCTTCCTGTCCTGTCCTCCCCGCGCCTCATCCATGTCGGACCTGGGTCTACCACCCAGGTCCGACACCCGGAAGGAACGCCAGGCGCGTGCGAGCCGTCAGTCGCCTGCCTGCTCGAAGAGCGCGGACACCGTGCCGGACGGGTCCTCGATGAGGCAGAAGCGGCCCGAGGGGCCGGCGCCACGAATCTTCCCGCGCACGCGGCCGCCCATCGCGGTGACGCGCTCCAGGCTGTGCTCCAGGTTCGCCACGATGATGTAGAGGATCCAGCCGGTGGGCTGGTCCTCGTTCGGCCCCCGCGCGTGGCAGATGCCGCCGACGGGCGTCTCGCCGCCGCCCGGGGGCATCATGACGAAGTCCTCGTAGCCGCCCATGTCCAGGCCGGTGGCGGACCAGCCCGCCACGTCCTTGTAGAAGTCCCTCACCGCCACGGCGTCCTTCACCGTGAGGTCCATCCAACCCACGCTCCCTACCGCTGGCTTCTTCATGTCCGTGCTCCTGTCCTTCGAAATGCCCGTGGCGCGCTAGCCCAGTGACTTCAGGGACTCCGGCACCTGCCAGTTCGGCTTGAGGCGGGAGATGACCTTGGCCAGGTTCTCCTTGTCCTGGGCCTTCTCCAGCGCGGCTTCGGGCGTAATCACGTCGTCCTTCACCAGCCGCTCCAGGTGCATGTCCAGCGTCTGCATTCCCTGGCCCTGGCCCGCCTGCATCTTCGAGGCAATCTGGAACACCTTGCCCTCGCGAATCATGGAGGCGATGGCGGGCCCGCCCACCAGGATTTCCAGCGCGGCCACGCGGCCCTTGCCGTCCGCTGTCTTGATGAGCTGCTGCGCGACGATGCCCGCCAGGCTCTCCGCCAGCATGCCGCGCACCTGCTGCTGCTCGTCCGCGGGGAAGGCGTTGATGATGCGGTCGATGGTGGCCGGCGCGCTGTTGGTGTGCACCGTGGCGAACACCAACACGCCGAAGCTCGCCAGTTGGAGCGCCAGCTTCATCGTCTCGTTGGTGCGAAGCTCGCCAATGAGGATGACGTTGGGGTCCTCGCGGCCCGCGGAACGGATGGCGGTGGCGAAGCTGGACGCATGCGGGCCCACTTCCCGGTGCGTCACCTGCGCCCGCATGGACTCGTGCACGAACTCCACCGGGTCCTCGATGGTGAGCACGTGCGCGGGCCGCGTCTTGTTGATGTAGTTGATCATCGCGGCCAGCGTGGTGGACTTGCCGCTGCCCGTGGGGCCGGTGACGAGCACCAGCCCGCTGCGGCGCTCCGACAGCTTGCGCACCACCTCCGGCGTCTTCAGGTCCTCCAGCGACAGCACCTTGCTGGGAATGGTGCGGAAGACGGCCGCCAGGCCCGTCATCTTGTTGAAGTAGTTGGCGCGGAAGCGGGCCTTCGTCCCGTAGCTGTAGGCGAAGTCCAGGTCCAGGTCCTCGACAATCTGCCGCTGCTGCTCCGGTGAGCAGATTTCGAAGAGCAGCGCCTGCATCTCCGGCGCGGTGAGGGGCTGCTCGCGCAGCGGCACCAGCTCGCCGCGGATGCGGCCCATGGGCGGGTAGCCGACGCCCAGGTGCAGGTCGCTGCCCTTCTGCTCCAGCAGCGCATCGAACAGGACAGCCAGACGGGGCGTTGTCATCTCAGGAGCCCTTCCTTCCCATCAGCGAGCCCATCTTGCTGAGCAGCCTCGCGCTCTCCTGCTGCGTCTCCGGCGCGGCCACGGTGGCGCCGGACCGCTTGCCCGTCACCACCGCCTCCAGCTCGTCCGGGTTGTCCGCGAAGCCCTTGGCGACGTCCAGCTTCACCTTCCCAGCGCGCACCAGGTCCGCCAGCGAGTCCTCGAAGCGGATGATGCCCAGGCTCTTGCCGCGCTGCTGGAGCGACGGAATCTGGAACGTCTTGTTGTCGCGGATGAGGTTGCCCAGCGACACCGAGCCCGGCAGCACCTCCGCCGCGGCCACCAGCCCCTTGCCGTCCGCGCCCGCCATCAGCCGCTGGCTGACGATGAGCCGCAGGCCGCTGGACAGCGACAGGCGCACCTGCTGCTGGTCTCCCGGAGGGAAGAGGTCGATGAGCCGGTCGATGGTCTTCGCCGCGCTCGGCGTGTTCATGGTGCTGATGAGCAGGTGGCCTGTTTCGGCGGCGGACAGCGCCATGCGCACCGTCTCCGTGTCGCGCAGCTCGCCCACCACGATGACGTCCGGGTCTTCACGCAGGCTGCCCTTGAGCGCGCTGGCGAACGTCTTGGTGTGCGAGCCCACCTCGCGCTGGCTGATGAGCGCGCGCTTGCGCGGGTGGACGAACTCCACCGGGTCCTCCACGGTGAGCACGTGGTGGGACGTCTCGCGGTTGATGAGGTCCACGAGCGCCGCCAGCGTGCTCGTCTTTCCGTGGCCGGACGGGCCGGTGATGACGATGAGGCCCTGGTGGTGGTGCGTGGCCTTGGCGATGTCCGCGGGCAGGCCCAGCGACTCCAGCGTGGGCACTTCCCGCGCAATCAGGCGGAAGGTGCCCTTGAGGCCGGTGCGCTGCCGGCTGACGTTGACCCGGAAGCGCCCCATCTCCGGCGTCTCCAGGGAGAAGTCACAGCTGCCCTCGCGCTCCAGCACCGGCCGCAGCCGCTCCGGCACCACCGGCAGCAGCAGCTTCTCCACCGTCGTCGCGTCCAGCACCGGGCCCTGCGCCGCCAGCTCGCCCGCGAAGCGGAAGAGGGGCGGGCGCTCCGCGATGATGTGCACGTCGCTGGCCAGGCCCCGGCGGCCTTCCTCCAGCAGCACGGCCAGCTCGCGCCCCGCGCCCGTGAAGGTCCGGGCCGGCGCGGCCATGGGACGGGCCGCCGCGGGCTCGGGCGCACGGGCTGCCTGGGCCACGGCGGGCTCGGGCGTGCGGTAGGCCGGAGCAGGGGCGGACTCGGGCGTCCGGTAGGGCGGTGCCGCGGCCTGCACGGGCGCTGGAGCGGCGGGACGCGCGGCGGGCTCGGGCTGCGTGGGAGCAGGTGCCGCGGGACGCGCGGTGGCGGCGGCGGCCTGGGCGGCGGCCCCCGCGTCGGCGGCCCGGCTGAGGCGCAGGTGGATGAGGTCCCCTCGCCGCATGGCGGCGATGGACAGCGAGCCCAGGCCGGTGGCATTGACAGACCACTGGACCGGCGTCTCCGTGACGGTGGAGGCCCGGGCCACGCCCACCATGGCCTGCAGGGCGCGAGTGATGTCCTCGGCCGTGGCGGCGGTGGGGTCCACCGGCTCATAGCCATTGGCGCCGCGGATCATCGGTGGACGTCCGGTGGCCAGGGTCAACTCGGTGACACCCGGACGCGACAGGTGCCGCAACAGTTCTGCGAGCGATTTCATGCGGGATGTCGGCTCAGCCGCGACGGCGCGCGGGCGCGGGGGAACCGCAGGATAGACGACATCGCGCGGAATTCGGCCACCCCTTGTCCCAGGACTGCCCGCCTGCTTCCGGACAGATGGAAATCGTCCGTGCCTGACGGAGACTGTCACCTGGAAGGCGGGGGAGGGCGCTCCGGGACCCACCAGGGGCCCGCTCGGAGCAGCGGACGGGAGGAGGGCCTCCCGCCCGGAGGCAATACGTCCTGCGGCCTAGAGCTCGCGGGACATCAGGAGGCGAAGCTTCCCGGACTTCTTGGAGACCACCGTGGCCACCGTGGTGAAGCCTTCCTTGCGGTAGAAGCTCACCGCGGGCGAGTTGGACGGGTCCACCCGCAGGGCGATGGTCTTCCGGTACATGTCCCGGGCCGCCTTGAGCGCCTGCTCCAGCAGGATGTTGCCCAGGCCCTTGCGGCGCAGCTCGGGTTTCACCACGATGTTGCGCAGGTACGCCGCGCCCGGAACCGGGCCGTCCCGCTCCACCGTGACATAGCCGACAAGCTGGCTTTGCAGCTTCGCCACATGGATGAAGGGCTTGAGCTGCGTCAGGGCCTTGAGGCTCTCCTCCAGCGTCTCACCCCGGGTCTTCCAGGGCTCGGAGCTGGCGCGCAGGTCCGCCACCGCCGTCATGTCTTCGTCGGTGGGCAGGCCGAACTTCACCGCCGCCATCAGGTCGTTGGGGAGGCCAGCCACATCCAGGACCGGTGCTGGGGCCACCTCCACGCCTGCGTCCACCTGCTTCATCGTCATCGCCTTGCTCCTCCGTCGAGTTGCGATCCTAACCGCTCCGGCGGCACCGGTGCACGCAGTGATTCCGCGCACATTGTCCCATGAAGTGAGGAGAGGCCCTCCTCTCCTTGGTGAGGAGCCGGATTTCGTCGAACCGGCCATGCGTTCAGCCCATTCCGAGGATGAGCATCGCTTCCACGCCTGGCACCCTGCCGGCCTTCCGTGCCGAGCCGCTTCCCACTATAAAAACCCGCAGTCAGGCGCGAAGGCGTCAAACTCCTCCGCTCGACCGTCAGCCAGAGCCCCACCTTGCAACTCAACCACGCCCAGCGAGAGCTGACGCTCAAGATCGTCTACTACGGGCCCGGCCTCAGCGGGAAGACGACCAATCTGCGTCATCTCCACGCGAAAGCGTCCCCGGAGGTGCGAGGGCGGTTGCTGACCGTGGAGACCCACGACGACCGCACGCTCTTCTTCGACCTGCTGCCCGTCTTCTTCTCCACGTCCTCCGGCTTCAAGGTGAAGGTGAAGCTCTTCACCGTGCCAGGCCAGGTCATCCACAACGCCACCCGGCGCATCGTCCTGCAGGGCGCGGACGCGGTGGTCTTCATCGCGGACAGCCGGCGCGGCGCCACGGCGGACAACAACGCCTACTGGCGCAACCTCCAGGAGAACATGAAGGAGAACAACCTGGACCCCAGCCAGGTCCCGGTGGTCATCCAGTTCAACAAGAAGGACCTGCCGGACGCGCGGACGGACGCCGAAATCGAGGAGTCGCGCCGGCGTGGCGGCGAGGCGGTGGTGGGCGCGGTGGCGCTGCGGGGCGAAGGCGTGCTGGAGACCTTCCACGCGGTGGCGCAGGCAGCCTACCGGCGGCTCGACATGCGCGCCCATCTGGCGCGCAACCTGGGCCTGACGGAGGCGGAGTTCCTGGGGCAGATCTTCCGGCGCATGGACCTCACGGGCACGGCGTTGGCCTCCATGTACGGGCGCGCGGCGGATGAATCGCGCAGCGGAGACGGGCGATGAACGGCGCGTCGGGCAACGGGGCGTCGGACGGCGTGGGCGCCTCGCGCCGTGAGTCAGTGCTCCAGCGGAGGCTGTCGCTGGCGGACATGCTGGACCTGCCCTCCTTCGTGGAGGTGGTGCGGAGCTTCAGCGAGCTGTACCGCGTGGGCATCAAGGTGATGGACACCGCGGGCGGCAAGCTGGCCGACGTGAAGGTGGGCCACGGCGACTTCTGCTCGTACGTGTTCGGCTTCCCGGAGGGCCGCTCGCGCTGCACCGCCACGGTGGCCCGCGTGAAGGACGGACCGGTGGCTCCGGTGCAGGGCGCCCGGCCCGCGCGTGGTGATGGCGCGGAGGCGGCGGACATCATCGCGCTGCCGTGCTTCACCGGCCTGCGCTACCTGGTGATGCCGGTGTGCTGGGATGGCGACACGCTGGGCCGCGTCATCCTGGGCCCCTTCACGCCGGAGGAGCTGGCGGACTTCCCGCCGTCGCTGACGGACATCTCCGGGGTGGACCTGTCACGCGCGCACGAACTGGTGGGCCGCGTGCGGCGCGTGCCCGAGCGCACCGCGGCGCAGGTGCTGGTGCACTTCGGGCAGGTGCTGGCCGCGCTGGTGGCCAGCGGGCAGCGCGCCTTCCTGGCGACGCAGCTCCACATCGAGGCGATGCTGGAGACGCACCGGGATTTGGAGGCCAACAACGCCCGGCTGGCGCAGGCCAACACCCGCCTGAAGGAACTGGACCGGCTGAAGTCCACCTTCCTGGGCACGGTGAGCCACGAGCTGCGCACGCCGCTGGCTTCCATCATCGGCTACTCGGAGATGCTGGCTGAGGGCCTGGCCGGCGCGCTCAACCCGGAGCAGCTGCTCTACGTGCGCACCATCGTGGAGAAGGGCGAGTCGCTGCTCAACCTCATCTCCTCCATCCTGGACCTGAGCCAGATTGAAGCCGGACGGCTGCGCCTGGTGATGGGCCCGGTGGACCTGGGCAGCGTCATCCAGACGGCGGTGTCCAGCGTGGCGCCCCAGGCGCAGCGCAAGGGCGTGGAGCTGGAGGTGCGCTTGCCGCCGCTGCCCCAGCCGCGCCTGGCCGCGGACGCGGACAAGCTGCGCCAGGTGGTGGTGAACCTGCTCGCCAACGCGGTGAAATTCACCTCGTCCGGGGGCCGGGTGTCGGTGGTGTTGTCGGAGGCCACCGCGCAGAATGAGCTGGCCGCGCCGGGCTACCGCTTGAGCGTGGAAGACACCGGCATGGGCATCCGCGAGGACCAGTTCGAGAACATCTTCCAGAGCTTCTACCAGGTGGACGGCAGCTCCACGCGCGAGCACGGCGGCGCGGGGCTGGGACTGGCCATCGTGAAGAGCCTGGTGGAAGGCCACGGCGGCCGCGTGTCCGTGGAGAGCGAGTTCGGCCGGGGCTCTCGCTTCACCGTGGTGCTGCCGCTCCAGCCGCCGCTGTCGGAGCACGGCGGCTTCTCCGCGCTGGCGCCCACGCCGTCGCCCAGCGGACACGACCGCTTCTGATGCGACCTGACGCACCGGGGGACTGAACTGAGTTCCCCGGCCGGAAGGGCTCCCGCGTATCCTCGCGCGCATGCTCTCCGGACGCCCCCCCGCAGCCTCCTACGTACTCATCGACGCAGAGAACATCGACTGGGCTGTGTCCAACGTGGTGGGACGCAAGCCCGAGTCCCAGGACCGCGTCCAGTTCGACCGGCTCGTGTCCTTCTGTGAGACGAACTTCCCGGCGCCCGTGCGCTGCGTGGTGGTGCTCAACGCCCGCGGAGAGCAGCTGCCGGACGTCATGATTGGCTTCGTGCGCGCGCTCAAGTCCGCCGGCTGCGATGTGGCCCTGCTCTACGGCCGCCCCGACCAGAAGGTGGTGGACCTGGGCATCCTGAAGCTGCTGGAGAACATCCGCACCCAGCGCCCTGGCGCGGCGGTGGTGCTCGCCAGCCATGACGGCGCGGACTTCGCGGACGCGCTCAAGCCCATGCTGGAGGAGAAGCGCCAGGTGGCCGTGCTCGGCCTGCGTGAATACGTCAGCCAGCGCTTCCGGGAACTCGTCCCCTCCGGGCTCAAGATTCTGGATTTGGAGTTGAACGCCAAGGTGTTCAACCGGCCCCTGCCGCGCATGCTCCCTGTCAACGTGGACGAGTTCGACCCGGGTCTGTTCTTGTAGCAAAGGCAGTCACATGACTCGCCTGGGCTGTGGTGATTCTTGTCACAGCCCGGTGCGTTCTGAGAGTGCGGTAAACATGGCATGAAGCTTGAATCGGCATTTCCTGATTTCAGGGATACCCCCTGGGTCATCAGGAGTTTTTCATGCGTTCGTCTCGTCGCGTTGGAACTGCCCTCTGGGCCGCCGTCTTCTCGCTCGCACTTCCGCTCAGCCAGGCTCACGCCGCCGACGACTGCGTGGAGTTCCAGGGGCTCCAGCACTGTGGCCTTGGCGCGGCCAAGGTGAGCGGCTCGGAGAAGGGCGTTCGCATCGACAGCCAGGAGAAGGAGCCGTCCGTCAAGAACGGCGTCGCCATCTACATGCCGCCCGCGGCGGCCTGGACGGCGGAGACCGTGTCGGACGGCGCGCAGCGCAACTTCTTCACCGCCTACGCCGAGGAGGTGCCGGTCAGCACCTCCTCCGTCAACGCGTCGCGGGAGTCCACCTCGTACTCCGCGACGTTCACCGGCTCTGGTGACGCGACCACCTACTCCGTGCTCGCGTACTACAACGGCCGGCTCCAGGCCGCCGTGGGTGGCATCCGCAGCGGTGACACGGGCGCCGTGGGCATCATGGTCCCCAACCCGGGCTGGACGCCGAACTGCCGCCCGCGCAACCAGACGTATGCCCAGTGTGAGGCGTCCTGCTACGCGAACGGGTACTCCAACTGCAACTACTGCAACACGGTGTGCCGCATGACCGTGGGCTTCGCTAACGCTCAGCTCCACAGCGCCTGCTTGTGGCAGCACACCGTCGCGGAGCCGGGGGTCCGGCTGCCGAACGGCCAGACGGTTCGGGCCGACCAGATCGTGATGCAGGAGGAGATCACGGGCCCGTCCAACTACCCGTACCTCAACTTCAACCGCATCGACGTGCAGACCACCGCGCGTTCGACGGTCATCACCGGCGAGTCCATCATCCCCGCCGGCAAGTAGTCGCCGCGTCGTTCCGGCCTGGAGCGGGCGCAGGGGGGAAGCCCGCTCCGGGCTGTTGTCATTCCAGTTCCAAGCCCCCTCTCCGAAGAGCGTCCCATGAAGGCATCGTGGTGGTTGACGGCCCTGCTGCTCACGGCGGGAGCTCCCAGGCAGGAGGACGCAACGGCGCCAGGCGTGGCCGCCTTGGAGGTGCCCGGGCGCCCGGACGACGCGGTCCTGGCGGGGGGCAGCACCACGGTGTTCGACGCCTCGCACAATGCCTTTGGCCGAGCGCTGGGGAACCTGGCGCCCACGCGCTGGTTCCAGATGCGCGAAGGCAAGCTGCTGTTCATGCGGGACTGGGCCGCCCATGAAGAAGGGCTGGCGGGCCCGCTGACGAACGCCGCCGGGTGTGGTGCGTGTCACTTCAAGGACGGGCGGGGCCGCCCGCTGCCCGACGTGGGCCCGGAGGCGCCGCTGCTCGTCCGGCTGAGCGTGCCCGCGAAGGATGCGCCCGCGGGGCACCACGAGCCCGTCTACGGCGTGCAGCTCAATGACCGTGGCACCGCGGGCGTCCCCGCCGAGGGCACGGTCCAGGTCACCTATACGGACGTGAAGGGGAAGTACGCGGACGGGACGCCGTACACGCTGCGCCAGCCGCGCTACCGCATCACCCAACTGGGCTATGGGAAGCTGGCTCCCGAGGTGATGCTCTCGCCGCGCATCCCCTCCCAGCTCTTCGGGTTGGGGCTGCTGGCGGCCATTCCGGATGAAGCCATCCTCGCCCTTGCGGATACGGAAGACCGTGATGGGGATGGCATCTCCGGCCGTCCGAACCGGGTGGTCAGTGTCCACTCCGGCAAGGCGGAGCTGGGCCGCTTCGGATGGAAGGCCAACCAGCCCACGCTGGAGCAACAGGTCGCCAGCGCCTTCTCCGAGGACCTGGGGCTGACGTCACCGCTCTACCCGGAGAGCAACTGCACGGCGAAGCAGGAAGGTTGCCTGTCGCGGGTGGCCGCCAAGGGGCCCGCGTTGTCGCGCCACGTCCTGGAGCGGACGGCGCTGTACCTGAGGCTCATCGGCGTGCCCGCGCGGCGCGACGTGTTGGAGCCCGCCGTGATGAAGGGACAGGTTCTCTTCCAGCAGGCGGGCTGTGCGGCGTGCCACCAGCGGGAGTTCACCACGGGCACGGTCGACGACGTCCCGGAGCTGTCTCACCAACGCATCCGTCCGTACACGGACCTGCTGCTGCATGACATGGGACCGGAGCTGGCGGACGGCCGCCCTGATGGTGAGGCGAGCGGCACCGAGTGGAGAACGCCGCCGCTGTGGGGCCTGGGCCTGCTGGAGACGGTGAACCGTCAGGTGCGGATGCTCCATGACGGCCGCGCGCGCAGCTTCGAGGAGGCCATCCTCTGGCACGGCGGCGAAGGCGCCCGTGCCCGTGAGCGCTTCAAGTCCTTGAACAAGGCGGAGCGCGAGGCGCTGGTGGCCTTCCTGCGCTCGCTCTGACGGCGAGCGCGGGGGCGTCGCCGTCAATTGTTGGCAATGGCGGTGCGGAGGCTGTCCAGGATGTAGTACCGGAGCTCCTCGCTCGTCATCTCAGGCGTCTCCTTCAACTTCTTCTCGGCGAACTTCTTCCATTCGTGCAGCTCGTTGGGAGTCGGCTCGCTCGACGGCTGAGAGGGCCCGGCACCGTTGATGTGCATGAGCCAGCCGTAGGCCGCCCGGATGTGGTCTTCGATGCGATTGCTGGCGGGAGCGTCCGTCCCCATCTTCTCGCTGCGCATCGCGTCCTGGATGGCGTACTTGAGCTCCTCCGGGGAGATGTCCTTGTTCTCCTTCTTCTTCTCGTTGGCGAAGGCGCGCCAGCGCCGCATCTCCTCGGGCGTGGCGTCGCGCTCCTGCCCCTCGTAGCAGAAGGCCACCCACTTGACGGCGTCCTGGATGAACTTGTCGATGTGGGTGCTGCCCGTGCTGTCCATGCCCGTCGCCTTCACGCGGATGGCGTCCTGGATGGCGAACTTGAGCGCCTCGGGCGTGATGTCCGGGTTCTCCTTCTGGTGCTTCCGGGCGAAGTCGCGCCAGTGCGCCAGCTCCTCGGTGGTGGGTTTGCGCTCCTGGCCCTCGTAGCACTGGGTGACCCACTTGACGCCGTCCTCGATGAACTTGTCGATGTTCAGCGGCGTCGCCTCACCGGTCCCCGTCATCTTCGCGCGCATGGCGTCGGTGATGGCGTACTTGAGGTGCTCGGGCGAGATTTCCGGGTCCTTCTTCAACTGCTCCTGGGCGAAGGCGCGCCACTCCTTCAGCTCCGTGGGCGTGGCCTCGCGCTCCTTGTCCTCGTAGCACTGGGTGACCCACTTGACGGCGTCCTGGATGAACTTGTCGATGTTCTCCGGCGTCACCGCGTCTGTCCCCAGGACCTTCGCCCGGACGGCGTCGATGATGGCGTACTTGAGCTCCTCCGGCGTCGTCTTCGGATTCTTGCTCATCAGGTCGGCGGCGAAGGCGCGCCAGTGTTGCATGTCCGCCTCCGTGGGAGGGGGCGCCTTGTCGTCGTAGCACTGGCTGACCCACGCGAGGGCCTCGGAGATGAACCTGTCGGTGTTCGCCGGCGAATGGGCGTCCAGCCCGTCCCGCTCCAAGCGCAGCTTGTCTTGGATGGCGTAGCGGACCTCCTCGGCGGTGATTTCGGGGTTCTTGTTGCGGAGCTCCCGCGCGAAGTCCAACCACTTGGAGCGCTCGGGACCGCTCGGCCAGCGGTCTCCCTTGAAGACCTCTCGGAAAGCCATGTCAACGCAGGCCGCCAGGCGCTCATCCCTGAGCGGGCCCAGGGCGGAGGGGAGAATCTCCTTGCCGAAGGGGGGCTGCGGGGTACCCGAGGTCCCCGGGGCCTGGGCGGCGAAGGTGCTCGCGGGAGCCGCTTTCGTCACGCTCTGCGTTGGAAGCACGGAGCCGAGCAGGTCCACCCACTGCTGGGTGCTGACGTCCTTTTTGCCCGTGGGGCTCGTCTGGGTTTTGGACGTGGAAACGAAAGGCAGCCGCTCGCCAATCTTCGACATGAAATCCCCCAGGAGATGGAAACCCAATCCTTATGTTGTCTTGGATTGGTGGGAAAATGATGCGTCTGCCCAAAGTGCCAAAAAGTGTCGTTGCCCTGACACGCCGTCTGGTCTTACGTGTGCGTCCATGTCTGGTGAGTTCGATTTCATCCGCCGGTTCCTTGCGCACTTCCCGGCCGCGCGTGTGCCCGTGGGGCCCGGGGACGACTGCGCGGTGTTGCCCCCCTCACGTGGCGCGCAGTGCGTCACCACGGACGCGGTGGTGGAGGACGTGCACTTCACGCGCGCCGCGTTCTCCCCCGCGGACATCGGCCACAAGGCGCTGGCGGTGAACCTGTCGGACCTGGCGTCCATGGGGGCCACGCCGCGCTGGTTCGTCTGCGCGCTCGCGCTGCCGAAGGACTATCCCCTGCGGGAGCTCACGGGCCTGGCGCGAGGCATGGCCGCGCTGGCCGCCGCGCACCGGATTGCGCTGGTGGGTGGCAACTTCACCTCCGCGCGCGAGCTGTCCGTCACCATCACCGCCGCGGGCGAGCTGTCACGCGCGCCCCTCACCCGCGCGGGGGCCCGGCCCGGGGACCTCCTCTATGTCTCCGGCACGCTGGGCGATGCGCGCCTGGGCCTGGAGCACCTTCGTGCGGGGCTGCGCCGGGGCGCCGCCGTGCGCCGTCAGCGCCGCCCCGAGCCTCGCGTGGCGCTGGGCCTGCTCGCCGCGCGCCATGCATCTGCCGCGCTGGATGTTTCCGACGGACTTGCACAGGACCTGGGTCATCTCTGCACCGCCTCGGGCGTGCGCGCGGAGCTGGAGGTGGAGCGGCTGCCGCTGTCGGCGGCGGTGCGCAAGGCCCTGGGGCCCGAAGGGGCGCTGGCGGGGGGCGAGGACTACGAGCTGCTTCTGGCCGTTCCCCCGGGACGCAGCCGGGCATTCGAGCGCGCGTGCGCTACAGGAGGGCACGCCATCACCCTCATCGGCCACTTCACAGAGGGGCGCGGGTGGGTGGGCCGGGACAGGACAGGCCGCGTTCTCCCACCGCCAGAGGGGTTCGATCACTTCCGACCTCGGGCGATGGATTGACCCTGCGGAGCAGCAAGGCTAAACCCGAGACGCTTCTCATCCCCCGAAAGCAACCCGTGCGCCGTCCCCTCCGCGACGACACAGTCCCCGGACACACTCCCCGCCGCGAGCCCCTGCAGCGACTGCTGCGCGCCGTGGACGGACCTCGCGCGACCCGCGAGGTCTCCCTTCACCGGAAGATTCTCAACGGCTACGTCTTGATGGGGCTGGCGCTGACGGGGTGGATGTACGCGTCGGACGGCCTCATCAGCTTCGTCTTCCCTTCACTCAGCGCCGGGGGGAAGGACGCCGTGCGCATTGGCGTCGCCATCATCATCACCGGGGCCGCCGCCGCGCTGCTGCCTTCGTGGCTCGCGCGCGTCACCCGCGTGAAGGTGCTCAGCCGCTCCGCGTACGAAATCTCGCAGGGCGACCTGTCCAAGCCGGTGGCCGCCGAGGGCGGCAGCAAGCGCGACGAGATTGACGAGCTGACGGGCGCCATCACCCGCATGCAGGAGAACCTGCGCGAGCTGGTGGGCAAGATTCAAGAGACGGCCAAGAGCGTGGCCGACACGGCCATCGACCTCCAGCGCTCGGCGGAGAACGTCAACGGCTCCACCGAGGAGGTGGGCTCGTCGATGGAGAAGATTGCTGGCGGCGCCGAGTCCCAGTCGCAGCTGGTGTCGAAGGCGTCCAAGGTCATCACCGAGATGGCCGGTAGCATCCAGCGCACCACGGCGAGCGCCGAGGACGCGGCGCGGACGACGGCGGAGACGAGCAGCGCGGCCGAGGACGGCTCCAAGGCGGCGCGGCTGGCCGGCGACAAGGTGAAGAAGGTCTTCAACCGCATCGAGTCCGCCAGCCAGCAGGTGTTCGCCTTCGGCGAGAAGACGCAGGAAATCTCGAAGATCGTCGACGCGATTACGCAGGTGGCGCAGCAGACGAACCTGCTGGCGCTCAACGCGACCATCGAGGCGGCGCGCGCGGGTGAGTACGGCCGCGGCTTCGCGGTGGTGGCCGATGAAGTGCGCAAGCTGGCCGAGAGCGCGGGCCGCTCCGCCGAGCAGATCTCCAAGCTGGCGCGCGACATCTCCGGGCAGTCCACCTCCGTCGTGAGCGCCATGAAGGAAGGCATCGCGGAGCTGGCCGAGGGCCGCGAGGACCTGACCAACATCGTGCGCTCCATGGGCGCCATCACCGACACCATCCGCAAGGGCTCCGAGAAGGTGCACCTCATCTCCGATAGCGCCCGCGAGCAGCTCAAGGGCAGCGAGGAGATGGTGAAGGCCATCGAGGAGATCAAGCTGGTGGCGCGCAACAACGCGTCCTCCACCGAGGCCATCCAGGCCGTCATCCAGGAGCAGACCGCCGCCGTGTCCCGCATGACGTCGCTGGCCAGTGAGCTGACCAACCTCTCCGTCGAGCTGCAGAGCGTCGTGCGCAGCTTCCGCCTGGGCTCATGAGCCAGACGCCCTCGGACAACGTCGACGCGAAGCTGAAGGCCGCGGAGGACCATCTGCGCGAGGTGATGCTCGCGCTCCCCGAGGTCACCGAGGAGTTCCCCTGGGGCCACCGCACGGCCAAGGTGAAGGGGAAGATGTTCGCCATCCTCGTGCTGGACAACGACGGGCTGGGTGTCACCACCAAGCTCCCGGAGTCCAACGAGGCCGCGCTCACGCTGCCCTTCACCGCGCCCACCGGCTACGGCCTGGGCAAGAGCGGCTGGGTGTCCTCCCGCTTCAAGCCGGGCAGCGAGGTCCCCATCGGGCTACTGGCCCAGTGGATTCACGAGAGCTTCCGCGCCGTGGCGCCGCAGAAGGTGCTCAAGGCGCTGATGGCTCCGGGCGCGGCGCAGGCTCCGAAGGCGAAGTCCTCGACGCGTGCCAAGAAGCCCGCGGCGGCGAAGCGGGCCGTGGCGGTGAAGCCGGCGGTTGCCGGAAAGAAGCCCGCACCGGGCAAGGCGGCGGCGGGTGGGAAGAAATCCGTGGCGAAGCGGGCCTCGGCGCGCGAAGGTTCCGCCGTGCGGGCCGGCGCGAAGCAGACGTCCACGGCGAAGCGGGGCGCGGCGGGTTCGTCCCGGTCGAAGCGGTAGCGAGTCGGGCCGGTCATTCCAGAGCGGATAGAACGTTACTCCTGTGCGGCACGTCATCTTCCGGGTGGAGAAGGAGCGTTACGGACTGCCGCTCTCGGCGGTCCGGGAGGTCGTCGTGCCTCCCGAGCGCTTCACCCGCGTGCCGCGTGCGCCATTGGCCATTACAGGCGTAATGAATCTGCGCGGCAGGGTCGTGACAGTGGTAGAGCTGCGGCAGCTTCTGAGTCTTCCCGAGGGTCCTACCCCGCCCGGACGGGTGGTTCTACTGGACCGTGGGCGGAGAGACCTGGGACTGTTGGTAACAGACGTAGACGGCATCGAAGCGGTGGAGCGGGTGAGCACGGCGCCAGGAAAGATGACGCCTGCCATCCGGGGCGTCGCCAGGCTGGGTGGCCTGGGAGTGACGGTCCTGGACCCAGAAGGGTTGGACGCCGCGGTGGTTGCCTTGTTCACCCATTCCAAGTGAGTAGCCCCCTGGAAAGCGCGGATGCTAGTGTCCGCGCTCCTCTAGGTGATTCGGAGGCGGAGTTCTTCACATGGCTAAGCGGGTCCTGGTCGTCGACGATGCCAT
The DNA here is from genome assembly GCF_006402735.1 of Myxococcus xanthus. NCBI lineage: Bacteria > Pseudomonadati > Myxococcota > Myxococcia > Myxococcales > Myxococcaceae > Myxococcus > Myxococcus xanthus. The sequence continues at coordinate 8,364,962 of NZ_CP017174.1, read as the reverse complement.
CTTCATGCGCAACATGATCAAGGACATCTTTGCGTCTGGGGGGTTCGAGGTCGTCGGTGAGGCGGCCAACGGCCTGGAGGCCGTGGAGAAGTACAAGGAGCTCAAGCCCGACCTCACGACGATGGACATCGTCATGCCCTTCAAGAGCGGCATCGAGGCCACGCGAGAGATCATCAAGGCAGACAGCAGCGCGGTGGTCATCATGTGCTCCGCGCTCGGGCAGGAGAGCCTGGTGATGGAGGCCATCGAGGCGGGCGCCTCGGACTTCATCGTCAAGCCGTTCCGGGCCGAGGACGTGCTGGCCGTGGTGAAGAAGGTCCTGGGCGAGACGTGAGCGGCTGCGCCCTGGCGCGGGCTGTCCACCTTTCCTGACACGAGGCCGGGTCCATGACGATGGACATGTCCCGCTACCTCGGGCTCTTCATCTCCGAGGCGACCGACCACCTGGAGGCGCTCGGGCGTGACCTCGTGGAGCTCGAGCGCGAGGGCTCGTCCAGCGCGGTGGATTCGATGTTCCGCCATGCCCACTCGGTCAAGGGCATGGCGTCGTCCATGGGCTTCGAGCCCATCGCCATCGTGGCGCACCGCGTGGAGGACCTCGTGGACGCCGTCCGTCAGGACCGCGGCCGCCTGGACCGCGACCTGGTGGACCTGTTGCTTACCGCCGCCGACACCATGCTCGCGCAGGTGCGCGCGGTGGCGGAGGGCAAGCAGCCGGATGATTCCGCGGCGCTCCTGACGCAGCTCAGCCAGCGTGTCACCACCATGACGGGCCACGCCCCGGCCGCCACGCGCGTCGCGAAGGTGACAGCGCTGAAGCCGGAGGGCGGCGGTTCGGATGGCACGGGCTCGGATGGCCCCGGCGGAGGCTCGGGGCCTGGCTCGGATGGCTCGGGCCCGGCGGGCGGAGCTGGCGGAGGCTCGGGCAGTACGGGAGGAGCTGGCGGCTCAAGCACCGGTGGCGGCACGAGCGGCGCAGCAGGAAGTGGCTCGGGCCCCACAGGCGTCGGTGCCAGCCCTGGCTCGACGCACGGTGGCGGAGCTGCTGGCAGCGGCACCCGGAGCAGCGTCGACGGAGGCGCGGGTGGCAGCGCCAGCCCAGGCGTAGCCAGCGGCACCGGTGTTGACGGTGCGGGGACCGGCTCGGTGGGGACCTCCGGCCCGGCCAGTCCCAATCTGATGAACGGCGGGCCCGGTACCTCCGCCACCTCCAGCGCGCCGAATGGAGCGCACGGCACCAGCGCCCCATTGGCCCCGAACGGAGCCACCGGAGGCGTGGTGGTCCCGCTGTCCGCGCGCCGGGCCTCGGACGCGCCCGTCACCGACGCCGGAACCGCGGCCCCAACGCCCGACCTGGCCAACTCCCTGAAGGCCGCGGCCAGCGCGCCGCTCCCGGACACGCTGGCCCAGCGCTGGGCGGTGCGGCTGCGCATCGCGCCCACCTGTCAGGTGCCCGGCGTGCGCGCCTTCCTCGTCCACAAGCGCCTCACCAACCTGGGCACGCTGGTGGACCTCCGGCCCGCGCTGGAGGAGCTGAAAGCCGGCCGCATTCCAGACGGCAACATCCAACTGGAGCTGGAGACCCCGGCGGGAGAAGCGGGCATCCACGCGGCGCTGAAGAACGTGGCCGAGGTGGAGGTCATCTCGGTGAAGCCCGCGGTGGCCGCGCCCGTGGTGCAGCCCACCCTGGTGCCTGTCCCCGACGGCGCCCGCGCGCCCGCGGACACGGCGTCGCGCACGGTGCGCGTGCGCACGGAGCTCCTCGACTACTTCCTCGACACCGTGGGTGAGCTGATGCTCGCCACGGCCCGCCTGCGCGAGGTGGGCAAGGTGCTGCCGGAGAACACGCGCCCCGCGCTGGAAGAGGGCGTCTACCGGCTGCACACGTTGGTGAAGGACCTGCACGACAAGGTGATGACGGCGCGCATGACGCCGCTGTCCCTCATCACCGACCGGCTGCCCCGGGCGGCGCGAGACATCGCCCGCCGCAAGGAGCGCGAGGTCGACCTGGTCATCACCGGCGCGGAAATCGAACTCGACCGGGCCATCCTCGAGGAGCTGTCGGACCCGCTGCTCCACCTGCTGCGCAACTGCATCGACCACGGCCTGGAGGCGCCCGAGGAGCGCGCCGCCGCGAAGAAGGGCCCACGAGGCCGGGTGCTGGTGGCGGTGAAGCGCGCCAGGGACCGCGTCATCATCGAGTTGGAGGACGACGGCCGCGGCATGGACCCCGCGAAGCTGAAGAACGCGGCCGTGTCGCGGGGCCTGCTCTCGGCGGAGGCCGCGGCGCGCATGACGGACCGCGAGGCCTTCATGCTGTCGTGCCTTCCGGGCGTCTCCACCGCCAAGGACATCACCGACATCTCCGGCCGCGGCGTGGGCATGGACGCGGTGAAGCGCGTGGTGGAGAACGTCGGCGGCACGCTCGAAATCGACAGCGAGCGAGGCCGGGGCACCCGCTTCACCCTGCGCCTTCCACTGACGGTCGCGGTGGTGCACCTGCTGCTGGTGGAGGTGGGCGAGGAGGTCTTCGGCCTGCCCATCGCCAAGGTGGTGGGTGCGACGGAGGCGGACGGGGAGTCTCTGAGCCGCAGCCGTGAGACGGCCCTGCTGCCCCATGGTAATTCGCTGCTGCCGGTCCACTCGTTGGACGCGCTGGTGGGTGTTCCTGCCCCGCGAAGGCTGGGAACCCGGCCTTTCGTGGTGATGGACGGGGATTCCGGCCGGGTGGCCCTGGCGGTGGACCGCCTGTTGGGACAGGAGGAAGTGGTGCTCAAGCCGCTGTCGCGGCCCCTGGACTTGCTGCCCGGCCTGTCCGGCGTCACCATTCTGGGAAGTGGGCGTCCAGTGTTCATCCTGGACGTGCCGAGGTTACTGTCCGCGTGAGCCAGCCCCTGCACAGCGACGCGCAACTCGACGCCCTGCGCGAGGTGGCCAACATTGGTTGTGGCCACGCGGCCAATGCGCTCTCCCGGTTGATGGGGGGACGCAAGGTGGACCTCTCCATCCCCCGCGTGCTGCTGACTGGCCCCTCCGACGCCGCCGAGCTTCTGGGCGGAGCCGCGCCGGTGGTATCGGGGTGGCTCGGCATCCAGGGCGGGCTGCGGGGTGCCCTGTTGCTGGTGCTGCCCCAGCAGGACGGAGCCGCGCTGGAAGCGCTGCTCCTGGAGGGACAGCCCGCGATTCATCAGGCCGAACGGGACAGCGTGGTGGCGGAGACGGCGAACATCGTCGCCAGCGCCTGCCTGTCCGCCATGGGCCGGCTGACGGGCTGGAAGTTGGTGCCCACGGTGCCCACGGTGCGGCGAGGCCGCGCGCAGGACGTGGTGTCCGACGCGGTGGGGCAGGTGGAGGGCGACGCCAGCAGCGTGGTGGTGCTGGAGGCCCGCTTCCTCGCGACCGCGGCGCCGCCGGTGGGTGGACAGCTGCTGTTGGTGCTGGCGCGGGACAGCATCCGCGACCTGTTGGCGCGGCTGGGCGTGTAGCCCGTTTCGAGCTACACGGGCGCCCATGGATGAGAAGGCGCTGAAACAGCTCCTGGGCAGCGTGAAGTCCGGCCGCGTCTCCGTGGACGACGCGGTGGGCAAGTTGAAGGACCTGCCCTTCGCGGAGCTGGGGTACGCGACGCTCGACACGCACCGCAATCTGCGCTTCGGCTTCCCGGAGGTGGTGCTGGGTGAGCCCAAGACGGTGGAGCAGCTGCTGGGCATCGTCGGGGCGTTGGTGGAGCGCAAGCAGACGGTGCTGGTGACGCGGCTCCAGCCGGACAAGGCGGAGGCGCTGGTGGCGCGCTTCCCCAAGGGCGAGTACCACCCGGTGGCGCGCATCTTCCATCTCAAGCAGGGCAAGGTGCGCGCGGGCCGCGTGGCCGTGGTGACGGCGGGCACCAGCGACATCCCCGTGGCGGAAGAGGCGGCCACGACGGCCGAGGCCATGGGTGCGGAGGTCCGGCGCGTCTATGACGTGGGCGTGGCGGGCATCCACCGGCTGCTGCGGCGCCGCGAGGAAATCCAGGAGTGCCACGCCGCCGTGGTGGTGGCGGGCATGGAGGGCGCGTTGGCCAGCGCGCTGGGCGGACTGGTGGGCATTCCCGTGGTCGCGGTGCCCACGTCGGTGGGCTACGGCGCCAACTTCAAGGGCGTGTCCGCGCTGCTGGCCATGGTGAACTCGTGCGCCTCCAACGTGGCCACGGTGAACATCGACAACGGCTTCGGCGGTGGCTTCTACGCCGCCCTCATCTCCCGCACGAAGGGACGCAGGTGAGCACCATGCGACGCATCCTCTACCTGGAGCCGGTGGGTGGCATCGCCGGGGACATGTTCCTGGCGGCGGGCCTGGACCTGGGCATTGCTCCGGCCGAGTTGGAGCGCGCGCTGTCGGGCCTGCGCGTCCCGGGATGGAAGCTGGCGGTGAGCCGCGCGGTGCGCCACGCCATCAGCGGCACGCACCTGGACGTCGTGCTGGATGAGCGCGAGGCCCATCCGCACCGCGCCTACGCGGACATCCGGCGCCTCATCGAGGAGGCGGACACGCTGCCCCCGCGCGCGAAGGAGCGGGCGCTGGCGGTGTTCCGCGCCATCGGCGAGGCGGAGGCGAAGGTCCACGGCGTGTCCATCGACGACATCCACTTCCATGAAGTGGGCGCGGTGGACTCCATCGTCGACATCTGTGGTGCGGCGGTGGTGCTGGAGCTGCTGGGCAACCCGGAGGTCCATGCGGCGCCGCCGCCGTTGGGCAGCGGCACCATCCGCGTGGCCCATGGCGCCATGCCCATTCCCGTCCCCGCGACGCTGGAGTTGCTGCGTGACGTGCCCGTGCGCTTCGAGGGCGTGGGTGAGCTGACGACGCCCACGGGCGCGGCGCTGCTCAAGGTGCTGGCGCACATCGGCCATCCGCCGGACTTCATCGTGGAGAAGGTGGGCTACGGCGTCGGAACGAAGGACTTCAAGGACCGGCCCAACGTGCTGCGCGCGTCGCTGGGCCGGCTGGAGCAGGCCGGCAATGAAGGGCTCTGGGTGGTGGAGGCCAACCTGGATGACGCCACGCCGCAGCTGCTGGGGCACCTGCTGGAGCGGTTGCTTGCGGTGGGCGCGCTGGACGCGTGGGTGACGCCGGTGGTGATGAAGAAGAGCCGGCCGGGGCACCTGCTGAGCGCGCTGGTGGAGGGCGGTGCGCGCGAAGCCATCGTGGACGTGGTGCTGCGCGAGTCCACCACGCTGGGCGTGCGCTACCACCGCGTGGAGCGTCAGGCGCTGGAGCGTGACTGGGTGGAGGTGGAGACGCCGTGGGGCAAGGTCCGCGTGAAGCGCGGGCTGCGCCAGGGCGCGGTGCTCAACGCCCACCCGGAGTTCGAGGACTGCCGCCAGGTGGCGGAGGCCGCGGGCGTCCCCGTGAAGCAGGTGATGGCCGCGGCGGTGGCGGCGCTCGGCTCGAAGGACTGAGCGCCGCGGACTCCATCTCCGAGGGCTTCGCGGACAGCTTCGTCAGGGGGCGATGAAGTCCCGGGCGCGGGCGCCCTGACCGCGGTGGCTACGCCGGCAATCGCACCTGGATGCGGGTGCCGCCCTGTTCGGCGCGCACGCACAGGTCGCCACCATGGCGCTCGACGATGCGCCGGCAGACGTCCAGGCCCATGCCCGCCGCATGGGGCTTCGTGCTGAAGAAGGGCTCGAAGATGCGGGGCAGCAAGTCCTTGGGAATGCCCGGCCCGTCGTCGGAGACTTCCACCACCACGTGCGCGGCATCCTTCCAGGTGCGCAGCCGCACGCGGCCTCCGCGCTCGCCCAGGGCTTCCAGCGCATTGAGCACCAGCTGCGTCCACAGCTCGTCGAGCGCGACGCCTTCCGCCTTCAGTCGGGGCAGGCGCGGGTCGTACTCACGCTCCACCGTGAGGTTCTCTCCGCGCAGCCGGTGGCCCAGCACCGCCAGCGCGCGCTCCAGGCCTTCGTGGACCTCCACGTCCTCACGCGGCACCGGGTCCATGAAGGCATAGGCCTTCACGCCTTCGACCAGTGCGGACACGCGCGCCGTTCCTCGCGCCACCTCCGCCATGAGCACGTCACAGCTCACCGCCACCACCAGCCACGCGAGCACGTCGCCCAGCAGCGCCCCGCCCACGCGCGTCGCCACTGACTCCAGCCACGAGACGTCCAGGCCGGAGGCCACCAACGCGGGCGCCGCTTCCCACGCATCCGCCACGCCGCGCGCCTCCAACCAGGAGCCCAGCGCTTCCTCGCGCTCGGCGCGGGCCAGGGGCTCCAGCGGCGGAGAGGACCGCCCGCGTTCCGCCGCTTCCCGAGGCAGCGCCAGCAGGACGCTGCGCTGGGGCAGGGACAAGCCGTGGTCGCCCAGGGCCATGGCGCGCGCGGACACCGTGGCCATCAGCTCGCCCAGCCGCGCCGCGCTCCGCCGGGCCGCCGCGGCGGGGCTGCCCAGTTCGGCGCCCAGTTCGGCCGCCATGCGTCCCACGGGGAGCAGCTCCACCTGGGGACGGACGTCTTGCGCCTGCTGCTGGGAGCGCTGCGAGGCCAGCTCCATCAGCCCCCGGCTGAGTCCGGGCGCCAGCCGCAGCAGCTCCCAGAAGGTGGCCGGCTCCATTCGGAACAGGCGCACGTCCGTCACCGCGTCGCCGCTGTGGGGGTAGGGCGCGTTCAGGAAGAGGATGAGTTCGCCGAAGAGGTCGCCGGCCTCCAGCGTGAACGTGGGCACGCTCTCCGTGCCGGTGCGGCGGCTCCACTGCGTGTGGCCCTCCATGATGACGGACAGGCCATCCGCGGCGGCGCCTTGCTCTGCGATACGAGTGCCAGCGGGGAAGTGGAGTTGACGGCCATGGTCCGCCATCCAGCGGAGCTGTTCTCCGGTGAGCTGGGCGAACAGCGGAACCTGGCGCAACGCCGCGACGATGTCGTCACTTCCCATACGCCGGGATGCTGCCTGTCCCCGCCAGGGAGTCCATCGGATTCGGCGGGGCCCCGCGCTATCGCAAGGGTTGCCGCGTCAATGTCTGAGCAAAGGCGTCGTTCCGCTGCCCGGCCACGCACACCGGCAACCCCTCCAGCATCCCGCAGCGCGCGCCCGCCCGGAGGAAGGCGCCCACCTGCTGACGCACCACGACGTACACCGTGTCCCCGTCCACGCCGCCAGGGCGCATGGTGGCGTTGCACTCCTCCGCAATCGACGGTGGGGTCCGGGTGACGTAGCCGCTGTTGAAGGTGAGGCCCAGCCGGTAGGCCATGTACCCCGTCGCGTTGACCAGCGGCTCGTTGTAGGGGCACACCCACTGCACCTGCGGCGGGAAGAGGGCCAGGTGTTGGTAGTGGCCCTTCAGCTCCGCCCACTCCGGGGCCTGGAGCCGACGGAAGCCTTCCGGTCGTCGGCGCAGCTCGCTCTTGTCCTGGCGCACGTCGTAGGCCTGCACGGCGACCACCAGCGCGAGCACCGCCGTCCCCACCCACGCCCGCTCGCGCCACTGCCGCAGCCACAGGAGGAGGGCGCCGCCCATCACCGCGTAGCACAGCGGCCAGATGAAGCGCCCGGACGCGCGGAACGCGGACGTCAGCCGCGAGAAGGGCTCGTACAGCCCGCCCAGGTCCACCACCAGCCGGCCCGTCCACGTCACCCGGGACGACAGCGCGTAGACGGCCAGCAGCAGCACCGCCACCGCGAAGGGCAGTCCCCGCCGCCAGGGCAGGTCCCGCAGGGAACGGAAGCGAAGCGCCGCGCCCACGACGGAGAGCACCACGAGCAGCAGCGCCCCCGCGCCCACATAGCCGAAGCCTTCGCCCTGCCGCCGCGCCACGGGCAGCGAGGGCAGCAGCCGCGACCAGTCCGTGGGATTGAACAGCGTGGTCAGGTCGGCGGAGAACTGGCCGAAGCCCTCCGCGCCCAGGTTGCTGCCGACGAAGTAGCCGAAGAGGGCGAAGATGAGCACGTCCAGCACGACGATGCCCACCGAGGCCAGCAGCGCGCGCCCCCAGCTGATGACGCGGCCCAGGGCGAGTCGAACGGTCAGCGCCATGGCCAGCGGCGCGAGCATGGCCACCAGGTACGGATGTGTGCCCGCGCCCACGGCGTTCAACGCGGCGGCCCACAGGAGGCTCCGCTTCGCCGCGTGGGCGTCCGGTGTGTCGCGCAGGTGCAGCCACATCATGGCCACCAGCAGCCAGTGCGAGCACAGCGTCAGATGCCCCAGTCGCGCCGCCATGGGTGGAGCCAGGGCCAGGAGCAGACCGCCCAGCAACTGGTGCGTGGGGCGGGACGAAACGACGGACACCAGCTTCGCGCCGAACCAGCCCATGAGCGCGAAACCCAGCGCCAGCCAGAGGCCGTGATACTGGAAGTCAGCGGGCAGCAGCGCGTTGAAGGGCTTGAACAGCACCGCCAGCAGGGGATTTCCGTCCGTGAGCGCCACGGAGGTGCCATGCGGATGGAGCTGGTTGGGCGAGCTCGTGAGCGGCAGGCCCCATGGGGCGTTGCGGTAGAACAGCCAGCCGAAGCCGGAGGCCGCCCAGTCCTCGCGTATCATCCAGTCGATGCGCGTGGGCGGAATCGCCCGGCCACCGCCGAGCCAGAGGAACCACGCCAATCCCCCCAGCGCGGCGCCCCAGGGCGCCCATCGGCTCGCGGGTGAAGGAGAAGGCGCAACGGAAGGGGCGGGCGGAGTCGGGGCGAGCGCCGGTGAAGCGGATTCCCTCGACGCCGGTGGACTCGGGATCGTCATGGCGGCCTTGGTGGAGGCCGGCACTGTAGGACCGCGCTTCCCGCACGGGCAAGCACCGTCCCGGGATGCGCGCTTCCAGCCAGCCTAGAGGTGGCAAGGCGTGACGCTGTCGTTGTTCCCGATGAGGCGCTCCTCCGGCGGCCCGGTGTACACGTCGTCCGCGAGCATCGTGGCCCGGCACGAGGGGAGCCGGGGATTTTCCGTGACGATGAACGCGTCGCGCACGCGCGCGAGTGCGTCCAGGTTCAGCGCCGTCATCGCCGGATTCTTCCGCAGCTCCAAGGTGCCCACGGTGTGGAGCGAGCCCAGGGTCCCCAGGTTCTCCAGCGCGTCGTTGCCCGTGACGTACAGCCCGTCCATCCACGTCACCTGCTGGAAGCCAGACAGGTCGGTCAGCAGTGGGTTGCGGGTGACGAACAGGGCGCCTCCCATGCTCTGGAGCTCCGGCAGGTCCGTCGCGCGCAGCAGCCGTGGGTTCTCCGCCAGGATGACGTCCCCCTGCACCCGGAGCAGTGATGGCATCGGGCCCACCTGCTCCAGCAGCGCGTTGCCCGCCACGGCGAGCGCGCCTGTCTCGGAGAGGGCATCGAAGCGGAGGTCCAAGAGCCGGGCGTTGTTCATCACGATGATGCGGTCCTTCACCACCGTCAGGTGTTCCAGCCCGGTGAGGTGCGTGAGGGCGTTGTTGCTGGAGAGGTCGAGCACACCGCCGACTCTCGTCAAAGGTCCCAGCCCCTCCAGGGACTGAAGCATCGGGTTGTCCGAAATCGTGACGCTCCCTCCCACCTCCTTCAGACGGGACACCGGCAGCTTCTCCAGCGCGGCGTTCTTGTGGACGGTGAGCGTGCCCGCCAGCACCTGGACGTGGGGGAACGTGTCGGGGCTCCACAGCACGCCGGTGTTCCACACGGTGAGGTCGAAGTAGGGCGCCACGGCGGCCACGCCGCTCAGGGAGGACAAGGCGGGGAGCGTGTAGAGCGTCAGGCTGTCGACGCGAACGGCTGGAAGCGCCTCCGGCGTCTGCGGTCCGACGCGCACCTCGTTGAGCGGGTTGCTGCCGCGGATGCTCAACGTTCCCCCCACGTAGCGAAGCCCAGACAGCTCCACCCGCGTCAGCGCCGGGTTGTCGTGGATGGACAGCGGACCTTCCACCGACACGAGGCCGGGCAGCACCACCGTCGTGACGTCCGTGTGCTCGATGGCGAGCTCACCGCGAATGATGGAGAAGGACTTCAACGCCTCCAGGTCGGCCGCGTTCTCCACCGCGTACGTCCCGTCATGGGTCGCCGACAGCTGGCACACGTAGCTGCCCGCGAGGACTTCGGCGTCGTCGAGCACCGTGTTCTGGTTGGTGTCCACGCCCGCCTCCACCAAGGCGCCTCCGGTGGTGCAGTTCGGGCCCTCGGGCTCTGGCCGCTGGCGCAGCAGCGTCACGGCGGGGTCCGCGCAGAAGCGGGCGGCCGCCCGGAGCTCATGCTCATCGAGCACGCCGTTCTCATTGAGGTCCACGCCGGCCTCCAAGAGCGCGTTGTCGTACCGGCAGACCATGGGGTGGGTCATCAACGGCCTGACGCGGGCGAGGACCGGCGCCGACTCCATGCAGCCGTGGACCTCGCGAGTCACCTCGTCATCCGAAAGGATGCCGTCTGCATCCAGGTCCATCCCCGCCCGCGTGAGCTGTCCACCCAGCGCACAGGGCTCGCCGGGTGGAAGCTGTCGTGTGCGCACCAAGATGCCCGGCGAGGGCGTGACGCAGATGTACTCGGTGCCCGTCACCTCGTCGTCGTCGAGCACGCCGTCATCGTCAAGGTCCAGCCCCGAGAGGACGGCCTTCCCTCCGCGCTCGCAGTTGGGGCCGGAGGGCTCGTTGGCCACCCGGGTGCGCGCCTCGTGCTGCTCGACGAGCCGGCGCAGGTCGATGCCGTCACACCCGGCGACCAGGACCATCGCCCACGTCCACATCCATCGCATCTCGAAGACCCTTTCGGAGCGTCACTCACCGCAGGTGGCGGTGTCGTCGTTGCCGCTGATGTGGAGCTCCCCGGCGGCGCCCGTGTACACGGCCGCCGCGAGCGACGTCGCGAGGCATGACGGAAGTTCGAGGTTGTCCGTGACGTCAAAGGCCTGGTCGACCTGGTGCAGCCCGGTCAGGCCCAGCCGGGTGAGGCTCGCGTTGCCCACTACGCGCAAGGACTGGAGCGTACCCAGGGCGCTCAGGTCCGTCAGGTTCGTCAACGCGGGGTTCCCCTTCACGGTCAGCGTGGTCAGTTGACGCACCTTCGTGAGGCCGGAGATTCTCCGTAGGGATGCGTTGTCGCTGATGTCGAGCGCGCCGCCGATGGTCCAGGGGTTGAGGCCTTCCAGGGACACCAGGGCGTTGTTTCCCATGATGTCGACGCCTCCGCCGACGTGGACGAGATTCGAGAAGGGAAGCGCTCGCAGTGAGTCGTTTCCGGAGACGGTGAGCGAGCCCATGAGGTTGTCGACGCTGACGAGCGGCGTCTCCTCGGAGGGATTGAACGTCAGGGCCGCGTTGTCCATCAGTATCAGGTCCACCCGGGGCGACACGCTCAGGAGTCCCTTCATGCTGCGGAGTTGGTCATTGTTGCTCACGAGGACCCTCCGTCCCACGAACAGCCGATGAACATCGGCGCCGCCCACCTGCAGCACGTTCAGCACTGGATTGGCCGTCACATCGACGTCGTCGCCCACGAAGCGCAGACCTGGCAGCTCCACCTCGGTCAGCAGTTGGTTGTTCCAAAGGCGCACGGTGTGGTCCACCACCGACAGGCCCGGCAGGCGCAGCTCGGTGAGGGACGTGTCGTCAATCAGGAGCGAGCCCTGGATGCGGGAGATGCGCTGGAGCGCCGCGAGGTCCGCGGGCGTCCGCACGGTGTAGTGGCCGTGGATGGTGTGCAAGGCCTCGCAAACGAAGGCGGTCCTGTGGACCTCGGGGCCTGTGAGCATGCCATCGTCATTCGAATCCACACCTATCTGGATGCCGGTGCCACCGTGAGGGCACGTCGTACCGGCGCGCTCGGGCACCTGAACGAACATGAGCAGCGTCGGGTCCACACAGACGCTCTCCATGGCGCGGACCTCGTCGTCGTCCAGCAGACCATTCCCGTTCGCGTCAGGACCGGCCTCCACCCACGTGCGGCCCCAGCCGCAGAGCCACGGGGGGACATGGTCCACCGGAGGCTGATGCCGGGCGCGGTGAAGCAAGCTGCCGGAGGCCGGTTCGGCGCAGCCGTACACCTCACGGGTGATCTCGCCGTCCTCCAGGATGTCGTTGCTGTTCACATCCTGGCCCGCCCGCGACACGTGGCCCCCGTGAGGGCACTGCTCGCCAGGGGGCACGTCCTGCATGTGGACCAGCACCCCGGGCGTGGGCGTGGTGCAGACGTACTCGGTGCTCGTCACTTCGGTGTCGTCGAGCACCCCGTTGTCGTTCAGGTCCAGTCCCGCGAGAAAGGCCCGGCCGCCGAGCGGACAGTGGTCGCCAGCCGGCTCCGTGTCCACCCGCGTGCGTGCCTCATGCTGCGTGACGAGCTTGCGCAGGTCGATGCCGTCACAGCCCGCCGCCAGCAGCACCACCGCCATCCAGGTCCATCGCATGGGTGCTTCTCTCTTCCTCGTGACGGGGGCTGCCGCCGGGAGGCCTTCAATCGCAGGGGGTTGAGCTGTCGTTGCCGCGAATCTCCGGCGCGCCGCCCATGTTGACCCGTGCGGCGAGCGACACGGCCAGGCAGGTGGGGAGCCGGGGGTTCTCCGTGACGGTGAAGATGCTGGTGACGCTCTCCAGGGCATTCAGGTCCAGGCGCAGCAGGTTCTCATTGGAGAGCACATACAGTTCCTCCACCGATTGGAGGAGGGCGAGGTCCGACAGGTCGGTGAGGCTCGCGTTGTTCTCCAAGGTCAGCACCTTCAGCGAGAGCAGCCGGTCGAACCCCATCAGCCGGGAGAGTTGTGGGTTGTTGCCGATGAACAGGAAACCGCTGTGCTGCACGTTCTGGAGCCCCCACAGGTCCTTCAACACGGCGTTGGCATTGAACCGCATGCCGGAGGTGACGCGCGCCAGCTTGGGGAACTCCCCCGCGGCTTCCAGCGCCGGGTTGCGCTCGAATTCGAGCGTGCCCACCTGGGTGAGTTCGTCCATGCCTTGGACCGAGCGCAGATTGGCGTTGTCCCGTACGCGGAGGCCACCGCCAATGGATGTCAGCGCGGGCATGCCAGACAACGCGGTCAGGATTGGGTTGTCCTCGATGACCAGGTCTCCCACGACCTTTTGCAACACCGTTCCGCTCAGGTTGCTCAGCGAAGCATTCCCGATGATGCTCAGGGAGCCGCCCACCCATTCGAGGTTCCGGAAGGGAAGGGTGGAGAGCTTCGCGTTGCCTTCCAGGGTGATGTTGCCGGAGTGTGCGGAGACGTACGTGAAGTAACCCTCTTCCAGGGCAGCGTTGTCTCTCAAGAGGATGTTGCTGCTGGGTTGGGCCCCGGTCATCCCCGCGAGCGTGCGAAGCAAGGGATTGGACACCAGGCTGAAATCTCCCCAGACCCAGAGCAGGGAGCGGCTGCCGTTGCCCAGGGTCAGCGTGGTCAGCGCGGAGTTCCTGGCGACCAGGAGCGGGCCTCCCACGAGGCGCAGCGAGGGCATCTCCACGTGTTCGAGCGACGTGTCGATGAGCTCCAGTGTGCCTTCGACCATCATCAAGTCGGGGAGGCGGGCCTCCGTGACGGACCCGGAGTCGAAGTAGAGGCTGCCGCGGACGCGGGAGATGCCCTCCAGCGCCACGAGGTCCACCGCGTTGCGCACGCGGTAGGTGCCATCCAGCGTGTGCAGGGGCTGGCACACGAACATGGACGACATCACCTCTTCGTCCTCGAACAGGCCGTCCGCGTCCGTGTCGGTGCCCACGTCCACCTGGGTGCTGGGCGTGGGGCACGCGGCGCCAGCCGGAGCCGGAGACTGGCGCAGCCGGACCTCGGAGGGAATCACGCAGAGGTTGGATGTCGCCCGGACCTCCGAGTCGTCCAACACGCCGTTGCCGTCCTGGTCCTGCCCGGCCTCGACTACGGCGCCATGCTCGCCGCAGGGGAAGACGAACGGCTCCCGGGCCCGCACGCGGGTGACCACGGCCTCCGAGCTGGCGCAGCCGTAGACCTCGCGAGTGACCTCGCTGTCCTCCAGCTCGTCATTGCCATTCGAGTCCTGGCCCGCGCGGTACACCCTGCCGCCCTCGGTGCAGTTCTCACCTGGGGGCTCGTCCTGCACGCGCATCAGCACGCCGGGGATGGAGGTGACACACGCGTACTGGGTGACGGTCACTTCGCCGTCGTCGAGCACGCCGTTGTCGTTCAGGTCCAGGCCCGTGCGGACGAAATGGCCACCGTGGACGCAGTTGGCGCCCGCGGGCTCGGGCACCAGCCGGGTGAGTGGCGGGTGCTGCCGGACGAGCCGCTCCAACTCGATGCCGTCACACCCCGTGACGAGCACGAGCATCGCTATCCACGTGCGTTTCATGAGCAGGTCCCTCAGCGTCGCAGCGCCAGTTCGAAGCCGAACGCGCGGTCCCAGTAATTGCGCTGGTCCAGGGTGACGCGGTCGTAGGTGAGCGTGGCCGCCAGACGCAGCCGCACGCCCGCCAGCGCTCCCGTCACCCCCGCGGCGGTGTACGTGGAGAGCACGGTGGGGTCGCCCATGCGCACCTGTCCGCGAGTGATTCCCAGAAAGCCCCAGCCCGCTCCCGCCTCCAGGAACAGCGGCACGCGCAGGTATGCCGGTGCCTGTGCGCCCAGGAGCCCCAGCAGCGCACCCCGGTGGGTGCGGATGTCGTCGGTGGCCAGGGGCGTCAGGCCATAGGTGGCACGCGCGCCGTAGTAGAGCGAAGGCAGGGGGGCCTCGCGCCGCCACGTCACGGTGGGGCCGGTGGCCAGCGTGCTCAAGCCGAGCGGTGCCTGCTGTCCCGTCCAGCCCAGGTCCCAGCCCACCGTGGCGTCGGACTGTCGCGCCATGAACCGCGGAAAGGCGCCGCCCGCGCTCGGAGGAAACGCCTGGGACAGGCCCACGGGCGCGAGCCCAGAGGCCGCCACGTAGCGCTCGTAGAAGTCCTTGTCGAGCGGCACCGCGAACAAGCCCTTGCGCAGGGCCTCCTCGGCGGGGCCGCGCTCCTGGAGCTCTCGGTCGCCCAGGTCGATGATGCCGCTGGTGGACAGCTCGGCCAGGGTGATGCGGGCCTCCTGCGTGGGCGTGCGAATCCAATACACGTCGCGCTCGGGCAGGCGCAGCAGCACGTATTGTTCCTTGGAGCGGCGCACGTCGGCCAGCCTCCGTCCGTCCGAGTCCTCGACGGAGATGCGCGAGTGCTCGAGCCCGGAGGGCAGCGGAAGGCTAGGGCCCTTCGGCGCGGGGCCCACCAGCGGACGCCGGGGCTCGCGGGTGGGGGCGAAGGCGTGGAGGGACAGGCGCGAGGGAAGGCCCTTCACGCCCTGGAGCGACGCGGTGACGAAGGCGCCCAGCTCGCTGTACTCCACCTTGCCGTCGCCGTTGATGTCCGCGGCGCCCATGAGGCCAGAGCGTGCCACGTGGCTGAAGACACCGGCGCGGATGCGGGACCACTCGTGCGTCTCGCCGTCCTCGCTCTCCGCGAACACGGCGCCCACGGTGGGCCGGGTGGCGAGCTGCTCGCGGGCCAGCATGCCGCGCAGCTCCGCGAGCACCGCCGCGTCTGTCTGACCGCCCCGGCTGCCCACGACGCCTGACGCGCGGCACGCGTCCACGATGAGGTGGACGTAGCTGGCGCCGAGCGGGTCCACCACGTCCGCGTAAAGGCTTGCTTTATCCAGACGTCCACTCGCGAGGGTGAAGTACGCGCGTCCGGCTTCGTCCGTGTTGCCGTGGCCGACGTAGACGAGCAGCACGTCTGTCTGGCGTCCCAATTCGTGGTCCACCAGGTTGGCCGCGCGCAGACGGGCGACCTCGCGCTTCACCTCGTCTGGCGTTGGGGGCCGGGCGCCCGCGAGCACCGGCCGGGCCGTGGCGCGGGTCGCCTCGTCCGGGTCCACCAGCAGCGTTGTCTCCACGCCCAGGCGTTGAAGCGTCTCCGCCCACAGCACGCCGTCATCGTCCGCGAAACGCAGCGACGGGAGCGACGGGTCGTCGCTCCCGTTATGGGCAATGACCAGGGCGCGGCGAACCACGGCTTCGGCCGAGGCACCACGGGCCAGCAGCAGTGCCGCGGCGCCGAGGAGCACTCCCAGTTTTTTCATGGAGCTTCCTCTACCCTCACTGACTGCTTGAGCACCACCGTGCCCTCTGTCTGTTCACCGCGCAGGGTCGCCAGGGACTCGGCCGGGCTGCCTGCGAAGACGGCGACGACTTCGACGGTGCCCGCCGTCTCCGGCATGGGCACGGTCAGCTCGAGGGGGGCTTCCTTGCCCAAGCCTCCGGACAGGGCGAAGGGACCGGCCGTCACCTCCGCTTTCTTGGCGCCGCGGACCTGGACCGCGACGTGAGTGAAAGGCGCATGTCCACCGGCGGCGAAGGCCAGCATGGCACCGGCGCGGCAGGCACCTCCGGCGTGCAGCTCGCGCAGGGCCTGGCCCGGGGTGGCGCAGAAGATTCGCAGGGCGACGCCGGGCGGCGCGGTGCCTTCGCCGCGGGCGACGAACTCGCCGGGCGTCGTCGTGGCGGTGGGGACAAGCACCACCGCGAGGAAGACAGCGGCCAGCGCGCCGCCGAGCAGGGCCAGGGAGGGCCACCGGGACGGAGCCTGTTCCGGCGCGGCCGCGGCGAGGGCGGCCTCCAGTCCTCCGAGTGACAATGCTTGGAGTTCCACGGAGGAGGGGGCGTGGATGTCATTGCCCTCCAGGGCGCGGTGGGCCTGGGCCCAGCGCTCGTAGCGGGTGCCGCAGCGCTGGCAGGCGTGAGCGTGGCGCAGCAGGCGAGCGGACTGGTGGGAGGACAGGTCTCCCAGCGACCACCGGGTCAGGCTGGCGTCGATATGTCTCTCGTACCACCTCATGAGGGCATGCTCCCTATTGCGCACAGGGCGAGCGAGGCCAGGAGGACTCCCAGCTCCATCCGCCCGGGCTCGGCCGATGCGTCCAGCCAGCCCGAGTCCTTCAAATGCTCGGTGAACTGCGTCCGCATCCGCCGCTCGCGCACCCGGACTTCGCCTCGGGTGAGCTGGAGTTGCTGGGCGGCGGATTCCTGCGAAAGTCCTTCCACGAAACGCAGCTGCGCCAGGGCGCGGCCTTCGTCCGTGAGTGTGTCGAGGAAGGCGCGGACCAGGTCGCGCACTTCGGTGCTGAGGGCCTCTTCTTCTGGCGTCCGGCCCTCGGTGGGCAGGTGTGTCAGCTCGGGCGCGTCGTCCATGGGGACGGCCTCGCGGGACACGCGTCCCGATGCGCGCATCAGGTCGATGGCCGTCGAGCGCGCCACCGTGAGGAGGAAGCCCAGGTAGGGGCGAACCCCGTCGTAGGCCTGCCGCATGTTGGGCCGGAAGGCCCGGACGAACGTCTCTTGATGGGCGGCGTCCAAATCCAGCGCGGACAACGCGGCGGTCCGCGTCCCCCCGTCCGTGCCCACCGCGAACTTTCGCGAGAGGTAGCGGAGCACCTCCGGCGAATAGGTCCGGTACACCTGCGTGAGGACGGACGTCTCCCCCCGGCGGAAAGCCTCCAAGACGGACCGGTCGTTTCCAGGCAGCACGGTAGCTCCGTCCCTCGTCGCGAGCCGGCTCGAGCCCAATGCCCGGCCGTCCGTCATCCCTTCAAAATGGGATACGGAACGGGGTCGCAAAATGGGTCGCGCCTAATAACGCATGGGGCGCATTTTCATTGTGGGTCCGTTTGACGATTCGCACCCGGGACCGGGAGGGGCCATGTGGGGTGCAGGGTTACCCATGCGTGGCGGAGGCGGTCGAGCAGCCGAAGATGGTCGGATGGGTTTAGTCCCTGGGCTGACGCCGGGGTGGAGGACCACCAGGCGGAGTTGAAGAGACAGACGGCGGTGTTGGCCTGAAGCAATGACAGGGCGTCGCTGCTCTGCTCGAACAGGGCCAGGAGCTGGCGCTCAAGAGGAACCAGTGAGGTGTCCGGACCGAGGTAGCCGGGGCCGTACCAGGCCTCCGTGAATCGCACGGGGCCTTGGATGTGCTGATTAAAGGTGGCCAGCTCCTCGGCGGGGACCCACAGCTCCTGGTGGAGACTGTTGCCCACGGTTCGCACGGGAAAGCGTGAGGCGTAGTCCGCCCCCCACGTCGAAGGCCGTGACGAAGCCCGCGTGCCCGGAGCCCGCGTCCGGCGTATTCCAGTCCCGGGCAATCTGCCGTGCGTACTCGGCGTTCATCACCGGGTAGAAGATGGGCTGGTCGGGCAGTCGGGGCGGGGAACGCCGAGCATCCACTGACGAGGATGAGCTCCGCCTCCTTGAGGCCGACTGGGCGGTATCGCGTGCGGGTGTTCGGCATGGGCCGCTCTCATTCGGGTGGCCTGCAAGGCTTCAAGGGGTGTGGATCTGGCACTGAGCAGCGAGCGAGCTGACAGGCAAGGGGACCACCGGAGGCCTGATGGTCGGCAGCATGCGAGGCCACTGGTGGGTTGTGCCACTGGAGGACATCCAACGATGCCAAAGGTGACCATCGAAGTGCCGGAAGGATTCGAGGACAGCGTCAAGGCGCTGGAGGAGACGCTGAAGCGCGCCCACCGAGGGGTGGAGGGAGCGAGCAGAGGGGACCTGGCCGCGTTCGACGCCGCATGGCAGGAGGTGAATGCCGGAGCGGAACAAACGGAGCGGTTGATGAAGCGGAGGTTGCTTCGAGGGCTCGACCTCGACGCGGCGCGAGTCCTCATCGAAGGCCAGTCCTACGTGCGAGTCGGACGGTACCCGGCAACGTACAAGACGCGGCAAGGGCCCGTCGAAATAGAGAGAAGCCTCTACCGGCGGGTGGGCGAGCGCAATGGCCCCACGGTGGACACCGTCAGCGTCCAAGCCGGGTGCGTGGCTGACGGCTGGTTACCGGAGGCGGCGGTGCCCATGGCGTACCTGCTGGCGCGAGGCACTTCGCGGGAGGCAGAAGCGACGGCGCGTCAGGTGGGTGTGCTGCCGTATTGCCGAGCCTCCTTCGAGCGGGTGGGGCATGCGGTGGGAGCGCTGTATGGCGGCCAGCGGCCTCGGGTGGAGGCTGCGCTGGCCCGGGAGCTGAGAGTGCCCCGAGGCACTCGCGGCGTGAGCGCCAGCATGGACAGGGTGGCCGTGCCGATGGAGGAGCCGAAGCGGCGGCCAGTGGGCCACCCTCGCAAGGGCGCCCCCACGCGCCCGGTGGACGTCGTCTGGCGCATGGCCTACGCGGCCTGCCTCACCTTCCACGACGCCCACGGCGAAGCGCTGGGCACCCTGCGCTACGGGCGGATGCCGCGGGGCGAGGCCCGCGAGGTGACCGAGCGCCTGGCCCGCGACGTCCAGGCCCTGGTTTCCAGACGGCGCGGCCTGTCCGTCGTCGTCCTCACCGATGGCGCTCCTGAGTTGCACGCCCTGCTGGACGAGGCGCTGGCCACCCACGCCCCCGCGGCCAAGAAGCCGGCGCGCTTGGTGGACTTCTGGCACCTGATGGAGAAGCTTGGGAGTGCGGCGCGCGTGGTGGCTGGGGAGGAGAAGGCCTCCGCGCTGCGTGAGAAGTGGAAGCTGTCCCTGCTCAACACGCCCGGAGCGTCGTGGACCATTGCCATGACGTTGCACGCCAGCGGCAAGCGGCATGTCGTCCTCGGTGACTGCCAGCCGGTGCACGAGGCCCTCACCTACCTGGAGAACCACGGCGAGCGAATGCACTATGCCGAGGCACGCGCACGGGGACTTCCCATTGGCAGCGGCAACGTGGAGGCCACCTGCAAGTCTCTCGTCTCCCTGCGCATGAAGCGCCCCGGCGCCCGCTGGAAGGAGGCGTCCGGCCAGCACATCCTGGACTTGCGCGCCCTGGTGCTCTCCGAACGGTGGGACGCAGCCATGCACCTCACGCTTGCACCGCAGAGGGCCGAGGTGCGGCGCGCAGCTTGATCAGGATGGGAGCCACACCCTCAAGAAGAAGCTTGAGATGAGTCCTTCGTTTCAGGGAATGATGAGAGACCTTTGGCGATAGGGAGAGGCTTAACGTGCTTCATGAGGCATATTACCTGATTCGACCCCAGGAGTCGCTTTATGTGCGTGTGCGTGATTTGGGGGTTGGTGATGTTGAATGGCTATTGGAGCCACAATTGTGGCGCAAGGGAGAGCCGGATCGTTCGCCGTGGAACCGCGACGAGCATTTGGCGCAGGTGAAGCTTCTCTTCTTGGCTTGGCTTCAGTCTGAGTATGGTGCTCAGGAGGAGTATGTTCAGCTGTTTGGTGCTACTTCCGTTAGTTTGGATTGTTTTGATGAGTGGTGGTCTGTTGAGCGTTTTTATTTTCCCGAGCGGGTTGAGGTTATTGAGCGCCAACTTTTGCCAGAGGCCGTTCGCGCCATTCGGCGAACAGGGATTGCGAATGTTGATGCTTGGATTGATGGGCTCCTGGGACCTAGGGAGTTGAAAGACTAAGCGATGGGGAGTGAGCCCCGCGTGACTTGGAGTGCATGCAGGGGCCGAGAGGACGGGAAAGTGGCAGGAACCCGCTCCGTTCGGCCTCGTGTGTGCAAGAATCGGAGCAGGAAGCGTGCCTTGCCTCGGGAAATGCGTAAGCGTCCGGCCAACGACGTGCTGAGGGGCGTTGAGTGGGGAGTCGCCGCCATGGACCCTGGCGCATATGTCGAAGCCGGTGGAGAAGCACGAGTGGTTCCGGGTCGCCGAAGCATTTGAGGCGAGCGGGCTGACGCAGAAGGAGTTCTCCGCGCAGCGAGGAGTGCGGCTGAGCACGCTTCAGTCGTGGGTGTACCGGCGTCGGCGTCAGCAGGCCGAGAAGGGCGAGGCGATGCGCTTGCTGCCTGTGGAAGTCGCGACGACGCCCCCGGCAACGGAGTCGATGTTGGAGGTGGTGGTGGCCAGCGGAGCGCGCCTGCGATTCTCCTTGGGCACCGACGTGGACTATGTGGCCCACCTCGTCGCGGCGCTGGGGCGGTGAGGCGGTGTTCGCGCTGCCTGCGTCGGTGCGCGTAGTGTTGGCCACGGAGCCGGTGGACATGCGCAAGTCCATCGATGGCCTCATGGCGCTGGTGCGCACAGCCTGGGGCGAGGACGTCTACTCGGGGCACCTCTTCGCCTTCGTGTCGCGGAGAGGAGACCGCATCAAGGTACTGACGTGGAGCCGGGGCGGCTTCGTGCTGCTGTACAAACGGCTGGAGACGGGGCGCTTCCGGCTGCCGCCGGTGGACGCGGGCGCGCAGGTGGTGCACCTGGACGCCACGCAGTTGGCGATGCTGCTGGACGGCATCGACGTGGCCCAGGTGAGGCGCCAGCCCGCCTGGACGCCTCCCGGGCGGACTGGCACGTGACGGCTCCAGCCCGGGACGCGGCTCAGCGGCGGCGTGTTGAGGCCGGGTGCCGCGAGAGCTTCCTCAAGACCACTTCTGCCCCTGGCGCGAGGAGGCGGAGGAACTCAAGGCCGAGGTGAGCCGCATTGGCGGGGAGGTGGACGCGCTCAAGGGGCAGCTGGCAGCCCTGCAGCGTCACGTCTTCAGCAGGCGGGCGGAGAAACTGCCGACGGTGGCCGCCGAGCTGCGAGGGGACGCGGATTCGACGGCGGCTCGGGCCGAGGCCGCGAAGCAGAAGCGCCGGGAGAGGGCCACTCGGAAAGCCGAGGAGGCGCCCGCGCGGGAGATTCGCCACGCGGTACCCTCCGAGGAGCGCCAGTGCCCGGCGTGCGGCGGCGATGAATTGAAGCCGCTGGGCCAGGGACGCACCTCGGTGGTGTACGAGTACGTGCCGGCGCGCTTCGAGAGGCAGGTGCACGTGCAGGAAGTGCTGGCGTGCGCGTGCGGCCGGGGCGTCGTCACGGCTCCGCCTCCGGCGAGGGTGGTGGACAGGGGCGAGTACGGCCCCGGCTTCATTGCCCACGTGGTGACGTCGAAGTGCGCCGATGCCATGCCCTTGCACCGGCTCGCTCAACGAGTCGAACGCGGTGGCATCCCCATGAGTCGCAGCACGCTGACGGACCTCTTCCATCAGGCCGCCTCGGTGCTTCTGCCTCTCTCCCGTCACCTGCTGCAATGCATTGCGTCCGCGGACGTGGTGTGGGCGGACGAGACGCCGCTGCGGGTGCTGGACGTGAAGAAGACGCGCCTGGGCTACCTCTGGACCTTCCTCACCCAGAACGACGAAGGCCAGTGGCTCATCGGCTACCGCTTCAGCATGGGCCGGGCTAGCAAAACGCCCAAGGAAGTCCTGGGCGGTACCCCAGGCGCGCTCGTGGTGGACGCGTACACCGGCTACAACGCGGTGACGCTGCCAAAGGGCCGGGTACGTGTCGGCTGCTGGGCCCATTGCCGCCGCCGATTCTTCGATGCGCTGGCAACCGCCCCCGAGGCGCGAGAGGCACTGGCCTTCATCCTCGAGCTCTACCGCGTGGAGGCGCAGGCACGTGAGGCGGACGTGGTGCGCACCGCCGTCCACCGGGAGCTGCGCCAACTGCACAGCGCCCCCGTCCTCGCGCAACTGCGTACCTGGCTGGAGGCGCAGGCCCCGCACCACCCGCCCAAGAGTCCGCTGGGCCAGGCCATTTCCTACGCGGTGAAGCAGTGGGAGGCCCTCACTCGCTTCGTCGAGAATGAGCGACTTCCTCTCGACAACAACCGCGCGGAATCGGCGCTGCGGAAGGCTGCCCTGGGCCGGAAGAATTTCCTCTTCGTCGGCCACGAGGCCGCGGGCGAAAACCTCGCGGGCCTCTACGCCCTGGTGGCCACCTGCGAGGCCAACCAAGTCAATCCCGAGGAGTACCTCGCGGACGTCATGCTGCGTGTGCAGTCGCACCCCAACTCGCGCATCAGTGAGCTGCTGCCTCACGAGTGGAAGCGGAGACGCGCCGCCGACCCGCCCGATTCCCCCCTCCAGCCCAGCCTCTGAACAGCTCGCTCCTTGCGGCGCTCGCCGACCACGGTCCTCGTCCATCTGCAACCGCTCGCGCCACGTCACTGACCGGACGGTTACGAAACTGTCGCCTTCGATGACGAGGACGTGGGCGTGGTGGAGGAGCCGGTCCATGGCGGCGCTGGCCATGAGTGGGTCGCCAAAGAGGGGCGGCCACTCTTCGATGGAGCGGTTGGAGGTGATGACGGTGCTGCGGCGCTCGTAGCGCTGGCGGACCACCTCGTAGAGGTCCATCGGCTCGTCCTGAGTCAGGCCGCGCAGGCCGAGGTCATCGATGATGAGCAAGTCGGGAGAGGTGAAGCGCAAGAGGCGCTTGTCGTAGCTGCCTTCGCCGCGTGCGGCGCGCAGTTGCATGAGCATTTCGTGGGCGCCGACGTAGAGGGCGCTGAAGCCCGCGCGGCAGGCGCGGTGGCCGAGGGCCTGGGCCAGGTGGGACTTGCCGACGCCGGTGGGGCCGACGATGAGGACGTTGTCGTGGCGCTCCAGGAAGGCGCAGGTGCCCAATTCCAGCACCTTGGCCTTGGGGACGCTGGCGTTGAAGTGGAAGTCGAAGTCCTCGAGGGTGCGGGCGTACTCGAAGGAGGCACGGCGCACGCGCTGGGAGAGTTGCTTGGAGTCGCGACGTTCCACCTCGTCGCCCAGCAGGCGGTAGAGGAATTCGGAGTGGGAGAGGTTGTCGTCCACGGCCTGCTGGGTGCGCACTTGGAGGGACTGGAGGGCGCCGGACAGGCGCAGCTTCTTGAGTATGGGAATCAACTCGTCAGTGGGACTCAATTTCAGACTCCTGGGGCACGGCGGGGTGGTGAAGCAGCTCGGCCACGCTGCGTGCGAAACGCGGCTGAGGCAGGGAGGACGTCGCCGGGGCGGCGAGTGCCAGGGGCAGCGGCTGCAAGTCGAGGCCTTGGCGCAGAAGATTCTTGAGGCCGCCGTAGGAGTCGCACTACTGCGTCAGGGGTAGGCCGAAGGGGGAGTGTGCGGCGGAGGGCTGGGCGGGTAGGCTCTCATTGCATCGGCCGCCATCCGCCCCACTCATGAAGCAGGTATGGACTCCTTCATGAACGCCGCCGCGGTGCAGCGGCTTGAGAGGTATTTCCAGCAAATCGGCGAGGTCCTCGGCGAGGAGAGTCGGCGCGGCTCGTTCGCCCTCTACGCGATGGGCCTGCTGGGGGATGGGGAGCGCAAGAGCGTGGAGCCCATCGCCGCCCGCGCGTGTCCGAACCCCGAGCGGATGGATGCCATGCACCAGCGGTTGTTGCACTTCGCCGTGGACTCGAGGTGGAGCGACCGGGACGTGTGGCGCGAGGCGTCGAGGTACGCGCTGGAGGCGATGACGCGGCGGGAGTCGGTGGAAGCGTGGATTGTGGACGACACGGGCTTTCTCAAGCAGGGCAAGCACTCGGTGGGCGTCCAGCGGCAGTACACCGGCTCGGCGGGGAAGGTGGCCAACTGCCAGATTGGCGTCAGCCTCAGCGTGGCCACTCGTACCGAGCACCTACCCGTCGACTTCGAGTTGTACCTCCCCGATTGCTGGGCCAACGACGAGGTGCGCCGCCGCGAGGCCCGCATCCCCGCCGAGGTTGCCTTCCAAACCAAGCCCCAACTGGCGCTGCGAATGATTGAGCGGGCCGTGGAGGACGGGGTGCCTCCGGGCGTCCTCTTGGCGGACAGCGCCTACGGCAACTCCAGCGGCTTCCGTGCGCGACTTCGCGCACTGGGCTTGCATTACGCAGTCGCGGTGTCTGCGCAGACGACCGTCCGCCTCCTGGATGCGAAGGGCCGTCCCCGAAAGGACGCGCGAAGTGTTTCGGACCTGGCCTGGCGCATTCATGAACGAGGCGGCTTCCGACGGTGCACCTGGCGCCAGGGCACGCAAGACGCCTTGTCGGCACGATTTGCCCTGCGCCGCGTCGTCGCCGCGGGCGTCCCCCAGCGAGAGCAGGAGCCCCTGGCGTTGCTCCTCGAGTGGCGAGACGGTGAGCCCGAGCCCGCAAACTACTTTCTGATATCCCTGCCACATGGCCGGACGAAGAGGCAGTTCATCCGTCTGGTGATGCAGCGATGGAGAACCGAACGCGTCTACGAAGACCTCAAGGGGGAGCTGGGGCTGGACCATTACGAAGGCCGCCGCTTCCCTGGCTGGCATCACCATGTCTCCGTCGCGCTGTGTTGCTACGCCTTCCTCGTGTCGGAACGCACGCGGCGTTTTCCCCCCTCGGCCCGAAGGGCGGCTGAATCCCACGCGCAGCCACTCTCGGCCTGAACGCCACTTCCACGACAGCTTCATCACCGTACGGCTTGCGATGGCGCGGGTGATTGCCACCTGGTTGCCGCGATGCCCCACCTGCCACCGCACGAACCTGGGTCGCGCCTCACGTCGCCTGTCAGGCCTCCCGGTCAACCCCTCGGGCCCCTGACGCAGTAGTGTTAATTGCGAGGCGACCGCCAGCGACCGCTGGAAGGGCTATGAATCGTCCCTCCCAGTCCCCTTTGATGTCCGCCAGCCAGATGCAACCGAGCAGCGTGCGCCCCTGTGTCGCACACCGCCGCTGGCACCGCTCCATCCATGCCGCGCTGCACAGCCAGGGACCATAGTAAATGGTTGTCTGCACCGTCCCTCCGGCCGGACTCGGCACTGCTGGGCCTACCCACTTCGCCGAGGGCTTCACGCCTACGGGGCCGACTGTGGCCGAACCGCAGCCAACGACAGCGAGCAGAAGGGGCACGCTGGCAGCACACGGAAGGTAACGATGACTCCTCACTCCAAATGGAATATTGAAGACAATCACGAGCCATAATTCTCTTGCGTAAGGCTTTTGGCTCGATTGCCTGGGGAGAGCGAATGCTGCTTGTCAAATCGCAGAAGTTGAAGAAGTTCAAAGACCGGATCGGCTACGAACAGGTCGTCTTCAGCCCGGACCCGGACGTGGGCGTGGTGGCGGACTGGGACGGCGTGAAGGAGTTCCTCCCCACGCAGGAGGCGGGCTGGAAAGCCTTCTCGGAGGATGTCTACGTCCTGGCCGGCGGCCTGGTCATGCGCAAGTGGAGCTTCCGCCGGGGCACGGCTACCTTCATTCTCAAGGTTCACGTCTCCAGTAGCGGGGCCCAAGTCGCGCGAGAGCGCTTCCTGTCTGGCGTGTCCACCACCTCCATGGCGAAGATTCCCTATGTCCGGGGGCCGGCTTGGTTGGGGGAACTCTCCGTGCAGATGCCCGGCACGCCGCTGCAGACCGTGTTCTGGGTCTTCCACAACGTGTTCGTGGAACTGCGGGATACTAGCGGCATTTCGGTGGAGCCCATGGCTCGGTTGCTCCAAGGCTTCATGGAGCGGCACGTTCAGAAGGGCGTGTCCCAGCGCCTGCCGCGCATCGACAAGGTGACGGTGTCGAAGAGCAAGCTCCACGTGGACGAGGAGGTGGAGCTCCAAGTCCACCTCAAGCAGTCCCAGCCATCGCAAGAACTGCGCATCGAGTTCCTGGCCAACCCAGAGGAACTGGGCTTGATGAAGCAGTCCGCTACGGCCTTCTCGTATCAGGCACTTCGGCCGGGAACGAGCACCGTGGAGGCCTCTCTGTGCGACCTGAAGTTCCTTCTGATGTCACAGGCACAGGTTCAGGTAGACATTCAGCCGAAGAGGTAGGCGGCGTGCTCCGCCTCGCGTCGTCAACGCGTTGAAGCAGTGGGAGGAGCGTCCGAACGCAGTCAAGGCGTGGTAGCTCCAGGATGAGTTTCTGACTGCAAGGCCCCGTACGCCATGAGCATTCCATCCCATCTCGTGAGTACTGCGAGCCTGATCAGCAGAGCATTCCCGAATGGAATCACAGAGGCCAGCTACCTGCCGCTCCTGGCAGTGCTGTACCCGCATATGGCCGATGAGCATCTTGTGGAGGTCGTGAGTCAACTCACGGGACTCGATCGTGGCGTCGTTCTGAATGACGTCTATGCGGCAGGCGCAGGTGTTGGCCTGGCTCCCGATTCAGTTGCCGCCGTTCGTGCCCGGCTTGTTTCTGCCGGGCTGGGCAAATGGGGCCTGGAAGACTGAACAGCTTTGAGTTGGCAGGCCGGGACGCTGGCTCCTTGGACCTCGCTGTTTCCCGTCAGAACCCCGTGCCGTTCACCCTCCGCCCAGGTGAAGCCTCAACGCCGGCCGACAGCTGCGTATGCGGCACCCAGGTCCCGGTGGAACTCCCGTCCGGGCTCCGGTTGTAGGAGATGCCCACCGTCGTGTCCTGATAACCCGCGCTGTCCTGCACGGTGTTGTCCGGCCGCACCAGGAGCACGGTGTCGCCGCTGCTGCCCGTGTTGACGCCCCGGTTGAAGTACAGCCCTCCTCCCGAGGCCGCCGTGGCGTTCGTCACGCCTGCGGGCACCGCCGTCGGGCCCGAGTACACGACGTACGACTTGCCCGGCTGAATCATCGTCCCCGCCGGGAATACGTGCCGCGTGTCGTCTTCGCCCGCGTAGGAGCTGGCGTCGTGAATCTTCCAGCCGCCCAGGTCCACCGCCGTGGTGCCCGTGTTCACCAGCTCGACGAACTGCTGGTCATAATCCGGCGTCGTGGTGCCCGGTTTGTTATGCGACTGCGGCAGGTACTCGTTGATGAACACCTTGTACTGCGTCCCGCCCGTCCCCGTTCCACCGCCTCCCGCATTGCCGAAGTTGAAGCGGCTGATGATGGGGTAGTGGTCGGACGTGTTGTCCCGGTAGCCCGTGATGCTCGGCCGCAGCACCTGGGTCGAATTGGGGACGTAGCTGGCCCACAGCTCGTTGGTGACGAGCTGATGGTCGATGAACGTGCTGCGGCTCACCGTGCTGCCAATGCCTGCCTCGGACAGTGCCTGGGTGGTGAACCTGTAGTCGGCCGAGTCGTTCACGAAGTTGCGGTACGGCGATTCATATTTCAGCCCGGTGCTGGGATTGGTCGTCATGGACACATCCACGTCGTCATTCCAGTCACCCACCACCATGGCCCGTTGCGTGGGCAGGCGGAGGTCCATGTAGTCCTTGAGCCACCCGGAGGCCGACAGGCGCCGCGCGTAGTCGTCGGGACCGGCGAGCGCCTTCATGTGGATGACCAACGCCGTCACGTCCACGCTGGCGCCACCGCGCTGGATGCGCAGGTCCACGCGCAGCGGAGGGCGCCCGCCGAAGTCGTAGTCGTGGTTCAACAGCACGACCTCCGCCCGCAGCACCTGCACCACGTCCGACTTGAACAGCACGCCCACCTTCTGCTCGTTGGCCGAGTAGTAGCTCGTCCCCGCCGACACCCGCGAGCCGTCATCCGCCAGGAATCCGTCGTAGCCCGGCAGGCGCGCCTTCAGCTCGTTGAACTGCGCCGTGCTGACAATCTCCGCCAGTCCCCAGAAGTCCACGCCCGCGTCGGCGATGACGGCCTGGGCATTGGCCAACTGCAGCGGCTCGTCGTTGGGCCCATAGACCGGGTCCCCGAACCACTCGATGTTCCAGTTCCCCACCGAGAGCGGGAAGCTCCCATCCGGCGCGCCCCCATCCGGCGTCTGCCCGGGACCCACCACTTCCAGCCCCAGCTGGACCTCGGCTTCGGCGCCGTGGGCGTCGTGGACCCGCAGGGTGATGGGATAGGTCCCCTGTCCCTGGGCCTGCCCCGTCAGCAATCCCTCGGGGCTCAACGCGATGCCCGTGGGCAGCGAGCCCCCCACCAACTCCCACTGAAGGGGAGGTCGCCCACCGGTGGCGACCAGGACGTGCTCGTAGCTGCCCCCCTCCGTGGCGGCGGGGAGCCCGTCGCTGGTGACCTCCGGGCGTGGATAGATTTTCAGCGCATACGTCCGCACGTTCTCCAGGCCGTCCGCGTCCCGCACCGTCACGGTGATGGAGAAGTCACCTGCCTCGCTGCCCGGGCCCAGCAGCCGCCCCTCTCCCGTAAAAAAGGAGAAGCCCGGCGGCGGCGGTGACACCGTGTATCGCAGGGGCGGCTCGCCCCCGGACGCGGTGAACATGGCTTCGTAGGCAAGGCCCACCGTCGTCGGAGACAGCTCGACCGCGGGCAGACGGGGCGCTCCCGAGGTTCCACGTCCCTCGGAGCAGGAGCACAGCAGGGTGAGGACGGCGAGCATCCCCGCCATTCGGAAAAACGGCATGTCGGCGGGCTCCAGCGCGGGCCTCGAGGAGTGGGGCCTGCGACGCGCCCACTCTAGCCTCGACGGACGCTCGCATGCACGAGGCGCGTGGCACGAAAGGCAATGGCCGCCGACATCGTTCGTGTTTCAAGCAAGCGCTGGAAGGTTTTGCGCTCCGGGCAGCCGTGGAGTGGAATGGTTTTTCGGGGGGGATGACTGCCCCATGGAGGAGACAGCACATGGCCAACAAGTGGGACAAGCAGCTGATGGACTTCCTCAAGCGCACCGGTGACGAGCTCAAGCGCACCACCGATGACCTGCGCGGCGAGGCTGAGCGCCTCCTCAAGGAAGTGAAGGACCCTCAGAACCAGGCCAAGGTGAAGGAAGGCCTGGAGCAGCTGCGCACCTGGGCCGCCAGCACCAGCAAGGTGGCGGCGGAGAAGATTGAAGTCGCTGTGCGTCAGGTCGAGGGCGCCGTCGAGCGCGCCTTCACGAACGAGGAGGGCGGCGAGCAGGCCCCCCCCTCGCGCCCCGCCAAGGCGCCAGCCGAGCCCGCAGCCGAGGCCAAGGCTCCCAAGGCCAGCGCCTCCCGCCCCGCCGCGAAGAAGGCCGGGGGAAAGTCCATTGGCCGCAAGAAGCCCGCAGCCAAGGGAGCCGCCACGAAGACGGCGAAGAAGGCTGTTTCGGGTTCCAAGAAGACGATTGGCCGGCCCAAGAAGCCCGCCGCCAAGACCACCGCCGGAGCGTGAAGTTCCGCTGGGCGTGAAGCCCGCTTGCCCGGGGGCAGGCCGGTTTCCTTTGTCCTTCTCGCCATTTGGAAGGTCCCGCGGCGCGTGAGATAGTGCGCGCCGTGGCCGGCTCGAACGACAAGAGCAGAATCCAGACAGAAATCGGGCAGGACGTCATCGACGCGGCGGTTCGCAGCGTCGAGCGTCATATGGACGAAGAGGACGAGGTGACCGTCATCGAGGTGGAGGCTTCAGGCCCGTCCACCCCGGTGGAGGCCGAAGCGTCCGCGTCCCCCGCCGACACCAGTTCTCCGCCGTCTGACGCCGAGGCGCCCCCGTCCGAGGACGTGGCGGCGCTCCGCCAGGAGGTGGAGTCCCTCAAGGCCCAGCTCGAGTTCAGCCAGGCCAAGGGGCGCGAGACGATGGAGCGCCTGCGCGAGGCCCACGAGCGTGCGAAGGAGGCGCAGGAGCGCACCGTGCGTCACGCCGCGGACCTGGAGAACTACCGCAAGCGCGCGCAGAAGGAGAAGGAGGAGGTCCAGCGCTTCGGCTCGGAGAAGCTGCTCAAGGACCTGCTCCCCGTGATGGACAACCTGGACCGCGCGCTCGACGCCGCGACCAAGTCGCCGGACCTGGACAGCTTCGAGAAGGGCGTGGCCATGACGCGCAAGTCCTTCGAGGACGCGCTGGGCCGCCACGGCGTGAAGGGCTTCAGCGCCAAGGGTCAGCTGTTCGACCCGCGCATCCACGAGGCCATCCAGCAGGTGGAGACGACGGACGTCCCCGCCGGCCACGTCGCCTACGAAGTCGTGCGCGGCTTCTACCTCAATGAACGGCTGGTGCGTCCGGCCATGGTCGTCGTCGCGCGTGCGCCGGCTGAACCGGTCGCCGCCACCGAGCCGCCGGCCGTCGCCGAACCCGCCACCGACATCGAGGCGCCCGCCGCGCCCACGCAGTCCGAGAACTCTTCCGGGGGGAGTCAGTAACCAACATGGGCAAGGTGATAGGAATCGACCTTGGGACGACCAACTCGTGCGTCGCCGTCATGGAGGGCGGCGAGCCGGTGGTCATCCCCAACAGCGAAGGCAGCCGGACCACGCCTTCCATGGTGGGCTTCACTGACTCCGGCGAGCGCCTGGTGGGGCAGATTGCCAAGCGGCAGGCCATCACCAACCCGGAGAACACCGTCTTCGCGGCGAAGCGGCTCATCGGCCGCAAGTTCGACTCGCCCGAAGGCAAGAAGGCCATTGGCGTGTCGCCCTTCAAGGTGGCCTCCAGCCCCAACGGCGACGCGTGGGTGGAGATTCGCGGCAAGGGCTACAGCCCGCCGGAGGTCTCCGCCATCGTCCTGATGAAGATGAAGCAGACGGCAGAGGACTACCTCGGTGAGCAGGTCTCCGAGGCGGTCATCACCGTCCCCGCCTACTTCAACGACAGCCAGCGTCAGGCCACCAAGGACGCCGGCCGCATCGCCGGGCTCAATGTCCTGCGCATCATCAACGAGCCCACCGCCGCGGCCCTGGCCTACGGCCTGGACAAGGTGCAGGACGGTGGCACCGAGCGCATCGCCGTCTACGACCTGGGCGGCGGCACCTTCGATATCTCCATCCTGGAGCTGAACGCCGGCGTGTTCGAAGTGAAGAGCACCAACGGCGACACGTTCCTGGGCGGCGAGGACTTCGACCAGCGCCTCATCGACTACCTGGCCAAGCGCTTCGCGGAATCCAACAACGGGCTGGACCTGCGCAAGGACCGCATGGCGCTGCAGCGCCTGAAGGAAGCCGCCGAGCGCGCCAAGCACGAGCTGTCCAGCGCACCGGAGACGGAGGTGAACCTGCCGTTCATCACCGCCGATGCCTCCGGTCCCAAGCACCTGACCGAGACGGTGGACCGCGCCACCTTCGAGGCGCTGGTGACGGACCTCATCGACCGCACCATCGACCCGTGCCGGATTGCCCTGAAGGACGCGGGCATTCCCGCGCAGCAAATCAATCAGGTGCTGCTGGTGGGCGGCATGACGCGCATGCCGCGCGTGCAGGCGAAGGTGAAGGAGTTCTTCGGCAGGGAGCCGCACAAGGGCATCAACCCGGACGAGGTCGTCGCCGTGGGCGCGGCCATCCAGGGCGGCGTGCTCAAGGGCGAGGTGAAGGACGTCCTCCTGCTGGACGTGACGCCGCTGTCGCTCGGTGTCGAGACGGCGGGCGGGGTGTTCACGAAGATCATCGACAAGAACACCACCATCCCCTGCAAGAAGAGCCAGGTGTTCTCCACCGCCGTGGACAACCAGCCGCTGGTGAGCGTGCACGTGCTCCAGGGCGAGCGTGAGATGGCGGCGGACAACAAGACGCTGGCGCGCTTCGAACTGGTGGGCATCCCCCCGGCGCCGCGCGGCGTGCCGCAAATCGAGGTGTCGTTCGACATCGACGCCAACGGCATCGTCCACGTCAGCGCCAAGGACCTGGGCACCGGCAAGGTCCAGCAGGTGCGCGTGGTGAGCAACTCCGGCCTGTCCGAGGCGGAAATCCAGGCGATGATTTCCGACGCCCAGTCGCACGCCTCCGACGACAAGAAGAAGAAGGAGCTGGCGGAGCTGCGCAACAACGCCGACGGCCTCATCTACACGACGGAGAAGAGCCTGGAGGAGTACGCCAGCCTCCTGTCGGAGAAGGACCGCGAGGAAATCAAGGCGGACCTGGCGCGCCTCAAGGAGGTGCTCAACACCTCCGACGTGGCGGTGCTCAAGGAATCCTTCCAGCGCCTGGAAGGCAGCGCCTACCGCATCGCGGACGCCATCTACACGGGCCAGGCGAGCTGAAGGCTCGCAATCGCCTCCGCGCTCCAGCGTAGACTGCCTGCCGCGCAGTCAGTCCCCCTGGAGCGCATCAATGGACGTCACCGAAGGCATCGTCATGTTCCTCATCACCGCCATGGTGGTGGGGGTGCCCCTCTTCGGGCTCACGCTTCGCTTCTCCCTCAAGCCCCTGGTGGAGGCCTTCATCCGTTTGAAGGAATCCCAGCACGGCGGCATGGAGGTGCGGCTGCTCCGTGAGCGCGTGGCGCACCTGGAGCGTGTTCTGGAGGTGCACGGGCTGATGGATGACCACCTGCCCCGGTCGCTCCGCTCCGGCGCGCCCGAGCACCTTCCGGCCGTGGCGCCGTTGAAGGACCGGGAGCGCGTGTAAGTCGTCCCGGCGGCTTCGGGTTTCCTGAAAAGGACGTCCCGGGTGTTGAATGGGCCCGTGGATTTTCCCTCTTTAGAGGAAGAGGTCGTTTTTCTCCGGGGTCTGGTCTCCGTGCATCGGATGGCCGACGTCATCCTGGAGGACTGCCTGGAGCGGGGCTTGGACCTGGACTCCGGGCTCGACGTGTTTCTCACGCAGTGTGCCCGGCTGGTGCATGCGCGCGCGGGCTTCGTGTCCCTGCGAGGGACGCGAGGCCCGGTGCTGACGCGGGTGCTGGGCGAGCCCGGGGTGGACGTCCTGGAGGCGGCGCACTGGCGAGGTGTCCGCAAGCTGGATGGGGGCCGGACGCTCTTCTGCACGCGGCTGGCCCTGGGCAGCCTGGAGCTGGGAGGCCTGGGGTTGGTGGTGGAGGGCGCCTTCGACGGCGGCGGCGGGCTGGTGATGAAGCTGGTGGAAGCCATTGGCGAACAGCTCGACACCGCCGTGCTGGGCTTCCTCGCGCTGACAGACGGCAAGGGCGCGCTGGAGCGGCTGGACGCGCTCACCGCGGAGCCGCCTCCGGCCTCACGGGGCCACATTGGCCGCTATGAGGTGGTCACACCGCTGGGCACCGGGGGCATGGCGCAGGTGCTGGTGGCGCGGACCCGAGGCCCGGAGGGCCTGGGCCGGCTGGTGGCCCTCAAGCGCATCCTCCCGCACCTGTCCTCGGACCCTTCCATCGTCCAGCAGTTCCTGGACGAGGCCCGCATCGGCCTGCGGCTCTCCCACCCCAACCTGGTGCACTTCTACGACTTCGGCGAGGCGGAGGGCGCGTACTACATCGCCATGGAGCTGGTGCGCGGCGTGGACCTGGCGCGGCTCCTCCGCTCGGCCAAGGGCCCGCTGGAGACGGCGCACGCGGTGGCCGTGGTGTGCCAGGGCCTGGCGGGGCTGCATGCGGCGCACGTGCTACAAGGCGAGGACGGCGCGCCGCTCGAGCTGGTGCACCGGGATTTGTCCCCGCACAACCTCATGGTGGGGTTCGACGGGCGGGTGAAGGTGCTGGACTTCGGCGTGGCCAAGGCCCGCGCCCAGCGCACGGTGACGCTGCCGGGCATCGTGAAGGGCAAGCCGCTGTACATGTCCCCCGAGCAGGCGCGCGGCATGAAGCTGGATGCGCGAAGCGACCTGTTCGCCATGGGGCTCGTTCTCTACCAGGCGCTCATCGGCGCGCGGGCCTTCGAGAAGCCCGACGAGTTGGCCACCATGCACGCCATCTGCGACGAGGCCCTTCCGCCGCGGCCTTCGCGCATCCCCCGGGCGCTCTGGGACGTGCTGGAGACTGCACTTGCCAAGCGCCCCGAGGCGCGCTTCGGCAGCGCGCGGGAGATGGCGGACCGGCTGGCGGATGCCTGCCGTCCGGCGAACGACTCGGAGCTGGTGCGGCTCATGGCGAAGCACTTCCCCGACCGGCATCGCGAGTTCATGCAGTTGGACCGCCCGCCCTCCAGGCCTGCCTCCGCGGGAGGGCTGTCCCGGGACGAAACGCCCATCATGCGACCGCGGCTCCGGAAGTCCTCACCCTGACGAAGCGGGGAGGGAGACCCGGCCCCTCCCGGGAGGAGAGAGGGGCCGGGGGCGCGCTCAGTACCCACGCTTGAGCGGGTCGTCGGAGGGCGCGTTCAGCGTACGAGCCCGCTCGTCGCTGCCCTCGGTGCGGACGTCCACCTCTTCCCGGCGTACGTGCTCGGAGATGTGGCGCTCCTCATCCACCTCGTCCTTGTGGATGACGACCTCCTCGTCGACGACGGTGCGCTTCTGGACTTCGACTTCCTCGGCGCGCAGCGGGACGACGACGGTCTCCTCCTGGAACGAGGCATTCATCGCCGGGCGTCCCGGGCTCACGTCCCGGCGCTCCACGCGGACGCGCTCGCGGCGCACCGGCACGTCCATCTCCCGGTCCTCCTCCACCACGTCCTTGTGGACACGGACCTCACCGGCCTGGACGTCCCGCTTGAGCACGTCCACCTCCTCCCTGTGCAGGGGGATGGTGATGTCCTCCTCTCGGCCGTGGATGCCCCGCGCGCCCACCGCGGTGTCCGTGGCTCTCAGGCCCGCGGTGTCCGTGGTGGCGTCCATGCCCGTGCTGGCGCGGGCCGCGGCCCGGTCGGCGCCCAGTCCCACCGCGCCCGGACCCACGCCCGCGCCGCCACCCGTGCCGGCGATGGTGCCCGTGCGGTCCTCCTCCGTCAGCCGGCTCAGCATCTCCTTGCCGTGGCTGAGGATGATTTCCGAGCCGTCGATGCGACTGATTTCCGAGTACCGGACCAGGTAGTCCTTCGGGAAGAAGAGGCCCTTCTCGATGTGGAATTCGCCGTCGCCGACGGCGAAGACCTTGCCGAGCTTTTCGCCGTCGATGCTGCGGACGACCATCCCTTCGTTGACGTCGCTGCGTTGGTACATGGCTGGCTCCTCGTGACCGGGGCGGGTGGACCTGCTGGCCACACCTTGGACCCCGGCGCTGGTGGAGGCCCCGCGTGCGAGCGCGAGGCCCTGGGGTTTCCACCCCGGTCATCATGGAAGGTGTGAGCGCTCGGTCCCGGTGACAGGGGCCGAGGACACAGTGCCAGTTGGCTTGGCACCGTGCCTGCCCGCCCGAACGCCCGCCTGTCCTTTCGCCTGCCCTGGCGACACCGCGCCGGCGGCCGTGGTCCGGGGCTTCTCAGGGTGCGGCGGCCCACCCCATCTTCAAGCGAGGTGCGTCCGGGCCGCGTGCCGTGAGCACCCAACGGGAGACCGTCATGAGGAGCAGGCAGGGAACCTGGGAGCCGTGGCGCTGGAGTGATTCGTGGATGGGCGGCGCGGCCGCGGGCGTGGGGGCGCACCTGGTGGTGCGTGGCATCCACCGGCTGCTCCGCCCGGACCTGCGAGGCCCCGTGGTGGGCGTGGCCTGCGCCTCCGGGATGCTGGGCGCCCTGGTGGCGGGCCGGCTCGCGCGCCATCGGCTCCGGCCGCCTCCAGTCCTGGCCCTGGTGCCCGCCCCGCCGCCCGCTGTCTGCAAGCCCGCGGCGCTGGAGACGGCCCCGGACCCGGAGCGCCCCAGCACGCCCCTGGAGCGGGTGCTCCGGCGCGGGCCGAATGGCCGGGAGCATCCTTGGAACGAGCCCGGGTTGCCCACGCAGGCGTGAGCCGCGAACCACACCACACGAGAGGAGTCCTCCGATGCGCACGGACGTACGGGAAGGGATGCGGGTCTTCACGGCGGATGGGACCCGGTTGGGCACCGTGGTGGGCTGTGGCGGGGAGACCTTCGCCATCGAAGGAGGGCTGCTGCGGCTGAAGTCCTTCACCGCGCGCTACGGCGACGTGGTGGACGTGCGCGGAGAAGACGTGCACCTGGGGCTGACGCGGGACGAGGTGTCATTGGCGCAGGAAGGCCCGGCGCAGGCGCGGTCAGGTCACCCCGAATCCGTGCTCTCCGCCGAGTTCGCGACGCCCGGCGAGCTCGTGGTGCCCCTGGCCCGCGAGGAGGCCCATCCTCACGTGGTGGTGCGGGAGGCAGGACAGGTGCGCATCCACAAGGTGGTGCGGACCGAGGTGCGGCACTTCTCCGTGCCCGTGCGCCGCGAGGAGTTGGTGGTGGAGCGGGTGTCCGAACAGGCCGTGGACGCCGAGGGCCCGCCGGCGCCAGAGGCCGTGGCGTCCGCCCGGCCGGTGCTGGAGGGGCTGGTACCCTTCGAGGCGGGCACCTTCGTCATCCCCCTGCGCGAGGAGCGGGTGGAGGTCACCAGGTCCGTGCATGTCTGGCAGGAGGTTGCGGTTTCCCGGTACACCGACGAGGTGCTCCGGCAGGTTCACGCCACCGTTCGGAAAGAGACGGCGGAGGTGGAGGAGCGGGGTGAGGTGCTCCACGACGGCCCGTTGGACGGGCTGCACTCCTGACTGACGCGCCGCACAGGGGGTGTGTGACGGGGGCTCGGGACGGCTGCACGCTTGACCCATGGAGAGGTGTCCCCTAGAAAACCAGGGCTTTGCCGTGTCAGTTTCCGAGAAGGGAAGCCCCGCATGCGACGACTTGCCCCGATGCTCCTCGCCGCGCTCGCCGTCATGGTGGCCGCTTGCGAGAAGAAGACGCAGCCTGCTCCTTCGGGTGAAGGAGGTACTCAGGCCGCGCAGGGGCAGGGGGCGGCGCCCGGGGGCGCTCCGGCGGACGCGAACACCATCCTGCTGGGCCAGGTGGGCTCGCTCACCGGTGGCCAGGCCACCTTCGGCATCTCCACGCGCAACGGCATCGAGCTGGCCCTCAAGGAGGCCAACGCCGCGGGCGGGGTGAAGGGCAAGAAGCTGTCCATCCGCGTCTACGACAACCAGAGCAAGCCCGAGGAGGCCGCCCAGGCCGCCACGCGCCTGATTACGCAGGACAAGGTCGCGCTCATCCTCGGTGACGTGGCGTCGTCCAACTCGCTGGCCATGGCGGAGAAGGCGCAGGCGGCGGGCGTGCCGATGATTACGCCGTCCTCCACCAACCCCACCGTCACCGAGAAGGGTGACTACATCTTCCGCGTCTGCTTCATCGACCCGTTCCAGGGCTTCGTGATGGCGAAGTTCGCGCGGGAGAACCTGAAGCTGAACACGGTGGCGGTGCTCCAGGACAACAAGAGCGCGTACTCCATTGGCCTGGCGGACGTCTTCAGGCGCAAGTTCACGGAGATGGGCGGCAAGGTGACGGCCGTGGAGAGCTACAGCCAGGGCGACACGGATTACCGCGCCCAGCTCACCGCCATCCGCAAGTCGCAGCCGGAAGGCATCTACGTGCCGGGCTACTACAGCGAGGTGGGCATCATCGCCCGCCAGGCGCGCGAGGTGGGCCTGAAGGTTCCGCTGATGGGCGGCGACGGCTGGGACTCCGAGAAGCTCTTCGAGCTGGGCGGCAGCGCCATCGAGGGCAGCTACTTCTCCAACCACTACTCGCCGGACAACCCGGATCCGCGCGTGCAGAAGTTCATCGCGGACTACAAGGCCGCGTACGGCGCGGTGCCGGACGCCCTGGCCGCGCTGGGCTACGATTCCGCCCGCGTGGCGGTGGGCGCCCTGGAGCGCGCCAAGGACCTGAGCGGCCCCTCCGTGCGTGACGCCATTGCCCAGACGAAGGACTTCCCGGGCGTGGCGGGCACGGTGACACTGGATGCCCAGCGCAACGCCGTGAAGTCCGCCGTCGTCCTCAAGGTCGAGGATGGCAAGACGCAGTACGTCACGACCATCAATCCCTAATGGCGCAGCTCCTCCAGCACCTCATCAACGGCCTGGCCGCCGGCACCATCTACGCGCTCGTCGCGCTTGGCTACACGATGGTGTACGGCGTCCTGAAGCTCATCAACTTCGCCCACGGCGACGTCATGATGGTCGGCGTCTACATGGGCTACGCCACCGCGTTCGCGCTCGGGCGCGACATGCGCAGCTCCCTGCTGGGCGTGGCCGTCGTGTTCGCGGTGGCCATGCTGGGCTGCGCGCTGCTCGGGTTCTTCATCGAGCGCTTCGCGTACCGCCCCCTGCGGGAGAAGCCGCGCCTCACCGCGCTCATCACCGCCATCGGCATCTCCTTCGCGCTGTCCTACGGCTTCCAACTGGACATCGGCTTCCTGCCGGGCGCGGCGCCGCGGGCCTTCCCGGAGGTCATCGAGCCGGTGGAGTGGCTCGTCATTGGCGACCGGGACGTGGTGGTGTGGAACTGGCAGGTCATCAGCTTCGGCATCGCCGTGGCGCTGATGGTGGGCCTGCAGTACCTGGTGTTCCGCACGCGCTTCGGCCAGGCCATGCGCGCGGTGTCTTGGGACCACCGCGTGGCGGCGCTGATGGGCATCCCCACCGACCGCGTCATCGCGCTGACGTTCATGCTGAGCAGCGCGCTGGCGGCGGGCGCCGGCCTGCTCTACGCCATCAAGGACACGTCGGTGAGCCCGCTGATGGGCCTGTACGTGGGCCTCAAGGCCTTCGTGGCGGCGGTGATTGGTGGCATCGGCCACGTGCAGGGCGCCGTGGTGGGCGGCCTGGTGTTGGGCCTGGTGGAGGAGTTCGTGGTGGGCTACGCGGCCAGCACCTGGCGTGACGCGGTGGCCTTCGGCTTCCTCATCCTGGTGCTGCTGGTGAAGCCGGGCGGCCTCTTCGGCCGCGTCGCCGCGGAGAAGGTCTGATGGAGACTCCGGCGATTCCCGTCCCCCAGGCCCGCTCCGCCGTCCCCGCGTCGCTGCGCGGCCTGCTGCCCGTGCTGCTGGCGCTGCCGGTGCTGGCGCTGTTCCAGTGGCTGATGAGCGATGCGCCCTTCGCCTCCTACCTGCTGTCGGTGGTGGGGGTGAACATCATCCTCGCGGTCAGCCTCAACATCGTGAACGGGATGACGGGGCAGTTCTCCATTGGCCATGCGGGCTTCATGGCGGTGGGGGCCTACATCTCCGGCGTCCTGTCGCTGAACCTCAAGGACGTGGCGCTCTCCTTCCTGTCGGTGGCGGTCAGCGACCAGGTGTTCTTCGTCGTGTCGCTGCTGGTGGGCGGCCTGGCGGCGGCGCTATGCGGCTTCCTGGTGGGCCTGCCCTCGCTGCGGCTGCGCGGGGACTACCTGGCCATCGTCACGCTGGGCTTCGGCGAAATCATCCGCGTGGTGGTGCAGAACACGGACGCGTTCGGCCGGGCGCTGGGCCTTTCCGGAATCCCCCAGACGTCCTCGCCGGCCATGGTGTACTTCTTCGTGTTCCTCACGGTGCTGGTGGCCCGGCGCATCACCGGCTCCAGCCACGGCCGCAGCCTGTGGGCCATCCGCGAGGACGAGGTGGCCGCCGAGGCCATGGGCGTGGACACCACGGGCTACAAGGTCCGCGCCTTCGTCATCTCGTCGTTCTTCGCCGGCATCGCCGGCGCGCTGTTCGCGCACTTCGTGCCCATCATCAACCCCGGCTCCTTCACCTTCGTGAAGTCGATGGAAATCGTCGTCATGGTGGTGCTGGGCGGCCTGGGCTCCACGACGGGCGCCATCATCGCGGCCACGTTCCTCACACTGCTGCCCGAAGGCATGCGCTCGCTGTTCACCCTGCTGGGGGCTGAAGGCAGCCTGGCGCAGAAGGTGGACCAGATTCGCATGCCCGTGTACGGCCTGCTGCTGGTGGTGCTGATGCTGGCGCGGCCCCAGGGCCTGTTCGGGACGAAGGAAATCTGGGACGTGCTGCCGCGGTGGATTCCGCGCAAGCGCAGGGGGCTGGCGTGAGCGCGGCCGTGCAGGAGACGAAGGCGGAGGCCGGAGCGCCGTTGCTCCAGGCGGATGGGGTGAGCATCCAGTTCGGCGGCCTCAAGGCGCTGACGGACTTCAACCTCTCCGTGCGGCAGGGTGACCTGCAGGGGCTCATCGGCCCCAACGGCGCCGGTAAATCCACGGCGTTCAACGTGCTGACCGGCGTGTACCAGCCCACCCAGGGCGAGGTCCGCGTGGGCGGGCAGCGGGTGAACGGGTGGCTGCCGCATCAAATCAACCACCTGGGGCTGGCGCGCACCTTCCAGAACATCCGCCTGTTCCGCGCGCTCACCGCGTTGGACAATGTGAAGGTGGCGTGCCGGGCGCAGGGCTCGCTGCACCCCGAAGGCGTGGGGCTGGGCGCGAAGGTGAAGGGCGCCTTCATCAACTACCGCGACTGGTGGCGCGCGCTGCTGCTGACGCCTCGCTTCCAGCAGGAGGAGCGGGAGTTGACGCAGCAGGCGGAGCACCTGCTGGAGGTCATGGGCCTGTCGCACCGCCGCGACGAGGAGGCTCGCAACCTGCCTTACGGCGAGCAGCGCCGGCTGGAAATCGCGCGCGCGCTGGGCACGCAGCCCAAGGTGCTGCTGCTGGACGAGCCCGCGGCGGGCATGAACACCCGTGAGAAGGCGGACCTGATGGTGCTCATCCGCAAGCTTCGGGACGACTTCAAGCTGGGGGTGCTCGTCATCGAGCACGACATGAAGCTGGTCATGGGCATCTGCGAATCCATCACGGTGCTGGACCACGGCGAGACGATTGCCCGGGGCGCGCCGGCGCAGGTGCGCAGCGACCGGAAGGTCATCGAGGCGTACCTGGGTGACAGCTATCTGGAGAGCCATGGAGGGGCGGCGTGAGCGACGCGCAGGTGAAGACGCTGGGGGAGCGCCAGGCCTTCCCGCCGCTGCTGTCGGTGGACGGCATCAAGGTGCACTACGGCGCCATCCAGGCGCTCAAGGGTGTGTCACTGACGGTGGGCAAGGGCGAGGTGGTGGCCCTCATCGGCGCCAACGGTGCGGGCAAGACGAGCACCCTGCGCGCGGTGAGCGGCATGCTCAAGCCCAGCGCCGGACGCATCCAGTTCAACGGGCACGACACCACGAACATGAAGGCGCACCAGTTGGTGCCGCGCGGCATGGCGCACGCGCCGGAAGGCCGGGGCGTGTTCCCCAACATGTCCGTCCAGGAGAACCTGGAGCTGGGCGCGTACCTGCGCACGGACACCTCCGGCATCCAGCAGGACCTGGAGAAGAGCTTCACGCTCTTCCCGGTGCTCAAGGAGCGCCGCAAGCAGATGGCGGGGACGCTGTCGGGCGGCGAGCAGCAGATGCTGGCCATTGCGCGCGCGCTGTTGAGCAAGCCGCAGCTGCTGCTGTTGGATGAGCCTTCGCTGGGGCTGGCGCCGCAGGTGACGGAGGCCATCTTCCGCACCCTGCGCGAGGTGAATGCCACGGGCGTGAGCGTGCTGTTGGTGGAGCAGAACGCCCATCTGGCGCTCAACGCCGCGCACTACGGCTATGTGTTGGAGACGGGCGAGGTCGTGATGGCGGGGCCGGGCAAGGCGCTCCTGGAGAGCGCGGAGGTCCGGCGTGCGTATCTCGGCGAGTAGTGGCGGGTGCTACGTCCTCTCGCCGACGCTCCGGTAGAGTCCGGCGCGCAATGAAAATGGCTCCCCTCCCAAAGTCGGGTAGTCAGCAACCAGGAAGTTCGTCTAGCGTCCTTCGACGCGCTGCGTTCAACCACACTCAGGAAGTGTGCCCATGTCCCCGTTGTCCCGCCTTGTCGCCAGCCTCGCCACCCTGTCGCTGATTGCCGCCGCGTGCGCCGGTCAGCAGAAGCCCGATAACCGGGAAGCCACCTCGACCATCGAGGAGGTCGCCAACGAGGGTGGAGAGGAGACCCCCGCCGTCGCGTTCAACGTCATGGATGCTCCCGAGGGCTTCACCGTGAAGCTGCCGGGGCCCCCGCCGCAGGCGCAGCGCAGCGAGGCCGCCCTGCCGAAGCGGACGGACAAGGCCACGCTCGTCACGTACGCGGCCAATGAGGGCGGTGTCAGCTACATCGTCAACGCGGTGGACTACCCGGAGGCGTTCGTCGCCACGGTGCCCGCCGAGGCGCTCATCAACGGCGGCATCCAGGGCATCGCCGGGCAGGTGGGTGGCGAGCTGAAGAGCTCCGAGGACATCACCCTGGATGGCTACCCGGGCAAGGCCTACATGCTGGCGTCGCCGAGCGGCGAGGTGAAGGGCCGCAGCTTCCTGGTGGGGCCGCGCGTGTACAACCTCATCACCGTCTACAACGCGGGCATCGGCGCGCCGGGCGCGGACGAGTTCCTCACCTCGCTCACGCTGGTGAACCCGCCGCCGAAGATTGAGCTCCCGGAGGCCGACGCGGGCACGGACGCCGGGACGGCCGGTGCGGCCGACGGCACCGGGGCCGCCGTGGAGGGTGGCGAGGACGCCGGGAGCGCGCCGGACGCGGGCGCCCGTCGCCGCCGCGCCAAGTAGAGCGTTGTCCCTGGGACACGCTTCCTTCCTGGGGAGCGTGTCCCGCGATACCGCGCTGAAGGACCCTGGGCGTTAGGTTCTCCCATGACAGGAGGCCGCCATGTGGGACCCGGCGCAGTACTCACGCTTTCGCGACGAGCGAAAGCGTCCCTTCTTCGATTTGCTGTCGCGGGTGGACGCGGCGTCGCCCTCCCAGGTCGCGGACCTGGGGTGTGGCACCGGGGACCTCACGCGCGTGTTGGCCGAGCGCTGGCCGTCCGCCCAGGTGTCCGGTGTGGATGCGTCCTCGGAGATGATTGAGGCGGCCCGTCGCGGTGCGTCCGTGGGCTCGGTGCGCTTCGAGGTAGCGGACCTCGCGGACTGGGAGCCTCCCGCGCCGCTGGACGTGCTCGTGTCCAATGCGGCGCTGCATTGGCTGCCGGACCACGAGGTGTTGCTCGGGCGGTTGGTGGCGAAGCTGGCGCCCGGCGGGGTGCTGGCCTTCCAGGTGCCGGCCAACTTCGATGCGCCTTCGCACCGGCGTGTCGACGAGGTGCGGGCCTTGCCGCGCTTCGCTTCTGTCCTGGCGCCCGTGCGGCGCAGGCCGGTGGAGTCCCTGCCTGTGTATGCGTCCTGGCTGTTCGGCCTGGGGCTGACGGTGGAGGCCTGGGAGACAACGTACCTGCACGTGCTCCCGGGCGAGGACGCGGTGCTGGAGTGGCTGCTGGGGACGACGCTGCGGCCCGTGCTCGCGGCGCTCGGGGAGGAGGAGGCGCGCGCCTTCGTGGAGACGCTGCGCCCGTTGCTGCGCGAGTCCTATCCCGCGCAGCCGTATGGGACGCCGTTCCCGTTCACCCGCCGCTTCGTGGTGGCGCGGCGGGTGAGGTGAGCCGGTTTACTGGGGCCAGTGGAGAATCTGACCCGCGTTGCCCGCGACCCAGAGGTCCGCGGGACTGGTGCCAGCGATGTCGTTGAAGCGCAGGCTCGTGTTCTCGAAGACAATCTGCCACCCCGTGCCGTCGTACCGGTAGATGCGGCCGTTGAACGCGGTGACGTAGACGGACTTCGAACCGAAGGCGACGACGGAGGTCAGTTCTTCCTTGTGAGTGTCGGGGAAGGACAGCCTGCTCCAGTTGCTGCCGTCCCACTGGAGGACCGTGTTCTTCCCGCCCGTATGGTCACCGACGGCGAAGGCGACCTTGTCGTTCACCACCCAGACGCCGCGAAGTCGGCCCAGGCCTGAGATTGCGGTCTCCACGCTCTCCGACTGCCACTGACTGGTGTTGGTGTTGAAACGGTAGATTCGAGGTCTGCTGGACCCTCCATCGAAGCCGCCCACCGCGAACAGCAATGACCGGGAACGTCCGTGGACGTCGTGCAGCGGCCCGACAGTGGTGGTTCCGAATTTCAGCTCATTCGCCCCGGCTTCTCCGGTCCACGTGAAAGTCAGGCCTTGGTTCGCTGAGCCGGAGTTCTCAGTGACCCCATGAATCTCAAGGGTCCCTTCGCGGCGGAAGCCGACGAGCCCTCGGATCCATCGGGACATGTCATGCGTCTGGGTGCAGGCATTCTGACTCCTGTCCAGGAAGGTGAGGCTACCTCCCGACGAGCCGAGGTAGAGGCGGCCCTGGTTGGCCATGTCCGTCCAGACGGCGTTCCAGCCCCTGTTGTTGTCGCCGCAGTTGGTCGCGTTGGTCTGGAATGTGGTCGAGCCCGGCGTGAGAATCGCGACGCCTCCCTGATTGCCCACGACAGTCACATCACCTGAGACCTCCGTGAAGATGGAGCGCCACTCCTGATTGGTTGCACCCACGGTCCGGGCCGCCCAGTTGGCACCACCGCTCGGGCAGACCTCGGGGCCTTCGACATTCCCGTCGCAGTTGTTGTCCAGGCCGTCGCACAACTCCGGCGCGCCAGGGTAGGTGAACGGGTTGCCGTCGTTGCAGTCACCACCAGCCTCGACGTAGCCCGCGCCAGGCGAGACGCAGGACGTCACGGCCGTGCCATCACCAAAGGTGTCTCCGTCACCGTCCAGGAACCAGTCGTTGGGCGTCGCCGTGGGCTGGCAGGTGGTGGCGATGCCCGAGGCGTCGCAGACGTAGACGCCGGGGCACTGGGCGGTCGCGGTGCACGCCGTGCCGAGGTCGGTGAACGTCTCGTCAATCTGGTCGTTGCAGTTGTCGTCGACGCCGTTGCAGAGCTCCGTCGCTCCTGGCCGGATGCTGGCGTTGTTGTCGTTGCAGTCGTCCGCGGGACCCGTGACATAGCCCTGCGGGATTCCGGCGCAGAAGGCGACGGGAGCGGCGTTCCGGTCGCCGTGTCCATCCTGGTCCACGTCGGGGTAGGCATACGCGGCCAGCGGCATGTTGCAGATGACCTC
The DNA here is from genome assembly GCF_006402735.1 of Myxococcus xanthus. Classification (NCBI taxonomy): domain Bacteria; kingdom Pseudomonadati; phylum Myxococcota; class Myxococcia; order Myxococcales; family Myxococcaceae; genus Myxococcus; species Myxococcus xanthus. The sequence goes on along the minus strand of NZ_CP017174.1, from coordinate 8,320,056 downwards.
GCCGTTCCCACCGCACGCACGGACGCCCTCACAGCCTTCGCCCTCCGTGCAGCTCTGGCCCAGGCGCAGCTCCACCGTGTCCGACTGCCCGTTGCAGTTGTCGTCGACGTTGTTGCAGAGCTCCGTCGCGCCCGGGTGGATGTTCGGGTTGTTGTCATGGCAGTCCGTGCCGCCCGTGAGCACGGAGACGTAACCGTCGCCGTCCCCATCCGTCGCCTGGAGGGACAGGGCCACCGGGACGGGGGTTCCTGGCGTCAGCGTCACGGACGTGGACCGCGTCACCACGGGGCTCGCGGCCTCGCAGGTCTGCTCGAAGGCGCGCGCCTCCACCTGGATGGTCGAGCCCCAGCCGCTGGGCGCAATCACCGCGACCGTCAGCGAGCCTCCGGTGGGCTCGCCCTTGCCGGCAACGGTGGTGGAGAGCTCCTTGCCGCTGCCCTCGTCGCGTGCGTTCACCTGAACGCAGCCGGGCAGAAAGCCCGAGTAGTCCACCGTGACTTTGGCAGCGCCAGGGCTTTCGTCCTTCTTACAGTTGGCCAGCGCGAGGAGAGGGAGGAGCACCAGAACGCGTCGCATGCGGACACTCTATCGCGTCCGTGCCCCGCCGCTGCATCCTCGCGAGCCCGCACCTACCTCACGGACGGGAAGTCGGAGTGGACCACTTCCAGGCGTACATCCGCGGCGATGCTAGCGGGCGTCACCAGCTCCAAATCCAGGGGAACCCGCTTCCCGTAACGTTCGCGGAGCTGGTGCTCCAGGCCCTTCACGCGGAGCGAGTCCAGCCGCTCCATTTTCCCATATTCCAAGCCCGCCCCCTGGGCGTAGGCCTTGCGCACCAGCTCCGAGCAGTACATCGCGTCGTCCCCCCAACCGAAGTGCCAGTCATACGGCTTGCCCAGGTGCGCCTTGGCCGCCGTCACCGCCTGCTGGCGCTGCGCCTCGCTCAGTTCATGAGGGCGTAGGACGAGGATGCCGCCCTTCACGCCCCGGGCCTTCCACTTCGAGAACGGGATTCGCTGCACCGGCTGCACGGCCTCCACGACCCACGCGCCCTGTTCGGTCACCTCCACCATGCCCACATGGGACAGGGGGCTCTGCGTGGCCTTCTGGATGGCCTGTGACTGCGAGGAGCGCGAGGTGTGCAGGACGATGTCTCCCGTCTGCAACCTGGCCTCCAGGCCCTCATGTGGCGCCGCGCCCGCGTTGTGGGCCCCGAACCACACCATCAGCATGACCATCCACCGCATTGACGAGTCCTTTCAGGTGCCTGGCTGCTTCCGGAGTGCGGAGAGTGCAGCCTGGATGCCAGCCGTCACGAGGGTGCCGCTACCCCAGCGTGCGGGTGAGGGGCACCTCCACTCGGGGCAGGTAATGGCCGCCCTTGCTCTCGAAGAGCACCAGTTGGTCCACACGCCCTTCGCCCAGTGACGTGTCCTTCAGCGCCTGGACGCATGCGAGGAGGGCGGCGTCTCCACGCGGGTGTTTCGCGCGGGCCAGCGTGAGGTGCGCGGTGTACTCGCGATGCTCGGACTCGAAGCCAAGCGGCTGGAGCGCCTGGGCGGTATCCGCTTGCAAGGCCTTCAGCGCGTCCGTGGCGCCGCACACATCCGCCCAGAGCACGCGTGGGTGGGCGGGCGCGCCAAAAGCGCCGCCACCGACGACAGACAGCACGAAGGGGGAATGCCGAGCTCCGATCGGCGCCAGGGCGTCGTGGATGGTGGGCAGGCGTGCGTCATCCACGTCGCCCAGGAACACGAGCGTGAGGTGGAGGCCCTCCAGCTTCACCCAGCGGGCCTGGGGGGCCAGGGGGCGCAGCCGGTGCAACTCCTCGGTGGTGCGCGCTTCGATGGCGGGCCCCAGGGTGACGGCGGTGAACAGGCGCATGACTCACGGCTCCTGACATCGTGGGCGAGACACAGTCCTTCGACTCTCTTCAGCATGGGAGCCGGTGGGTGTCGCCCTGCTCGTGTCCGGTGCCACCAGGAGCGCTGCGGGGGGCGCCTTCCAGTTCGAGCCGGCGGCGGGCGGTGTCGTGCCCCACCGCCGGCCCCTGATGCGACAGGGACTCAGTACGCCTTGGAGAAGACGATGCGGCCCGGCGAAGGCTCGCCGGTGACGACGCACTTGCCCGGCTCCTGGTTGAGGTCGAAGGGACGGCAGCGCGTCGTCAGGCCCGTCTCCTCCTTGATGCGCGCCTCCACCTTGGGGTCCAGGTTCCAGTGCGCCAGCAGGAAGCCCTGGTCCGCCTTCTCCTTCAGCTCCTCGTAGGAGTTGACCTCGAAGGTGTGCGAGTCGCGGAAGGACTTGGCCTTGGTGAACAGGTCCTTCTGCATCGCGTCCAGCATGGCCTGGGCCTTGGACACGGCCTCGTCCAGCGACACGAACTCCTTCTGGCGCACGTCGCGGCGGACCATGACGCAGGAGTTCTTGGCCAGGTCCTTGGGCCCCAGCTCGATGCGCAGACACGTGCCGATGAGCTCGTGCTCGTTGTACTTGAAGCCCGGGCTCTTGGTGTCGTCGTCGTCCAGCACTACGCCCAGGCCGGCCTTGCGCAGGTCCGCGGCCAGCGCGTTCGTCTTCTCCAGCACCTGCGCCTTCTCCGCGTCGGAGGCCTTGCCGAAGATGGGGATGATGACCACGTGCGTGGCCGCCAGCTTCGGCGGGACGATGAGGCCGGCGTCATCCGAGTGGGTCATGATGAGGCCGCCGATGAGGCGCGTGGACACGCCCCAGGACGTCTGCCACACGTGGTGCATCTTGCCGTCGCGGCCCTGGAACTGGGTGTCGAAGGCCTTGGCGAAGTTCTGTCCCAGGTTGTGGCTGGTGCCCGCCTGGAGCGCCTTCTTGTCCTGCATCATCGCTTCGATGCTGTAGGTGCGCAGCGCGCCGGCGAAGCGCTCGGACTCCGACTTCTGGCCGGTCAGCACCGGCATCGCCATGTAGTCCTCGGCGAAGGTCCGGTAGACCTCCAGCATCTGCCGGGTCTCCTTCTCCGCGTCCTCTTCCGTCTCGTGACAGGTGTGGCCTTCCTGCCAGAGGAACTCGGTGGTGCGCAGGAACAGGCGCGTGCGCATCTCCCAGCGCATCACGTTCGCCCACTGGTTCAGCAGCATCGGGAGGTCCCGGTAGCTCTGGATCCACTTGGCGAAGCTGCGGTTGATGATAGTCTCACTGGTGGGCCGGATGACGTAGGGCTCCTCCAGCTTGGAACCACCCGCGTGGGTGACGACGGCCAGCTGCGGGTTGAAGCCCTCGACGTGCTCGGCTTCCTTCTTCAGGTAGCTCTCGGGGATGAGCAGCGGGAAGTAGGCGTTCCTGTGGCCCAGGTCCTTGAACATCTTGTCCAGGACGCGCTGCATGTTCTCCCACAGCGCATAGCCATTGGGCCGGATGACCATGCAGCCCTTCACGTCCGAGTAGTCGGCGAGCTTCGCCTTCTGGACCAGGTCGACGTACCACTCGGAAAAGCCCTTCTCGCGGGGCGTGAGCTTCTCGGCCATGTGCGGAGCACCCTTCAAAAGTCGTGGAAAGAGGACGGTTGCCTACGCCGGGCCCACCCGGAAATCAACGGCCCCGTCACCCGGACGGGCACTGGGTCTCTTCCTGGACGGGATTGTATTTTTCGACCAATGGTCAGAATAATGAGCTCCGGTTGAATCCGCATCCAGGAGGCAGTCATGTTTCGCCAGGTGGCCGACGACGTGCACGTGCTCGCGGTGGAGTTCCGCATCGGGGGGATGGATTTGGGGGGCCGGATGACGGCCGTTCGCCTGCCGGATGGGGGGCTGTGGCTCCACTCGCCCGTCCGCTTCAGTCCGGAGGCAAGGGCGGCGGTGGATGCGCTCGGGCCGGTGCGCTTCCTGGTGGCGCCCAACCTGATGCACCACCTGTACGTGCGGGACTGGGCGGCGGCCTATCCAGACGCGAAGGTGGCCGCGCCCGCGGCGCTGCGGCGCAAGCGGCCGGACCTGCGCATCGACCTGGAGTTGGGTGACACGGCCGAGGCCAGCTGGGCCAGCGTCCTGGACCAGGTGCTCGTCCAGGGGATGCCCAAGGTGGACGAACTGCTCTTCTTCCACCGCCCGAGCCAGACGCTGTTCGTCACCGACCTGGCGTTCAACGTGCACCGGACGCCTTCGTGGTTCACCCGCATGTACCTGAAGCTGAGCGGCGCGTGGCAGCGGCTGGCGCCGACCATGCTGATCCGCTCCGTCATCAAGGACCGGGAGGCCGTGCGCGCGTCCCTGGCGCGGGCCCAGGCCTGGGACGTGGAGCGCGTGGTGGTGTGTCACGGTGACGTGGTGGAGCAGGGCGGCCGGGAGGCGGTGCGGAATGCCTTTGCCCGGTTCTAGCGGCGGTGGCCGCAAGCCCGCGCCGGGCCGCCGTCGCCCGGCCGCGTCACCCGCCGCGCCCATCCCCGCGCCGGCTCCCACCGCCGAGCCCTCCGAGCGCGAGGCGCGCAAGGCGCGGCGTCAGGAGGGACGCCGTCAGGCCATCCTCGTCGCCGCACGGGCGGTGTTGGTTCGGGGCGGGGTGTTGGGACTGACCCTGGAGGCCGTGGCGGCGGAGGCGGACCTGAGCAAGCCTTCACTTTTCTACTACTTCCGCTCCAAGGAGGACCTCGTGGGGGCGTTGGCGGTGGAGGGACTGGAGCGCGAGGTGAAGGTGCTGGAGGCGGCGGTGACGGCCGCGGCCAGCGGCGTGGAGGCCCTGGCCGCGCTGGTTCGGGCCCGGGTGGATTTGTACTCGGAGGACCTGGACGGCTTCCGCGTCGTCTATCTGTGGCCACAGTTGATGGGGCGGCAATCCGAGGCCCACCAATCACGGGTGTTGGCGCTGAGTGGACAGCTGAATGACGTGCTGGAGGCGCGGCTCCAGGCGGATGCGCGCGCGGGCCGACTGGCCCCGGGGCTCCAGCCGCGTCGGCTGGCCAACCTGGCCTGGACCGTGGCGCACGGGGTGCTTTCCCTGGGGGCCGGACTGGAGCACTCCGGTGTGGGAACGCGCTTCACCTTGTCTCAACTTCGTGACGAGGCCTGTGCGGTATTGCTGCGCAGTAGCGGCCGTTAGGGTGGCTGTGAAGGGTGGGAGGGGCGCGCTATGTAGAGAGCCTCCTTCCCGTCGTTCCTTTTTGGAGGCTTCATGCGGTCGTACCTTGCATCACTCGGAGTTGCCGGCGTTGTGTCGGCGTGCCTTGTCTCCGGTTCCGCGTTCGCCAATTCCATGGGCATCAGTGGCCGAAGCGGCAAGCAGGGCTCAAGCCTCACTTGTGCAGAGTGCCACACCGGCGGCAGCGCGCCCACGGTGACCATCGAAGGGCCCGCCACGCTGGCGCCGGGCGCCACCGGCAACTACACGCTCGTCGTCCGGGGCGGTCCGGCCTCCGGCGCGGGCTACAACGTGGCGGTGAGCGACAACGGCGGCACGCTCAACCCGGGCACGGGTTCGCAGAAGCTGAGCGGGGAAGTCACCCACAAGAACATCCAGGCGTTCTCCGGCGGCGCGGCCCGCTTCGACTTCACCCTGGTGGCGCCGTCCACTCCCGGCACCGTCACCCTGTACGGCGCGGGCAACTCGGTGAACGAGAACGGCACCGATCAGGGAGACGCCTCCGCGGCCACCACGCTCAACGTCACCGTGGCGACTGGCGGCGGCAACGGCGACGGTGGTGGTGATGACGGCGGTGGCTGCGCCGCCGCGGGCGGTATCCCGTTGCTGGGCGCGGCCCTGGTGCTGCTCGGCACCCGCCTGCGCCGCCGCCGCTAGGCCTCGTTGAAAGGAGGCCTCCGTGCGCGACAGCGCCGTCAGTGACCGGAGGCCACCGAGGCGGTGAACTCGTCGGGCAGGAAGGCGGCGAAGGGCGGCACCCGTCGAATCTTTCGCCGGGAGTTGCCCGCCAGCCGCAGGATGGCCACGGACACCAGTCCCAGTCCCACGGCGCTGCGCAGGGGCGCTGGTCGGCGTGCGCGGCGCCGGGCGCGGTAGCGCAGGAGTCCCACGGGCAGCAGGGCGGCGGGAATGGCCATCAGCGCCCACGAGCGCCAGCGGGACCGGCCAGACGAATCGGATGCCAGTGTCGTTTTCATGAAGAAACAGGTTGGGCGTGGGATGGAGCAGGGGGAAGGGTGGCCCGGACCGGACGCAGGCCGGCTCCCGGGTCGGGCCCCTCCCGTGGAGGGCGGACACGGCCTCGCCACCCTGCTTGCTGATGGCCCGCCAGGCCGGCTGCCTTCCGGACGAGCCTGGGGGGCAGGGCGACAGGTCCGCGGAGGGGGCTTAACATCGCGCCCCTTCCGCCCATGAGCCTTCGCCGCCTCCTCCCCATCCTGTTCCTGATGGGGCCGCTCGCGTGTGTGACCGGCCCTAGCCACCTCGCCTCCATCGAGTCCGTCGCCGCCGTACGGCGCGTCCCGGGAGAGCTGCGGGTGATGACCTTCAACATCCAATCCGGTGCCCGCGGGTTGGAGCGCGTGGCGCACGTGATTCGCGCCGCGGTGCCGGACGTCGTCGCCTTGCAGGAGGTGGACGTGGGGTCCACCCGCGCGCGCGGCCTGGACCAGACGGAGGAGCTGTCCCGCCTCACCGGCCTGAAGCACCGCGCCCACTTCCGCACCACGGATTTGTTCGGCGGGGCCTACGGCATCGCCGTGCTGTCGCGCTTCCCGCTGGAGGCGCTGGCGCAGTACCCGCTGCCAGGGCCGCGCGGCGCGGAGCCTCGCACGGTGGCGCATGCGGTGGTGGAGGTGGACGGGCGCGAGGTGAGCGTCTACCTCACGCACCTCATCCGCCGGCCCTTCAACAGCGACACCCGCGTGCGGCAGAGCGCGTACGTGGCGCGGCTGATGGCACAGGACTCGCGGCCCAAGGTGTTGATGGGGGACCTCAACGACGGACCGGATTCACGCTCCACGCGGCTGCTGCGGCGGGCCCTGCATGACGTCGCCGCTGCGACCGGAGGCACGGGAGGCACGTATCCGCTGCCGCTCTTCCTGCCCACGCTGCGCATCGACTACGTGCTGGCGTGTGATGCCTTCACGTCCGTGGCCAGCCGGGTGCTGCGCGTGGACGTGTCCGACCACTACCCCGTGGTGGCGGACCTGCGGCTGAAGCCGGAAGCCATGCCCGTGGTCGCCGAGCGCGCGGCCACCGGCACCGCGCCTTGAGTAAGGCGCGGGCCGGCGCGGGCGTCAGCCGACGTTGAAGCGGTACAGCACTTCGTTGTCGTCGCGCGTGAAGCCCTTGAGCACCTGGTGCTCGAGGTTCTGCGCGCCCAGGTAGGCCAGTCCGCCGGAGGCGAAGCCCATGACGGACAGCTCGAAGTAGGGGTGCGGCCGGGGAACGTTGGTGATGTGCAGGTCGGTGTGGTCCTGACCAGGGAGCACGTTGAGGTCGCCCTCGGTGAAGTAGCCCTTCCAGATGCCGGGGGTGAACAGCAGGAAGCGCCGGAAGTCACCCTGGCTGAACATCGCCTTGAGCTGCCCCTGGCCCAGGGCGTACTCGGCGGACTTCACGCCGAACTGCCAATAAGCGTTCGGGTTGTTGTTGTAGAAGCGCGCCAGCAGTTCGTCGTTGAGCCGGAGGAACGCGTCCGCCGGCATGCGCGACACCGGCATCACGGGCTTGGAGTAGAAGGGCTCCTTCTTCGCGAAGTCGGTGAGGAACGCCTTCCAGGCCGCCTCCCCATGGGTCTGCACCATCAACTGTTGCCGGGCCAGGAAGGCGACGCCTTTGACTTCCATTCACGCTCTCCGCGGGGGGCGCGGACGCCCCGCGTTTGGGTTTGCAGGCCACAGTGTGCTGTAAATGTTTCATGAGACGAAGCGGTGACGTGACAGCCGCTCGCGTCCGCTCGTCCCTCAATCGAGCTGGAGTCCGCAGTCGCTACAGGCGCCTTCCAGCAGCGGCGCGGCGGTGCCACAGGCCGGGCAGGGCGGCTCGCCGTCCTCGGGGATGGGAGCAGCCGGAGCGGCGGTGCGTCCCATGGGCACCAGGCCTTCGCGCTCGATGCTGTCCATCCACCGCTGCTGGAGCAGGGCTGCCACGCGAGGGCCGTCCTCGGGGCGCACCAGCACCTGGAACTTCGGGCTGCAGCCCGGCTTGCTGCAGGCCTCGCGATGCACGAGCGCCGGCACGTCCGCGCCCAGGCAGGCGTCCACCAGCCGCCGCGCGTCCATCAGCGCCATCTCCGCGCAGGGCACCAGCTCCACATCCGACAGGGCCTTCGTTGCGTCTTCAGGAGTCATCACCCGGGGGATTGGAGCGCACCCATGGGGCCACGTCCAGTCCGCCCGGGCCCGCGTGTCATGCCGCGCACGCGCCGGGTCACGACGCGCCGCGGCCGAGATGCGGTTCATTCCCCGGGCCTTCCCAGGGCCCGTCGGGACATGCGCTCAGGTGAAGCGCCAGCGCTGGCAAGCCTTGCCACCCCGGCGGTGTGGCCTCCAGGCATCGGCGTGGATTGGCGCGGTGGCGGAGGGACGACTTCAGGCTAGCGTGCGGAGGGTGCCGCCCACGTCACTCACGCCGCGCACCGCGCGCCTCTTTCGGCTCCTGATGGTGGGCGCGGGCGTGCTGACGTGCGGCGTCTTCGGCCTCGCCTGGGTGGTGGACCGCTTCGGTCAGCGCGAGCAGGCCGCGCCCGCGGACGTGCTGGTGGTGCTGGGCGCGCGCGTGTTGCCCGGGGGCGTGCCTTCCGGGGCGCTGCGCGCGCGCACCGAGCACGCGGTGGCGCTGTACCATCGCGGCGTGGCCCCCCGGCTCGTCTTCTCCGGCGGCGTGGGCGTGAATCCACCCTCCGAGGCGCGCGCCATGCTGTCGCTGGCGACGCGGATGGGCGTCCCGGCGGAGGCGTGTGTCCTGGAGGAGGGCAGTCACTCCACCGACGACAATGCCCGGCTCACGGCCAAGGTGCTGCGCGGGCTGGGGGCTCGGCGCGTGGTGGTGGTGTCGGACCCGTATCACCTGCTGCGCGCGCGCAACTACTTCCGGCTGTATGGCTGGGAGGTGGCCACCAGTCCGGCGCTGGAGACCGAGCGCAACCTGGACACGTTCGACCGCATTTATTGGACGGTGCGCGAGGCCGTCGCGCTGCTCCTGCATCCCCGCGTGCTGCTGGCGCGCGCGCCTACTCCTCCGGCACCGTGAGCGCGCGCAGCTCCAGCGCGCCACCCGGCAGGGCCACGCGGAGCAGCACGGACTTGCCGGGCTTTGTCTTCCGCAGCGCCGTCACCACGTCCTTCGCGCCGCGCACGGGCTTGTTCGCGGCTTCCACCACCACCATGCCCGGCAGCATGCCGGCGTGTTCGGCCATGGAGGCGGGGGCCACCTCCGTCACCAAGGCGCCGGAGGGCGGCAGCTCCTGGGACTCCGCCAGCGCCGGGTCCATGTCCATCAGGCTCAGCCCCACGCGATGCTCGGCGGGGCGCTGCGAGCCCCCGACGGCCGGCTCCTTCTCGGCGACGCCTTCCAGGTCGGGCCGCGTGCCCAGCGTCGCCTTCACGTCGCGCTTCTTCGCGTCCCGGTAGAGGGCGAGCGTGAGCTCCGCGCCCGGTGGTTTCAGCGCCACCAGTCGCGTGAGCGCGCCCGCCGAGTCAATGGGCTGCCCATCCGCGGCGACGATGATGTCGTCCGGCCGCAGCCCGGCTCGGGCCGCCGCTGTCTCCGCCGTGACGTCGGTGACGACCGCGCCCTCCTGCACCGGCGCGCCCAGCGCTTCGCCCAAATCGGGCGTCATGTCCTGCACCATCAGCCCCAGCCAACCCCGGGTGACGGTGCCCTTCTTCTCCAACTGGGGCAGCAGCGATTTGACGAGGTTGCTGGGCACCGCGAAGCCAATGCCCGAGCCCTGGCCAGCGATGGCGGTGTTGATGCCCACCACCTCGCCATTCAGGTTGAACAGCGGCCCGCCGGAGTTGCCCGGGTTGATGGCGGCGTCCGTCTGGAGGAAGTCGTCGAAGGGGCCCGCCGCGATGTCGCGCTCCTTCGCTGCGAGGATGCCCAGGCTGGTGCTGGACGTCAGGCCGAAGGGATTGCCAATGGCCAGCACCCAGTCCCCCACACGCAGCGCATCCGAGTCTCCCAGCCGCACCACCGGCAAGGGCTTGCCGCCGTCCAGGCGTTCGAGCTGGAGCACCGCCACGTCGGTGAGCGGGTCCGAGCCCAGCACGCGCGCCTCCAGGTCGCGCCCGTCGGCGAGCTGTACCTGGATCGCCTCCGCGCCTTCCACGAGGTGGTGGTTGGTGAGCACCAGTCCCCTGGCGTCGATGATGAAGCCGGAGCCGATGCCCTCGCGCACCGGCGGTGCGAAGGGCGAGGGAGCCTCGAAGGGAGACAGCGGGTCCTCGGGGGCGTCGCCGAAAGGGGGACCGTCGAACGGCAAACCTCCGAAAGGCGAGGGACCGTCACCACCCCAGGGCGTGTCCTTCGATTCGCCGGGCGTGGGCGCGCCCAGGCGCACCTCCACGTTGACGACGGCCGGACTCACGGATGCCACCAGGGGCGCGACGGAGGCGAGCGCCACGGCGCGTCCGGTGGGCAGCGGGGGAGGCTCGGCCGGCTTCGGCGCGGAGGTCACCGTGGAAGGAGGCGGCTCCTCCGCGTCCTTCCGGCAGGCCACCAGGCTCAGCAGCACCCCTACCGCCACCCCGCGCGCGTGTACCCTCATCGCCTTCCTCCCCCCGTCGGAAGCTGCGACCGCCGCGCGACGCAGGGGGGCTGACCACCCGGGCATGAAGCCTGTCAGGCAGCCTGGAGGGCTGGGGCCCCGCCGGGGGCCCGGCTGTCAGCCCGTGCGCTCACGCGGCGCGGGCGTGGCCGGCGTGGGCGGGGCGCTCATGCGCTTCACCAGCTTCTCCAGGATGCGGAAGAGGGCCTTGCGGTCTCCCACGTCGAGGATGCCCAGGAACTGGTGCATGCCATGGACGACCACGCGGTTGAGCCTCTCCCAGGTCGACTGGCCGTCCTCCGTCAGGCGGCAGTGCACGACGCGGCGGTCGGTGGCGCTGCGCTCGCGCAGCAGGTGCCCCTGGCGCTCCAGCCGGTCCACCACACCCGTGACGGTCTTCTCCGTGACGCCCAGCCGGCGCGCCAGCTCGCCCATGGTGAGCGGGCCGTCCTGACCCAGCCAGAGGATGGCGTGAACCTGAGGTGGCGTGAACTGGAGCTGCTCGCACATGCTGGCGATGGGGTCACGGAGCGAACTGCGCCGGCCCAGTGCGAGGAGCAGGTTCTGGAGCTTCTCCAGGTCCTCGGAAACGTCTTCATCCTCTTTGTGGAATTTCCGTGGCACGGAGTATCCCATAGCGGCCCCGCATGGGCGGGTCAATCTGTTGTCCAGACGGGCGCTGACCTGGCGACAATGCAACGCGAGTTGTCCGGATATGCGAGGTGCTACGCCATGCGTCATCTGTTCCTGCTTTGTGCCGTCTCCACGCTGTTGTCGGGGGTGTCTGCCCGGGCCGACACGGTGCTGGTGTTCGCGGCGGTGAGCACCTCGGACGCGCTCCAGGAGCTGGCGCCGGCCTTCACCCAGACCACGGGCCACTCGGTGGAGTTCTCCCTGGGGGCCTCGAGTGACCTCGCACGTCAGGCCGTGGCCGGAGCGCCCGCGGACGTCTTCCTCTCCGCCGACACGGCGCAGATGGACGCGGTGGAGAAGGCGGGCCTGGTCGCGCCCTCGACGCGCGTGGACCTGCTGTCCAACCGGCTGGTGGTGGTGGTGCCGGTGGACGCGAAGTCGGCGCCGTCCTCACCCGCTGGGTTGCGTGGGTTGAAGCGGCTGTCGCTGGCGGACCCGGAGGCGGTGCCCGCGGGCGTGTATGCGAAGGCGTGGCTGGTGAAGGCGGGGCTCTGGAAGGCGCTGGCGCCGAATATCGTGCCGGCGCTCAATGTGCGCGCCGCGCTGGCGGCGGTGGAGACGGGGCGCGTGGACGCGGGCGTCGTGTATTCCACGGATGCGGCGCATTCGAAGCGCGTGCGCGTCGCCTTCCAGGTGCCAGAGCAGGACGTGCCGCGCATCGTGTATCCGGCGGCGGCGCTGACGAAGGGCGCCGCGCCGGAGGCCGGGCGGGCGTTCGTGCGCTTCCTTCAGTCGGACGCGGCTCGGAAGGTCTTCGCACGCCACGGCTTCGGCGTTCCCAGCGCGCGGGCTCCCTGATGGAGGGCGTCGCGGCGTTGGTGTCCTTCACACTCTGGGTGGCGACGCTGGCCACGCTGCTCATCCTGCCGCCAGGGCTCGCGGTGGCGTACGCATTGGCGCGGTGGGAGGGCCCGGGCAAGGGCGTGGTGGAGACGGTGCTGACGCTGCCGCTGGTGTTGCCGCCCACGGCGGTGGGGCTGGTGCTGCTGGAGTTGCTCGGGCGCAACGGCCCGTTGGGGCGCGTGCTGGACGCGTGGGGCGTGGAGGTCGTCTTCACGCCCAAGGCCGTGGTGCTGGCGAGCGCGGTGATGGCGTTCCCGTTGTTGGTGCGCTCGGCGCGCTCGGGCTTCGAGGAGGTGGACCCGCGGCTGGTGGCGGTGGCCCGCACGCTGGGCGATTCGCGCACGCGCGCCTTCTTCCGGGTGACGTTGCCGCTGGCCTGGCGCGGCGTGCTGGTGGGCGCGCTGCTGGCGTTCTCCCGCGCGCTGGGTGAGTTCGGCGCCACGGTTCTGGTGGCGGGCAACATTCCAGGCCGTACGCAGACGCTGTCCCTGGCCATCTTCCAGCGCACGCAGTTGGGGCGGGACGCGGAGGCGCTGCGGCTGGCGGGCGTGGCGGCGCTGCTCGCCTTCGTGGCGGTGTTCGCGACCGAGGCGGTGACGCGGCGGCGTGGGCGGAGGGTGCGCGCGTGAGCCTGGAGCTGGACATCCGGTTGCCGCTGGCGCGCTTCACGCTGGAGGTGGGCACGCGGCTGGATGGCGCGTCGGTGGCGGTGATGGGGCGCTCGGGCTCCGGGAAGACGTCGCTGCTGGAGGTGCTCGCGGGACTGCGGCGCGGCGCCCGGGGCCGGGTGGTGCTGGAGGGCCGCGTGTTGTTGGACAGCGTTGCCCGAAGCGACGTGCCGCCCGAACAGCGCCGCATGGGCTACGTGCCCCAGGATGCGCTGCTCTTCCCGCACCTCACGGCGGAGCAGAACGTGCGCTTCGGCGTGCGGCCGGGGCGGGCCTCTCGCGTGGACGAGGCCGTGGAGATTCTGGAGCTGGCGCCGCTGCTGCGCCGCTACCCGGCCACGCTGTCCGGGGGCGAGAAGCAGCGCGTGGCGTTGGCGCGCGCGCTGGCCACGGACCCGGCGTTGTTGCTGCTCGACGAGCCGCTCGCCGCGCTGGACGTGGCGCTGAAGGAACGCGTGCTGCCGTACCTGCTGCGCGTGCGCGATGAGGCCCGGGTGCCGATGCTGTACGTCACGCATCAGCTGGGCGAGGCGCGCGTGCTGGCGCGGGAGGCGCTGCTGCTGGACCAGGGGCAGGTCCGCGCGGCCGGGCCCGCGGCCGAGGTGCTGGGCGCGGCGGCGCGAGGTCTGCTCGCCGGTGAAGGGGAAGGGGAGGAGAACATCCTCGAAGGAGTCTTGGAGCGCCCGGACGACGGCGGGCTGCGGCTTCGGATGCAGGGCGGGTTGTCGTTGTGGGTGCCGGACTCGCCCGCGTTGGCGCCGGGCACGCGCGCGGCCTATGCCGTGCCGGCCGCGGACATCCTGCTGTCCATCCAACCGCTGACGGGCGTCTCCGCGCGCAACGTCATGACGGGCACGGTGGTGAACGTGGAGCCCGTGGCGACGGGCGAGGACGCGGCTACCGTGGAGGTGGCGGGCGTGCGCTGGGTGGTGTGGCTCACGTCCGCGTCGGTGCGTGAGCTGGGCGTGGTGCCCGGCGCGCGGGTGTCCCTGGCGGTGAAGACGTCCGCGTGCCGGCGGCTGCGCTGACTCAGAGGCCCCGCTTGCCGCCCGCCCAGCAGGCCTTGCTGCGCACGTCGCGCTTCGCGAAGCCGCGCTCGTCGAGCAGCTCCTTGCCGGGGGCCAGCGTCTCCACCGAAGTGCCGCGGGTGGGCTTCGCGAACCACGGCGCGAGGGTATTTGCGAGGACTGCGGTCATTTCCGGCATGGGCGCTCCAAAAGGACGATGATTTCGCGGGTCAAATATTGAATATGAGAATCGTTATCAATTATGGTGCCACGCGTGGGGGCCGGAATGGCACAGCGCCGTGTGCGTCTTGTCCTGGCCATCGGTGGTCTCCGGCTCCGCACCATCCGAGGGAGAGGGCCGTTGATGAAGACTCACACCGAAGAAACGATGCACACGAAGGCCGGCAAGCAGGGCCTGTGGGTGCTGGCCGCCGTGGCGATGGCGCTGGCCCTGTTGGTGAACTGTGGTTCGTCTGATGAAGCCCCCACCCCGGTGCCCGACGCCGGACAGACGGACTCCGGGACGAACCCCACGCCGGACTCTGGAACGGACCCGGACGCGGGCACGGAGCCTGAGCCGGACGCGGGCACGGAGCCTGAGCCGGATGCGGGCACGGAGCCTGAGCCGGATGCGGGCACGGAGCCGCTGTGCCAGAGCGATGTGCCCTGCAGCGAGCAGAGCATCGACCGGCTGAACCTGCTCACGACGCCGTCGACGACGGCGATGTACGAGGAGGAGGCGCCGGCGGGCGAGTTCCGTTCGTACATCGACGCCCGCGCCGGTGGCCTCACGGTGAATCAGTCCTACACCTACGCTCGCTTCACGCCCGAGGGCCTGGCCCGGGTCAGCATCGACGACCAGACGTCGCTGGGCGACCACGGCTGGGACATCGCGTTCCGTCGCTACTACATCCGGCTGAACGGCGGCACGTCCGGCCCGTCCTGCATTGGCGTGGCGCGGCTGCCCACGGGCACCCGCTTTGAGACCGTGACGTCCGTGCCTTCGGACCTGACCTTCCAGTCCGACGCCTGGTACACCGACACGTGTGAGTTCATCCCGGACAACTCGGGGCTCGCCGGGCCGACGATGGCGCTGAGCAGCTTCTGGTCCTACGAGGGCTGCGTGAGGATGTCGGGGGATGTCTTCATCATCCGCCTGGCCGACGGGCGCCACGTGAAGTTCGAGGTGAAGTCCTACTACGAGCTGGCCGTGCAGGAGCACTGCAACGCGACGAACGAGCTGCCGTCGGGGACGCCGAGCGGCTCGGGGCAGCTCCGCGTGAAGTGGGCCTTCCTTCCATGAAGCTCCGGGCGCTGCTCCTGCTCATCCCTTTCGGGTGTGGACCTGTCCAGCAGGCTTCGCGTGAACCGCACGAACGGCACGATTCGTTTGTGACGTGGGAAGCGGGGCTGCAAGCGGGAGCGCGCCCCACCTCGCCCTCGGCGATGCCACCGCGCTTCGACGAGGGCGAGGTGGTGGAATCGGTCGTGTCCCCTGGGGGGCGCTTCCGCATCCACTTCTCCCGTTCGGGTTCCAACGCCGTGCCGGCGGCGGACGCGGACGGGAGTGGTGTTCCGGACGCGGTGGAGAGCGTCGCGTCCGCGTATGACCGCGTCGCCGTCTTCTATGAAGGGCTGGGCTTCCGCCTGCCGCCGGATGACGGCTGGGTGGGGAGCGACAACGGCGGCGACGGCCGCTTCGATGTGTACCTGGTGGACTTCGGTGGCATCGCGGACGGAGCCTTCCGGCTGGACGGCTGTCTGGAGGCGTCGTCGCGCTGCACCGGGCACATGCTCCAGGAGAACGACTTCGCGGGCTACAACTACCCGTCCTATGGCGAGGCGGTGGACATCCTCGCCAGCCACGAGTTCTTCCACGCGGTGCAGGCCGCCTATCATCCGGGCCTGGGCAGCGTGGCGTCGGAGGGCACCGCGGTCTGGGCCAGTGAGCGCTACCGGCCCGCGCTGGATGACCTGGAGCGGTTCACCGCCTCGTACCTGTCGCGTCCGGACCGCACCCTGGTGCTGGACCCGGAAGGGCCGGCGGTGTCCTTCAGCTATGGCACGAGCATCTACTTCCAGTTCCTGAGCGAGCGCTTCGGGGATGGGGTGGTGCGCTCGCTGTGGGAGGAGAGCGTCGTGACGCCGTCGGTCCGCTGGCCGGTGCTGGTGGAGACGGCGCTGCAGCGCGACTGGGGCGCTGACTTCGACACCGCCTTCGCGGAGTTCGCCCTGTGGAACCTGGCCACCGGATCGCGCCGGGCACAGGGCGCGGGTTATGAGAACGGTGAGGGCTATGCGCCGCTGACCGTCGCGCCGCGCACGCTGCCGGTGTCGGAGCCGTCCGTGCGGGTGGCGGCCGCGTCGACGCGCTACTTCGAGGTGGAAGGTGGAACGGCTTCTGTCACCGCCTCCTTCGAGTCGGCCGAGGGCGAGGACTCACCCGCCATCCACCTGCTGGTGGCCGCGGTGACGCCGGCGCAGGTGCTGCGCGTCGCACGCGCGGACGGCGTGGGGACCCTGTCCGCTCGCGTGGACGCCGAGGACGCCACGCACGTCATCGTCGCCGTGGTGGACGGACGGCGCGAAGGCCTGGGCCGGTATGGGCGGCTGTGCATCTCCGGGGAGGACTCCGGCGCGCCCTGCGCCACCGTGCCACCACCCGACCCGGACGGTGGGGTCGACCTGGACGGTGGCGTGGGCGGTGAGCCGGATGGCGGCGTCGACGCAGGTCCAGGAGGCGACCTGGACGGTGGGGTCGACGCGGGGGTTCCAGGTGCGCCCCCGCTTCCGCCACCGCGTGACGAGGGTGGCTGTTCGTCGGCACCGGGCGGGCTGACGTGGGCGCTGCTCCTGTTGCTGGTGGCGGCCTTCATCCGGCGTTGAGCAAGGTTCGTTCAACGCTTGTGCATGGAGCGGGACGGTTTTCTTCGACGCCACCGCCCAGGGCGCTCCCGACACGTGTTGTTGATGCGTCGGCCGCAACGGCCGTGTGCGTCATCCGCGTGACAGTCGGACAGGCGAGGTTCGCGCGGGAGACGGAAGCGGGAACATCCCGTATCGCGTTGGACGCTATCTCCGATTAAGCGTCAACTCTCCACCGACGCGAATGACCCGGGAACGCCATGCTCAGTGCCTCAGGCCAGGACCGCTCGCCCTCCATCCGTGCCGTGGGGCGGGCACTCCCGCCGCACTACGCCAGTCAGGAGCAGCTCATCGCCGCGTTCCGCGAGCTGTGGGCCACGCGCCACTTCAACCTGGAGCGGCTGGAGGACCTGCACCGCGCCGTCCAGGTGGGAGGACGGCATCTGGCGTTGCCCCTGGAGGCCTATCCGCCGCTGCTGACATTCCAGCAGCGCAATGACGCCTGGATTCGCTCGGCCACGGAGTTGGGCGAAACGGTGGTGCGCCAGGCCCTGGACGCGGCGGAGCTCACGCCCGGGGAGGTGGACCACGTCTTCTTCGTCACCGTGACGGGCATCGCCACGCCGAGCATCGACGCGCGGCTGGCCAACCGCGTGCGCTTCCGGGAGGACTTCAAGCGCACGCCGCTCTTCGGCCTGGGGTGCGTGGCGGGCGCGGCGGGCGTGGCCCGGGCGGCGGACTACCTGCGCGGCTTTCCGGAGCACACAGCGGTCGTCATCGCCGTGGAGTTGTGTTCGCTCACGTTGCAGCGCGAGGACCTGTCCATTCCGAACATCATCGCGTCCGGCCTCTTCGGTGACGGCGCGGCGTGCGCGGTGCTCCGAGGCGCGGCTGCCCCGGGGGCGCGAGGGCCGCGCGTGGTGGCGTCGCGCTCCGTGTTCTACCCGGACACCGAGCGCATCATGGGCTGGGACGTGGTGGACACCGGCTTCAAGGTGGTGCTGTCCGCCAAGGTGCCGGGGCTCGTGAAGGACCACATCCGGGGCAACGTGGATGGCTTCCTCGCGCAGCATGGACTGAAGCGCGGGGACATCCGGCACTGGGTGGCGCACACCGGCGGGCCCAAGGTGCTGGAGGCCTTCGAGGAGGCGCTGGAGCTGGCGCCCTCGGCGCTGGAGCGCTCGTGGGCCTCCCTGCGCGAGGTGGGCAATCTCTCCTCCGCGTCGGTGCTCTTCGTGCTCGGAGAGACGCTGGAGTCCGTCCGCGCGCAGCCAGGGGAGTGGGGCGTGATGATGGCCATGGGGCCGGGCTTCGGCGCGGAGATGGTGCTGCTGCGATGGTGACCTCCACGCAAGCCCTCTTCCTGGGTTTCATGTCCGCGCTCGTCGTGGAGCGGCTGGTGGAGCTGGTGCTCTCCAAGCGCAACGCCGCCCGGGCCTTCGCGCGCGGCGGGGTGGAGACGGGGCAGCGGCACTACCGCTTCATGGTGGTGTTCCACACGCTGTTCCTGGTGGCGTGCGTGGCGGAGGTGTTCCTGCTGCGGCGCGGCTTCCCGGGCGCGTGGGGCTGGGCGGCGTTGGCGGGCGCGGTGCTGGCGCAGGGGCTGCGGTACTGGGCCATCGCCACGTTGGGCGACCGGTGGAACTCGCGCATCATCGTGGTACCGGAGCTGGCGCCGGTGACGGGCGGGCCCTATCGCTTCCTGCGCCATCCCAACTATGTCGCGGTGGTGTTGGAACTGGCGTGCGTGCCGCTCATCCACGGTGCATGGTGGACGGCGCTTGTCTTCTCAGTGGGCAATGCGGCGCTGCTCTACGTGCGAATCCGCGCGGAAGAGGCGGCGCTGGGTGAGGTGTACGCGCAGGCGTTCTCCCATCGCCCTCGTTTCATTCCGGAGGTGCCACGTGGCTGAGCGCGAACTGGAGGTCATGACGGAGATTCATCGCATCGTCACCGATGAGCTGGAGTGGAAGGGCGCGGTGGAGCCCTCGCAGGACCTGGTGCGCGACCTCCAGTTGGACAGCCTGGGCCTCACGGTGCTGGCGGTGGGGCTGGAGAACCGCTTCCGCATCCGCCTGTCCGAAGAGGACGCGCAGGGCGTGCGCACGGTGGGAGACCTGGCGAAGCTGGTGGCGCAGCGGGTCGCGGCTCCGGTGGAGCCCCTGCCGGAGGAGGCCCTGCCGTGAAGGACGCTGGCTCGCGACTGGTGGGCCCGGCGTTGCCTCCGCCCAGGCATCTGACGGTGAACGCGGCGCTCGCGGACACCGGGCGCACGTCGCCGCTGGGGCTCACCTTCGTGGATGCGTCCGAGCGCGAGGTGTCCATGCCCTGGGCGGACGTGTACCGCCGGGCGAAGTGCACCGCCGCGGGGCTGGCCCGGCTGGGCGTGAGCGAGGGTGACCGGGTGGCGTTGCTGCTGCCCACGTCGCCGGCCTTCATGGACGCCTTCTTCGGCACGTTGCTCGCCGGCGCGGTGCCGGTGCCGTTGTACCCGCCGGTGCGGCTGGGGCGGCTGGAGGAGTACCACCGCGCGACCTCGCGGATGCTTCACGTGACGGGCTCGGTGATGGTGTTGACGGACTCCCGCGTGCGCCTGCTGCTGGGGCCCAGCGTGGAGCGCGCGCGGCCCCGGTTGGGCTGCCACACGGTGGAGGACGTATCCCGGGGGGACGATGTGCTGGAGGTCGCGGTGCGGCCGGACGCGCTGGGGCTCATCCAGTTCTCGTCCGGCTCCACGGTGGATCCGAAGCCGGTGACGCTGACGCACGAAGCCCTGCTGGCGCAGGTCGCGGCGCTGGAGATGGCGATGCCGCTGGGGGCGGGGGTGCCCCGGGTGGGTGTGAGCTGGCTGCCGCTGTACCACGACATGGGGCTTATCGGCTGTCTGCTGTCCGCGCTGTACTACCCGGGACGCCTGGTGCTGATTCCCCCCGAGGCCTTCCTCGCACGGCCCGCGTTGTGGCTCCGCGCGCTGTCTCGCCACCGGGGCTACATCTCTCCCGCGCCCAACTTCGCCTATGGCCTGTGTTTGAAGCGGGTGAAGGACGCGGAGCTGGACGGGGTGGACCTGTCGTCGTGGCGGCACGCGCTCAACGGCGCGGAGCCGGTGTCCGTGGACACGCTGCGCCGCTTCTCGGTGCGTTTCGAGCGGTGGGGCTTCTCCGCGCGGGCCTTGCGGCCGGTGTACGGGCTGTCCGAGGCGTCGCTCGCCGTCACCTTCCCGCCGGAGGGGCGGGGGCCGCGCGCGCTGGGCGTGGACGCGGGGCTGCTGGCCCGGGAAGGCCGGGTGGCGGAGGGCTCGCGTGAGTTGGTGAGCGTGGGCATGCCCGTGGCGGGCTTCCAGGTGGAGGTGCGCGGCGAGACGGGCGAGGCGCTCGCGGAGCGGTGCGTGGGCCGGGTCTTCGCGCGGGGGCCGTCCCTGATGGCCGGCTACTTCGCGGATGCGCAGGCCACGGACCGGACGCTGACGCGGGACGGATGGCTGGACACGGGCGACCTGGGCTTCATCGCGGAGGGCGAGCTGTTCCTCACGGGCCGGGCGAAGGACGTGGTCATCATCCGAGGCGCGAACCACGCGCCGCAGGCGTTCGAGGAGCCGCTGCAGAACGTGGCGGGCGTGCGCATGGGCTGCGCGGTGGCGCTGGGCTTCACGCCCGAAGGTGGCGAGGACGAGGCGCTGCTCATCCTCGCCGAGCGCTCGGGGCAGGAGGCGGATGACGTGGTCGAGGAGCGCATCCGCGCGGCGGTGGTGGAGACCACGGGCGTGCGGCCTCACACCGTGCGGATGCTCGTGCCAGGAACGTTGCCGCGCACGTCCAGCGGCAAGCTGCGCCGCGCCGAGGCGCTGCGCCGCTACCTGGCAGAGGAGCTGGCGCCTCCGAAGAAGGTGGGCGCGGTGGGGCTCGCGATGGAGATGGCCAAGAGCGCCCTGGCCATGGTCCGCGCGGAGCGCGACACGTGAGTCGGCTGTCCGCGCGGTCGAGCCCGGCGCCGGCGTGAGGCCCGCCGTCATGGGAGTTCGAGTCCCGGAGGATGCCTCGTCATGAAGCGGTATGACGTCGCCATTGTGGGCGGAGGGCCCGCGGGGCTGGCGGTGGCCATCACCACCACATTGCGCGGGTTGAACACCGTGGTGCTGGAGCGTGGCGTCGCGCCGGTGGACAAGGCCTGTGGCGAAGGGCTGCTGCCTCCCGGCATGGCGGTGCTGGAGCGGCTGGGCGTCCTGCCCCTGCTGGATGACCAGGGCAGCTATCCCTGCGTGGGCATCCGCTACGTCCAGGAAGATGGAAGCACGGCGGAGGGCCTGTTCCCGGGCAAGGGCGCGCTGGGCGTGCGGCGCGTGGCGCTGGCCACGGCGCTGGTGTCGCGGGCGCGCAGGGTGGGCGTGGAGTTGCGCGAGCGCACGCAGGTGCTGTCCCACCAGAGAGACAGCGATGGTGTGGTGCTGCATACGGCCGAAGGCCCGGTGGCGGCCGCCATGCTGGTGGCCGCGGATGGGCTGGCTTCACCGTTGCGCCGCGCGGAAGGCCTGGAGATGGAGCCCACGGGACCGCGCCGTTTCGGCCTGCGACGACACTTCCAGGTCGCGCCGTGGACGCCCTATGTGGAGATCCACTTCGCGCATGGCGTGGAGGCCTACGTGACGCCCGCGGGCGTGCGGCGCGTGGGCCTGGCCTTCCTCTGGGAGGACGGCGTGGTGGAAGGGCGGGTGAGCTTCGAGACGCTGCTGGCCCGCTTCCCCAAACTGTCGGAGCGGTTTTCGGGCTCGGCGCCGGACTCCCAGCCGCGCGGCGCGGGACCGCTGGCCCGGGTGTCCCGAGCGCGCATCGCCGACCGCTTCGCGCTGGTTGGAGACGCGGCGGGCTACGTGGATGCCATCACCGGCGAGGGCCTGTCGCTGGCCTTCGTGTGCGCGGAGTCGCTGGGGAACCTGCTACCGGAAGCGCTCGTCCACGGCGCCACGCGCGAGGCGCTGATGCCCTACGAGCAGTGTTTCCAGCGGGTCTTCCGCAAGTA
This sequence comes from Myxococcus xanthus, assembly GCF_006402735.1. Taxonomy (NCBI): domain Bacteria; kingdom Pseudomonadati; phylum Myxococcota; class Myxococcia; order Myxococcales; family Myxococcaceae; genus Myxococcus; species Myxococcus xanthus. Next base: position 8,298,301 of record NZ_CP017174.1, on the reverse strand, counting down.
CTCCCGGTCGACGGGCGCGCTGCTCATGCTGGCGCGACGGCCCTGGCTTCGCCGTCCCGTGGTGCGGCTGCTGGGGAAGACGCCCTGGCTGTTCGAGCGCATCCTGCACGGCATCGTGACGTGAGCGTGGGGGCTGAGGGGCGCGGAGGCGTTGGCGTTCTCCTCCGCCCATCACCGGTGCGTGACACCCGCTGTGCAGTGGCGTCCCCAGACGTGTGTTACCGGTTGCCGGACGGGCGCAAACCCGGTCCACTGTCGCGCCGAGACATGGACGCCGAGCCCGGGCCGCGCGGGCGTCTTCCCAGTCCTGTCTGGATGGAGCACCGCACCCATGTCCCTGGACCGTACTTCCCGGCCCATGACGAAACTCCTGTCGCTGGTGCTGCTGCTGTCAGCACCGTGGCTTGGGGGCTGCCTCTTCGCGGGCCCCCGCCACCAGGGCCCGGTGACGGAGCACTTCGACGGTGAGCACTTCCAGAACCTGGAGCCCGTCAAGCGCCTGAGTCCAGACGAGGTCTTCAAGGCGCTGCGCAAGGGGCCTCGCGGCCCGTGGCGGGCCTACGAGGAATTCGCTCCAGGCAAGCCGCCTCCGGAGCGCATGGGGCCGGGACAGCTCCGGGTGACGTTCATCAACCACGCCACCGTGCTCGTCCAGGCGGACGGGCTCAACATGCTGACGGACCCCATCTATTCGGACCGTCCGAGCCCGGTGCCCTTCATCGGCCCCAAGCGCGTGCGGCCTCCGGGCATCCGTTTCGAGGACCTGCCGCCCATCGACGTGGTGGTGGTGAGTCACAACCACTACGACCACATGGACTTGCCGACGCTGCGGCGCCTGGAGGAGGCGCACCATCCGCGCTTCATCGTGGGTCTGGGCAACAAGTCGCTGCTGGACGGCGAGGGCTTCCGGCACGTGGTGGAGCTGGACTGGTGGAAGTCCACGGAGGTGGCGCCGGGCCGCACGGTGACGGCGGTGCCGGCGCAGCACCGCTCCAACCGCGGGCTCACCGACAGCGCGGCGACGCTCTGGGCGGGCTACGTCCTCGCCACATCCGGCGGGCCGGTGTTCTTCGCCGGCGACACAGGCTTCGGTCCCCACTTCGCGATGATGGCCGAGCGCTTCGGTCCCATGCGGCTGTCGGTGCTGCCCATTGGGGCCTACCGGCCCACAGCGTTCCGTCCGGTCCACATGGGACCGGTGGAAGCCCTCCAGGCGCACAAGGTGCTGCGCTCGGCCACGTCGGTGGCCATGCACTACGGCACCTTCGAGCTCGCGCTGGATGGCCAGGACGAGGCGAAGTACCACCTGCTGTGGCTGCTGGCGCGCGAGCCCGTCCGGCCGCGCTTCTGGGCCCTGGGCTTCGGCGAGGGCCGCGACGTGCCCGCGCTGGACTGAGTCAGCGGTTGAAGGGGGCCTCCTGAATCCAGTTGAAGCCCCGGTTGAGCAAGAGGAACTTGGACTCATCCACCCGCGTGAGGCGGACCTCGATGGCGGCCTCGTGGAGCGTGCCCTGGAGGACGAGCTGGTTCGCGTCCGAGCGCGTGTAGGTGAGCACGAACTTCTTCGCGGTGTCGTCCTGGCCGTCGATGAGGGTGAGCGTCTTCTTCGGTGCGTCCTCTTCCACGCCGAAGGACTTCACGGTGTCGTCCTGGTGCTTGATGATCATCCGGCCGAAGCGGTTGACGGCCACCGCCTTCCACCGCCGGGCATCTCCGGACGTGGCCTCCAGGCGCTGCCCATCCTGGGTGAAGGAGTCGACCGTGTAGTAGCCGTAGAACGGGGGCCGCGGCGCGGAGTCCCCGTACTTGCGGATGAACTCCAGCCGCGAGCTCCCAAACCCGTAGGCGATGCCGCCCACCACCAGGACCTTCATCACGAGCCCGGCGCCACTCAGCCAGCGCGAAGGTGGGAAGGGCGGCTGGAGCGGGCGAGGCTGCGTGGCGCGGTTGAGCACCAGCACGTCGAGCAGCCGCCGGGCATCGGGCAGCACCAGGAACAGCGACATCAACAGCAGGTGGGACGAATAGAGTTTGACGGGGACGTCGTAGAAGAAGTTGAGCGCCACCACGTTGACCATGACGCCCGCGACGACGAGCGCGCCCAGCGTCGTCGTGCGCCGGAAGAGCAGCAGGCAGCCGCCCAGGAACTCCGCGCCGCCCGTGAAGACATTGTAGCCCTTCGAGAAGCCCATGAAGTTCCACAGCAGGCCCATGGGGGAGAAGTCTCCCAGCGGCTGCACCAGTCGCTCCGGGCTGGGGAAGGGAAACTGGGACTTGAAGAGCTTGGCCAGCCCATAGGACAGCATGGCCATCGCGAGCACGTACCGGACGTTCGTGTGCAGCAGGTCGTGGGCCTTCACGTACTCGGTGCGGCGCCGGTCGATGACGGACCAGACGCCCGTCACCGCCACGGCGACGACGAAGAACATCAGCACCTGCACGTAGTCGAACGTGGTGTCGCCGCTGCCGTTGGGCATCACGGTGATGTCCGTGGACAGCCGCAGCACGTGCTTGCCGACCCAGGGCACCACGGCTTTCCAGAGCCCGTCCTGGAACGAGGTGATGAAGTCGCCCAGGACCGGAATGATGTCCAAGGGGAACGGGAAGGTATAGAGGACCAGGTAGGCGAAGACGAAGCGGAAGGCCAGCCGCCGCGCGAGACCCCAGGCTTCGGGCGCGGGAGCATGAGGTGTCACGCCCGCTTCGGACGCGGCGGGCTGGGGCTCGGGGACCGGGGACAGTGGGGCCGTGGCGCTCATGGTGGGCTGGCCTGACAGTCTATCCGGAGTGCCCCAGGTGCTTTCCAGTCGCCCCCGTCACAGCGGCGCTCCCCAGACGGGCCTTGTCTCAGCGCCAGAGGGCGGCCATGTCTGCTCAGAGCTTCATGCGCTTGAAAACTGTCTCCGGAATCGTCCGGATGATGAGCATGATGAGCGCCCAGATGCCGGGCACGTAGACTTCGTTCTTCCGCGAGTCCGCGGCGCTCAAGAGTCCGCGCGCCACCTTCTCCGGCGAGGCGAACAGCTTGTTCTTCGGCAGGTGCGCCGTCATCGGCGTGTCGACGAAGCCCGGCTTCACCGTCACCACCGCGACGTTGGACTTCGTCAGCCGGTTGCGCAGGCCCTGGAGGAAGACGTTGAGCGCGCCCTTCGACGCGCCGTACACGTAGTTGCTCTGCCGGCCGCGGTCGCCCGCCACCGACGAAATCACCACCAGCGTGCCGGCCTTCTGCGCCTCGAAGCGGTTGGCCAGCACTGTGAGCAGCGACACCGCGCTCAGGAAGTTGGTGCGCAGCACCGCCTCCGTCGCCGCCCACGAGCGCTGCGCCTCCGCCTGGTCACCCAGCACGCCGTGCGCCAGCACCACGCCGTCCAGCCCGTCCAGCGCCGTGTACGCGGCCTCCACCAGCGCCTCGTGGGTGTCGAAGTCGTTCAGGTCCACCACCTGCGACTCGACCTTCGCCGCGCCGCGCGTGGCGGCGTCCTTCGTCACCGCGTCGAGGTTCGCCGCGTTGCGGCCGGTGAGGTACAGCGAGGCCCCGCGCGCGGCCAGGAGCCGCACCGTCGCCTGGGCAATGGCGCTGGTGGCGCCGAGGACGAGCACTTTCTTCATGGGGAGCGAATCTCGAAAAGAAGGTCAGCGGATGGCAAGCAGGGACCGCGGCGGCGGGGATGCCGTCTCGCCTCGCTCCGCGGCCAGGGAAAAGGGCAGGGACACCGGATTCACCCGCCGCCAGAACGACGAGGAGAACGACGGGTCCACGTACTGCATGAAGCGCTCCCGCTGCGGAAAGTACGCCGCGAAGTTCTCCGGGCTCATCAGCGCGTCCTTCGCCGGGTACACCGCGCCGCCCGCCTGCCGCGTCAGCCGGTCCAGGTCCTCCACCAGCTTCCACGTCTTCTCGCCGCGGTTGGCGAAGTCCATGGCCAGCGTCACGCCCTCGCGCGGGAAGGACAGCCACCCCGGCGAGGGAATGTCACCGAACGTCTTCAGCACGGAGAGGAAGCTGGGCAGTCCGCCGCGCGAGCTGCGCTCCAGGATTTCCTTCAGCGCGTCGCGCGCGGTGGAGTAGGGCACCACGCATTGGAACTGGAGGAAGCCGCGCCGGCCATAGATGCGGTTCCACGCGTAGATGGCGTCCAGCGGGTAGAAGAACGGGTCGTAGTGCGTCAGCCGCTGCTTCGGCTTGCCGTTCTGCCGGTGGTAGTAGAGCCAGTTGAAAGCGGACACCGACAGCCGGTTGAGGCAGAAGGCCGGCATGTCCATGGGCACCGCCAGCCCCACGCCATGCGACAGGTGGCTCCTGGCCAGCGGGAGCCCGTCGAACTGCGGCGGCGCGAAGTTGCCCCGGTACAGGAGCCCCCGTCCCAGCTTCTTTCCCCGGGCCAGGCAGTCCACCCACGCCATGGTGAACTCGTAGTCCTTCTCCGACGCGCGGGCCACGTCGAGGAACCCATCCAGGTTCCCGAACGGCACCGTCTCCTGAAGCACGTACGGGTTGCTGATGGGCGTGAGCTGCACTTCGGCCCACGTGATGAGGCCGGTGAGGCCCAGGCCGCCAATCGTCGCGCCGTACCAGTCCGGATTCTCGTCCGGCGCGCACACCCGGCGGCTGCCGTCCGAGCGCAGCAATTCGAAGCGCCGCACGAAGCGGCCGAAGGTACCGCCCCGGTGGTGGTTCTTCCCGTGCACGTCGTTGGCGATGGCGCCGCCCACCGTCACGAACTTGGTGCCCGGCGTCACTGGCAGGAACCAGCCGCGCGGCGCGACCAGGCGCAGAATCGTGTCCAGCGACACACCCGCTTCGCAGCGGATCACACCCGTGGCCGGGTCGAAGGCGATGAAGCGGTCGAGCCCCGAGGTGAGCAGCAGCGTGCCCCCCGCGTTGAGGCACGAGTCGCCGTAGCTGCGCCCCAGTCCGTGGGGCAGCAGGCTACCGTCCTTCCGGGGCAGCGCGTCCGTGCGCCACACCAGGGCGTGCGTCTGCTGCTCGACTTGGGGGTAACGCCCCCAGGACTCCCGTGACTTCATCGCGCCAGACCTCTCACGTGGCGGCCCATAGCACCAACGCGCACAGGAGCCCCACGGCGTAGCTCACCCGGTCCCTCAGGGCGAAGACGAGCGGGTCCTCGTTCACCAGCCCGCGGTGAGCGAGCAGCCACACCCGGCCCACCCAGTACAGCATCACCGGGCAGATGAGCCACAGCCGCTCTGGGTGGGCGTACAGCGCCGTCACTTCATCGGAGGTGATGTAGAGCGCCAGCACCAGCACGGACACCTGTCCCGAAGCCGCACCCAGGCTGGCGAGCTGTTCGTAGTCCTGGGCCAGGTAGCCACGGCCATGCGCGGACGTCTCATTGGACTGCCGCAGGCGCCGGACCTCGCTCAGCCGCTTCACCAGCGCGAGCGAGAGGAAGAGGAACATGCTGAACATCATCAGCCAGCTGGACGTGGGCACGCCCACCGCGAGCGCGCCGCCGAAGATGCGCACCGTGTACAGCCCGGCCAGCACCAGCACGTCCAACATCACCACCTGCTTCAGCCGCAGTGAGTAGGCCAGCGTCAGCACGTAGTAGGTGCCCAGCAGGGCTGCGAAGGCGGGCGGCAACAGCAGGCACACCGCGGCGCCGGCCAGCAGCAGCACGGGGGCCAGCATGACGCCAGTGCTCACCGACAGCGTGCACGCCGCGAACGGACGCTGCCTCTTCGTCGGGTGTCGCCGGTCGGAGTCCAGGTCCAGCAGGTCATTCAGCACGTACACGCTGGAGGCGCACAGGCTGAAGGCCGTAAACGCCAGCAGTGCCTGAATCAGCTTGTCCGGCTCGGTGGCCTTGTGGGCGGCCAGTAGCGGCACGAAGACGAGCGCGTTCTTCGCCCACTGGTGCACGCGCAGCGCCTTCACCCAGGTGCGGAGGCGGGTGGCGGGGCGCTCGAAGACGCGGTGGACGTCACGGCCCAGGCCCTGGGCCTGCTTCAGCACTCCGGCCGGCGCGTGGACCACGACGATGCGGCGGCATTCACGCCACAAGGGCAGGTCCACCGCGTCGTTGCCCGCGTAGTCGAAGGTGCCCAGCAGCTCCTTCAGCTTCGCCAGCTTGCGCGCGCCGGACAGGTTCACCGGCGCTTCGCTGGCGACGACGTCGGAGAAGAGACCCAGGTGCGCGGCCACGGCTTCGGCGATGCGCCGGTCCGCCGCGGTGGCCAGCACCAGCCGGCGTCCTCGGGCCTTCTCCTCGTGCAGGAACGTCAGGAGCTCCTCGTGGTAGGGCAGGCTGGCTGCGTCCAGGGCGGCGCGCCGGGCCACTTCCGCTTTGAAGAAGGCCTTGCCCTTGAGCACCCACAGCGGCGCCAGAAACAGCAGCCAGGGCGCGCGCTTGAAGAGGACGAGCAGGTTCTCGTGCAGCGTGTCCGTGCGCACCAGCGTCCCGTCGAGGTCGACAGCGAGAGGGACGTCCGGAGGGTCCTCGGGAAGTGGTGTTTGCGGAAGCATGGGCAACGGTGTGACGGGAGCCGTCAAAAGGACGGGCAGGGTAGCGCAGGCGTCTCCCGTGTGGGCAGGCCTCCGCGGGCAGGCACGCCAGTTCAGCGGTCGGGTGGACGCTCAGTCCAGTCGGGCCACCAGGAGCGTCTGCAGGGGCAGGTGCCGGATGGGGCGGCTGTGCTCGATGCGGAAGCCCGCATCGTCCAGGAAGCCTTCCACCTCGGCGGGCGTGTAGGCGGCCGCGCCGGAGGTGAGGAAGTAGTGCAAGCCAATCAACGGCGCCGCACTGGTGGGCGTGTCGACGCTCTCGCGCAGATACTCCAGCACCGCCAGCGTCCCCCGGGGCGCCAGTGAGGCGCGGACCCGTCGCAGCAGGGCCACGTTCTGCGCGGGGGTCAGGTGGTGCATCACCTGGAAGAGCATCACCCCGTCGTACGGGCCGCCCAGCTCCGCGGTGAGGATGTCGCCTTCGCGATGGGTGACGAGGTGGCTCAGCCCCGCAGAGGCGATGATTTCCCGGCCCACGCGGGCGCTGCCTTCCAAATCCAACACCGTGGCCTTCAGGCCCCGGTTGCGCAGGCACAGCTCGGCGGCGAACCAGCCGTGCGCGCCGCCCAGGTCCAACACCTGCTTCGCACCACGGGGCAGGGGGATGGCCGCCACGACCTCCGGAGCCGCCAGCCGCGCCAGCTGGTGCATGGCGTGGATGTAGTCGCGCCAGCGCGCGTCGTCGGGCGCGAAGCCGTGGATGTCCACCGCCTGGCCGGTGCGCACCACGCCCTCCAGCCCGTTCCACCAGTCCCACTGGGCGTAGTTGAACTCCAGGAAGGCGCCCACGTAGCGGGGCGAGCGTGGGTCCAACCATCGCCTGGCGCGAGGGGCCAGCCGGTAGCGTCCACCGCGCTGCCGCTCCACGGCCTCGCACGCAATCAGGGCCTCCAGCAGCGTGCGAGTGCCCTCCTGGGACAGCTTCAGCCGCTCCGCCAGCGTCTCCGCCGACATGGGCCCGTCCGTCAGGGCTTCATAGACGCCCAGCCGCACGCCGGCCATCAGCGTCCGCGACGCCATCATCCCGAAGAAGGCATGGGCCACCGGCTGTGGGGCCAGGTTGAGCCAGTCCGCCACGCGCTCCAGCAGGTTGTCCGCTTTGAGCCCCAGCCTCATGCGTGTGCTCCTAACGCCTGCGCCTGTACCCGCCCACTGCGGCCAGGCCCACGACGAGGAGCGCGGCCTGGGCACCCAGCACGCAGCCTTGCTGGTCTGCCTGGCGCACGCCAGTGTAGCGGCAGCGCCCGTCATCGCAGGAGAAGCGGGGAGAGCAATCCCGGGTGCTACGGCAGGACGTATTCACCCTGCCTGTACTGTCGTCCCCCTCGGGGTTGTCCCGGTCCGCGCCGCCCTCGCCCACGGAGGCGTCGGGGAGGCCCGCGTCGAGCCCTCCGTCGGATTGGGCCATGGCCCCGAGGGGCAGCAGGAGGGGAAGGCAGGCCAGCAGGCGCCGCAGGTGGGAGCGGATGGGGAACATCGAGGGCGTCACCCTAACCGCATGGAGGGTCGGATGCATCTTCCGCGGTGGCTGGAGCACCCGGGGGCAGATTGTCTGACCCTTCCTTTCGCATCTGGTACGGTACGCCCCGCGATGGCACCCCGAATCCTCGTCGTCGATGACAATCAGGAGCTGTTGTCCCTCCTCACGCAGCTCTTCGAGGAGGCGGGCTACGAGGTCATTGGTGCGAGCCGCGGCAAGCAGGCGGTGGAGCTGGCCAAGGCCCAGCCCCCGGCGGCGGCCGTGCTCGATATCCTGCTGCCCGACATGATGGGGTACCACCTCGCGGACGCGCTGCGGAAGGACAACCCCCAGCTCCCGCTCCTCTTCATCACCGGCGTCTTCAAGGGTGGCAAGCACGCTGTCGAGTCGCGCACCAAGTACCAGGCCGCCGGCTACTTCGAGAAACCCTTCGAGGCTCAGAAGCTGCTCGAGGCGATGACGAAGGTGCTGCCTCCGGAGAAGCCCGTTGCGGCGGCCGCGTCGCTCCAGGACGCCTTCGAGGTGGAGCTGGACATCGACGTGGAGGAGGAAGGCCCGCAGGACGCCATGGAGCTGACCGGCCGCATCAAGGTGACGGGCGGCGGCAACATCACGGCGGAGATTCGCGGCGCCAACCTCACGGCCAGCCCCATGCAGAAGGTGCCGGCCACGCATGTGCGCCCGCCCACGCCGGGCCGTCCGCCGGACCCGCCGCCCGCGGGCGCGCCGGGCAGCCGCCGCGGTGAAATCCGGGACAACCTGCCCTCGCTCCTCACCGCGTTCTATCTCTCCCGCGAGACGGGCGAGCTGGGCGTGCAGAAGGGCAAGGTGAAGAAGGTCGTCTACTTCGAGAAGGGCACGCCGGTGTTCGCCCTCTCCAACCTGCTCGCGGACCGCTTTGGCCAGTTCCTCGTTCGCGTGGGGAAGATCAAGCCGGAGCAGCTCCAGGACGCGTCGGCGGTGGCCGCGCAGTCCAACCGCCGCACCGGTGACGTGCTGGTGGAGCGTGGGCTGCTCAAGGACACCGAGCGCCTCTACTACGTGGGCCAGCAGGTGAAGGCCGTCATCTACTCGCTCTTCGCGTGGGATGAAGGCACGTACGTGCTGAGCTTCCGGGAGAAGGCGAGCGCGGAGTCCATCAAGCTGGACGTGCACCCGGCCAACCTCATCGTCCGGGGCATCAAGAAGCTCTACAAGCCGGAGCGCCTGCGGCGCCTGCTCCAGCCGGAGGACCGCCTCATCCCCGCCGTGGCCCCGGCCTACCAGCTCAACGAAGTGGAGCTGGAGCGGTGGGAGGCGGAGCTGCTGCCGAAAATCGACGGCAACCGCACCGTGGCGGAGTTGCTGGCCTTCGCCAACCGCCCCGAGCACGTCGTCTACGGCTTCCTGGTGGCGATGATGTCGCTGGGCATCCTGGACAAGCGCGGGTAGGCCGCCGCGCCGTCCGTCCCCGCCATCATGGGTGGGGACGCCGCGCCGGGGCTCAGCCGCCGACCAGCCGCGAGCCAATCCAGAACAGGCCCAGCGCGCCGGAGCCCACGGCCACCACGCGCTGCACCCAGAGGGTGATTTGCGCGTTCAGCCGGGCGATGCCCTCCGCGAAAATCAGCCCCACCACGCCCATGCCGATGAGGATGCCCAGCGCGAAGCCGGGCAGGTACATCCATGCGGCCGCGCTCATGCTGCCACCCACCAGCAGGGGAGGCAGCGCCAGCAGCAGCGAGCGCACGCCGCTGACGGCCATCAGCGCGCCAGCGGTGGTGCTCACCGTGTGCACGTGCTGGTGAGGCTCCTGGGTGTGGCCGGGCAGGTGCGGGTGGCCGTGGTCCAGGCTGCTGGGGAACAGCAGGGCGGCCACTGCGAGGGCCACCAGCACGGCGCCGCCGAAAATCTCGGCCCAGCGCTCGAAGGTCTCTGAAAGGCCCACGCCCGCCAGGATGCAGAGCGCGGCGATGCCGCCCAGCATGACGGCGTGTCCCAGCGCGAACCGCACGGCGGTGGCGATGGCGGCGCGGCGCCGGCCTCCCCCCAGGGTTCCGAGGGTGGCCATGGCGGCGCAGTGGTCCGGGCCCACGGCGTGGAGCATGCCTTGGGACAGGCCAAGCAGGAAGGCGAGGAGAATGGGCTGCACGACGCGGCACCCTAGCCGTGCTTCAATCGGGAGGCCAGCAGGAGAGGAGAACCGACCCTTCATGAGGATGACCACCCGACGGCTGTCCGCCGTCATACCGCTCGCGCTCTGTCTGCTTCTGTCGCCTGGCTGCGACAAGGGGCCCGACCAGCTCCGGGAGGCAGAGAAGTCCTACCGCGAGCTGATTGACCGCCGCGTGTCCCCCCTGGACCCGGCATGGGACCCCGTCATCAACGCCTTCGAGGCGATTCCCAAGGACTCCAAGGTCCGCCCGGAAGCGGAGCAGCGGATCGCCGCCATCCGTCGCTTGCGGGGAAAGCTGCCGCCGCGCCCCCTGGCCACGCCGGGCGCCACGGGCCCCGGAACGTCGGAGGTGGATACCAAGCGCGCCGCGTGCGAGGCCCTGGCGATACGGCTGGGCCAGACGCCGGAGGGCGCGGACCGGGAGCCCTTGCACCAGGCCCTGACGGACTGCCGGAAGGAGCTGGTCCGGCTGGAGGCGCACAGCCATCCGCCCGGGGAGCATGGCCATGACCATGGCGGTGAAGCGGGGCATCCCGCGCACTAGCGGGGCGCTGTCGCTGGACGTTGAGTGGCGCGGGCTTTGTGGTTAATGAGCCCGCATGCCCATGCCCCAAGCAGGTGACCAGGCCCCCGCGTTCCAACTCGCCGACCAGGATGGAAACCCGGTATCGCTCGCGCAGTTCGCGGGCCGGAGTGTCGTCCTCTACTTCTATCCGAAGGACGACACCCCCGGATGCACCGTGGAGGCATGTGGCTTCCGTGACGAGCACTCGGCGCTGGAGGCCGCGGGCGCGGTGGTGCTGGGCGTGTCCGCGGACAGCACCGCGAGCCACCGGAAGTTCGCGACCAAGTTCAACCTGCCCTTCCCGCTGCTGGCCGACGTGGACCACACGTTGTCCGAGGCCTACGGCGTCTGGGGGGAGAAGTCGCTCTATGGCCGCAAGTTCCTGGGCATCACCCGGGCGACGTTCCTCATCGGCCCGGATGGCGTGCTGAAGCAGGTGTGGCCCAAGGTGAAGGTGAACGGCCACGTCGCCGAGGTGCTGGCCGCGCTGAAGGGCGAAGCTCCGGCGGCGGCCGGTGCTGAGAAGAAGTCCGCCGCGAAGAAGGCGCCCGCGGGGAAGAAGGTGGCCGCCGCGAAGAAGGCTCCGGCGGGAAAGACTGTCACGGGGAAGCCCGCCGCGACCAAGAAGGCGACGGCGAAGAAGGCGGCTCCGGCCGCCAAGGCACCCCGTGCGGCGAAGAAGGCCGCGACTGCGAAGAAGCCCGCGACCGCGAAGAAGACCTCGGCCGGGAAGAAGCCGGGCGCCGGTAAGAAGGCGGCGCCCGCGAAGAAGTCCGCGGCGGCGAAGAAGGCCTCCAGGAAGTAGCTCTCTGGGCGGACGTCGGCCCAGACGTCTTCCAGCAAGCAATCGCCATTGGGCCCGGCGGCTCCGGGCGGGGAAGAAGCCCGCGACCTCGAAGTGGGCTTCCTCGACGAAGAAGAAGCCCTCAGCGGAGCGGGCGCTGGGAGCGCCGAAGAGGGCTGCTCCCCGTCGCCGCTGGGGCTATATGTGGGGTTCGGGCGGTCCGTCGTCATGCGGACATGGAGTCACCCCGTGGTCTCCATGCCCGGCGTGCCCCATCTTCGGGAAGTACGAGCAACCAGATTGAAGGGACTCGGAGGAGTCGACATGCGCGAGCGGAATATTCGGCGGTGGGGTTCGGTGGCGGCATTGGTGGCGGGCGCGGTTCTGGCCGTGGGCTGCCGGGGCCTTCCGGAGACGGGTGGCACTCAGCCGGATGAGCCGCGGGGCAGCCTCGTCGCCCAGCGCGGTGACCAGCCCGATTCGATGAAGAACATCGAGGGTGGCAACACCAACAAGCCGCTGCCTCCTTGGACGCTGCCGGCGAACCGGGGCTACAACGGCACCATCGACCAGATTGGCTCCAGCATCGACCCGCGCACGGCGAAGAACGACGGCACCCAGGGCCGCTCCATCGTGGACGACGCCGGGAAGATGATGGGTGACCGGTACCACGTGGAGGGCGGCGCCGCGTACTCGCCCGCGGCCCAGGGCCTGGGTGGTGAGGACGGCGCGGCGCTGGGCGGCAAGCGGGGTGGCCACTACAACGGCTACAGCCCGCTGGGCTGGCAGGACCGCAGCGGCCCCCACCGTCGCTGAAGTCACCCCGGGGCGGACGTTTCGCGCCGCCCCTTCCAGCCGCTCCCGGTGCAGGGCGCCGGGAGCGTGCGTGGCACTCCGGCCACCGCGCCTTCAGCGGGAGGCCAGCATCACCTCGGTCGGGTCGCGGCCGGTGAAGGTGCTGACGAGCCCCTCGGCGAGCGCGTGATGCTCCGGGCTCCCCAGCAGGGCGAGCCGGTCCTCCGCCGGGTGCGCGAAGCGGGCACTGAGCGCGTCCAGCCGCCGGTGCGCCTGCGCGATTCGCTCCCGTGACACGCGACCGGACTCCACCGCCTTCACCAGGGCTTCGATGGCGCGGCGCTGCACGTCCGCGTTGTGGCACACCAGGAACAGGTCCACGCCCGCGAGCGTGCCCTGCACCGTGGCCTCCTCCACGGAGTAGTGGCCGGCAATGGCCTTCATCTCCAGGTCGTCGCTGACGAGCACCCCGTCGAAGCCCAGCTCCTCGCGCAGCACACCCTGGAGCACGCGCTGACTCATGGTGGCGGGCACCCCCGGGTCCAGCGCGTCGAAGAGGACGTGCGCCGTCATCAGGGACGCCAGCCCCGCCTGGGCGAAGGCGCGGAAGGGCACCAACTCCACGCTGCGCAGCCGCTCCAAATCGTGCGGCAGCCGCGGCAACGTCAGGTGGCTGTCGGTGGTGGTGTCGCCGTGGCCGGGGAAGTGCTTGCCACACGACGCCACGCCGCCCGCTTCCAGTCCCCGCGCGAGCGCCACGCCCAGCCGCGCCACCTCCTCCGCCTCGCGGCTGAAGCTGCGGTCGCCAATGACGGGATTGGCCGGGTTGGTGTCCACGTCCAGCACCGGTGCGAAGTCCCAGTCGAAGCCGAGCGCGCGCAGCTCATACGCCAGCAGCCGGCCCACGCGCTCCACCTGGGCCGCGTCGCCGCGCTGCCCCAGCTCACGCATGGGCGGCAGCGCGGTGAAGGGCGCGCCACGAAGCCGGGCCACACGGCCGCCCTCCTGGTCCACCGACAGGATGAAGGGCCGGCTGGCGCGTGTTTTCAACGCGTGGCACAGCGCGGCCGTGTCCGCGGCGCTGCCCACGTTGCGCTTGAAGAGGATGGCGCCGTAGATGCCGTCATCCATCAGCGCGGCCAGCTCGCTGTCGATGTGAGTGCCGGGAAAGCCCACCATGAAGAGGCGGGCACAGTCGCGGTAGAGGGGGGAGGAAGTCGTCACGGCGCGCAGTCTGGCAGAAGCCAGGGGTCGGGCGCTCGGGAGGAACACCGTTCAGCGAAAAGCGTCGGCTGCCTGTCAGGCCGCAGGGCGGTGAGGCGCGCTACTGGAGGATGGCTCCCTGGGCGAAGCGCCTCACCACCACCAGCAGCCCATCCAGGGAAAAGGGCTTGGGCAGGAAGGCCGCGCAGCGCAGGTGCTTCCAGTAGTCCGGCGGGCTGGCGCTCATCATCACCACCGGGATGTCGCGCAGCAGGGGATTGCGCTCCATCGCCTCCAGCAGGGCCGGGCCGTTCATCACCGGCATCATGTAGTCGAGCAGCACCAGGCAGGGGCGCTCCTCGGCCATCCGCTCCAAGGCCTCCTTCCCATTGAGCGCGATGGCGGTCCGGTAGCCTTCGTCGCTCAGGAGGTCGCGCATGGCCTCGACGATGCCGAACTCGTCATCGACGATGAGGATGGGGCCCATGCCTACGGCTCCTGGCGCCCGCCGCCGGGACGCCGGGGCTCGGACCACGTGGTCGACCGTGGCACGCCGGTCATCATCGCCTCGACATCCGTGAAGGCACCCGTCACCTCCATCCCCTTCGTGCTGATGCACAGCTCGCGCAGGGAGGTGTCGTGCGGGCTGTTGCGCAGCTTCAGCACCGTGACGAAGCGGCGCAGCCGGGAGTCCAGCTCGGCCTGGCGGAGGAAGAGGACGTTCTCCGCCACCATGGAGATGCCCCTCATCGGGAAGGTCACCTCCGGGCCAAACGCGGAGACCGATTCGACGGAGTAGAGCAGCGTCACGCCGCGCATGCGGCACTCATTGACCAGCGCGGCCAGGAAGCGCGACACGCGGGACTGCCGGACGGCCGCCCTGCGGAGCGCGTCGTAGCCGTCCAGGAAGAGCCGGCGCACGCCGCGGGTCCGGATGATGTCCAGCAGTTGCACGCCCAGCTTGTCCAGCAGGTTCTCCGTGGGCGGCCGGAAGCTGACCTCGAAGTCGCCCCGGTCGATGAGGGGCTTGAGGTCGAGCCCGATGCCCGCCGCCTGCGCCACCATCCGCTCGGGGGAGTCGTAGAAGGCGAAGTAGTGGACGCGCTCGCCCCGCCGGGCGCCCTCCGCGAGGAAGTTCAACCCCAGCAGCGTCTTGCCGCTGCCCGACGGCCCCAGGAGGATGGTCGTCGAGCCCTGGGCCACGCCCCCGGTCAGCATCGCGTCCATCCCGGGGATGCCGAACGCGCACTTCGCGTCCAGCGGCGGCCCCGGCGGAGGCCCGGACTCCGCGAGCGACTCCAGGCGGGGATAGATGATGATGCCGTCCTGGGTGATGTCGAAGCTGTGCTTGCCCAGCAGATAGGGGCTGCCACGGAACTTGCGCACGAACAGCTCGCGCACGGCACGCACGCCGAACATGCGCTGACGGAGCAGCAGCAGCCCGTCCACCATGGTGTGTTCGGCGCGCAGGCCCTGTCCGCGGCCGGTGGTGAGAATCAGCGTCGTGCAGCCCATGAGGCCCGTCACGACCTGGAGGCCATGGATGAACTTCTTGATGGCCTGCTGCGACGGCGCCACCTCCTCCGCGGCCACCAGTCCGTCCAGCACGAGCAGCGTGGCCTGGTGGTTCTTCGTCTCCTTGCGGATGAGCTCCGCCAACGCGTCCAGTCCGCCCTGCTCCAGCACGGTGAAGGCGCTCAGGTAGGTGATGGCGTTGGGCAGCAGCGTGGGGTCGAAGTAGGACAGCGAGGCGAGGTTGCCGACCAGCTCCGTGTGCGACTCCGCCAGCAGCGTCAGGTAGAGCACGCGCCCGCCGTGGCGCTTCGCGTGGTGGAAGCACACCTGATTGGCGAAGATGGTCTTCCCCGAGCCCGGAAGGCCCATCAGCATGTAGGTGCGGGCCTTGCGGAAGCCTCCGTGCAGCACGGTGTCGAGGCCTGGAATGCCCGTGGAAATCCGTTCCGTCACGCGTGGAGTGCCTTCGGTCATTTCGCGTTCCCTTTCCTGGGCCCGGCCCCGGTGTGGCCCCGCTGGAATGATGGGAGCAGTGCGCTCGCCTTCTCAGGGGAACACTTCTTGTCACGTCGCCTCTTCCGACGTGCTGCTGAAGCGTGGGGCCCCAGCGGCAGTCAACAGCGGCGGACCGGCTCAGAAGCTACGCTGAACGGTCCGCGCGGGGCCGCCCGTGGGGCCAGCGCCGCTCGCGATGCGATACCAGCTCACGCCGTCCGTTGAATAGCGGAACCCGAATGCATAGGCGTTCCATGGCGTATACGCGAGCGGTTCCGCGGCGAGGTTCCAGCGGTATCGGTAGTTGTTGCCCACCCGACCCTGGTAGGCCAGCCACTGGTGCTGCGTGGTCGCGCCGTCCACGCTGAACTCCACCTGCGCATGGATGAGCTGCGGACGCGCGGTGGCGGTATCCGTCACGCCGGGCACGTACACGTCCGCGTCCACGAACTTGCAGGCGCGCTCCATGACGTAGCTGTCGATGACGATGGGGTCCGCCAACCCGTCGCGGTGCTCGCAGTCGCGCGCGAAGCTGCCGCCCCAGTCACCGGCCCACACCACCGCGGAGGGCGACTGCGCTTCCACGGGGAAGACGTAGTTCTGGCCGTAGTTGCTGTCGTACTTCGGCGCGCAGGTGCGGCCGGAGGTGAAGAACCACGTCTCCACGCTCGTGGCGTCCGAGGGCACTGTCACCTCGAAGGGCTTGTTCACGAACGAGGTGCTGCCCGTGGCCTGCTTCACGCTGCCGCTGAAGAGCTGGCCGCTGGGGAGGAAGCGGACATAGGCCAGCGTGTCCCACGCCTGCTGGCCGGCGTAGGTGCTGTGGTGACAGTCCGTCATCCGGTACAGGTCGTAGTCGACGACGAGCGTGCCGCCGCGGACGATGGCGCCGTGCTGCGAATGCGTCCAGCCGTTGAGGAAGCGCACCGTGGCGGTGGGCGTGGTGAGCGGCGCCTGCTGTGACTCCGTGGAGTTGGCAGACGTCTCCTCCTGCTGCTGAGGAGCTCCGCCACAGGCCGCCATCAGCGGCAACGCGAGGGCCAGATACTTCCAGACAGACGTCTTCATTTGGGGTTCTCCAGAAGATTTGGATAGCGCCACTTAACAGGACTTCCTTGTGCATGCGCTGCCGGCCGCTCGCACTGTCAGGGGGCGTGCGGTTTCACGGCGGACGGCTCTTTCATGCCGCTACCGGCGGTGGCGAGCACAAGGGTGGACAGCATGGCCAGTCGGACGCGGAAGGAGGGCGTGGAGGCGTTGGTGATTTCAGGTAAAGCTTGATTTTGCGCGGAAGGTGCGCCGGGCAATCCGGTGCGGGCGGCTGGGCGAGGTCGGCGGCTTCACTTGTCCTGCCTTCGCTGGGTGTGACATGGGGCCTGCAGAACCCGAGGCTCCTTTCGTGCCTCCGCTCATCGAGGCCTCGAATGGATTTTTCCGCGCTCGCGCTATCTCCCCCCCTGCTCCAGGTCCTGGAGGAGCTCGACTTCAAGACGGCCACGCCCATCCAGGCGCAGAGCATCCCGGTGCTGCTCCAGGGCAGGGACCTGGTCGGCCAGGCTCAGACGGGCAGCGGCAAGACGGCGGCCTTCGCGCTGCCACTCCTCCAGAAAGTCCAGTTGCAGCACCGCAAGGTGCAGGCGCTGGTGCTGTGCCCGACGCGTGAGCTGTGCGCGCAGGTGGCGGGCGAGATTCGCAGGCTGGGACGGCGGCTGCCCGGGCTCCAGGTGCTGGTGCTCGCGGGCGGCCAGCCCATCCGTCCGCAGTTGGAGGCGCTGGAGAAGGGCGCGCACCTGGCGGTGGGGACGCCGGGCCGGGTGCTGGATGTGTTGGACCGCGATGCGCTGGAGACGCGGCAGCTGTCCACGGTGGTGCTCGACGAGGCGGACCGGATGCTCGACATGGGCTTCCGCGAGGACATGGAACGCATCCTCGGGGTCATACCGCCACGGCGGCAGACGGTGCTCTTCTCGGCCACCTTCCCGCCGGACATCGAGGCGCTGAGCCGCAACTTCCAGCGTC
Organism: Myxococcus xanthus; assembly: GCF_006402735.1. Taxonomy (NCBI): domain Bacteria; kingdom Pseudomonadati; phylum Myxococcota; class Myxococcia; order Myxococcales; family Myxococcaceae; genus Myxococcus; species Myxococcus xanthus. Next base: position 8,280,761 of record NZ_CP017174.1, on the reverse strand, counting down.
AACCCGTCCGCGTCACGGTGGAGTCCACCACCGCGGGTCCCGACATCCAGCAGGTGCGCTACGACTGCGAGCCCGAGGAGAAGCAGGCCCTGCTGCTGCGCATCCTCCGGCACTACCAGCCGGCGTCCGCCATCGTCTTCTGCAACCTCAAGGCGACGGTGGTGGAGCTGAAGAAGTCGCTCTCCGCGGCGGGCGTCAGCGTGGACGGACTCCAGGGGGATTTAGAGCAGTTCGAGCGCGACCGGGTGATGGCGAAGTTCCGCAACCAGAGCACGCGGGTGCTCATCGCCACGGACGTGGCGGGACGCGGCATCGACGTGGAGGCGCTGGACGCCGTCATCAACTTCGACCTGCCCATGCAGGCCGAGCCCTACGTGCACCGCATCGGCCGCACGGGCCGGGCGGGCCGCGCGGGCCTGGCCGTCTCCATCGTCACGCCTCGCGACGGCCGCAAGGTGGACGACATCCAACTGGCCACCGGCGTGAAGCTGGAGCGCGGGGACGTGGAGTCACTGCCCTCGGCGGATCCTCGCAACGCGGTGTCTTTGGAGACGACGTGGGACACGCTCTACATCTCCGCCGGACGCAAGGACAAGATGCGGCCCGGCGACATCCTGGGCGCGCTCACGGGCGAGGCGGGCGGGCTCGAAGCGACCGACGTGGGCAAGATTGAAATCCAGGACCACGTGGCCTACGTCGCCGTCGCCCGGCGCGTGTCGCGGGTGGCCTTCCAGCGGCTGAGCGAAGGCCGCATCAAGGGCCGCCGGTACAAAATCGAGCGCGTGAAGTAGCCCGGGCGTCTACGCGGCGCCGCGCAGGGACATCTCCTCGCGGAAGGCCTGGATGACCTCCTCCTCCGTGGGCAACTCACCACAGCGCTTCTCCATCAACTTGGAGAGGACGGCGACGTAGGCCTCGCCAAACAGCGTGGTGAGCGCGGTGGCGGTGGTGGCGGAGATGAGCGCGCCAATCGCCGTGCCCGGGCCCGGGACGAGCTTCAGCAGTCCGGACACGATGGACTGGCCGGTAAATGTCGCGCCCAGGCCGGTGATGCCCGCGCCCACCAGCGTGGAGAGGAAGGCCTCCGTCAGCGGGAGGCCGAAGACGCTACTCACCCCCGCCAGCATTCCGACCTGCGTGGGGACGAGCAGGGCGGCGTCGGCGAAAGGGATGGGCACGGCTCCAATGAGGCCGGCGGCGGCCGCGGCGCTGGCGACGATGCCGTGCGCGCGCTTGCGCTTCTGGCCAATGCTCACGCGCTGGGCGGCGGCGAAGGCGTTGCGTTGGGCTTCGGGAACCAGCTCCATGGTGAGCTCGACGAGCTCCACCAGGCCCTTGGGCTGGAGCGTATGGCCCTCGTCGTCCGTCTCCTGGAGCGCGCGCACGCGCATGACGTTACGGGCCATGGGCAGCAGCTTCTGCACCTCCGCGCGGAAGCCCTGGTCGCTGCGCGCCTTGGTGACCACGACGACCACCGGCATGTGCCGCGCGAGCATCTCCACCGCCTTCACGTCCCCGTCCTCCACGCGGCGCGAGTCCTCGCTGATGCACAGCCAGGCGCAGTGCAGGTGGCGCGTGGCGTCCGCGTCCTTGGCGCGCGCGGCCACCAGCTCCTCCAGCAGCTTCAGCGTCTCCTGGAAGGCACCCATCTCCAGGCCGCGGGTGTCGAGGATGCTGACGGGGATGCCGTCCTTCGTGTACTCGCGCGTCTCCTTCGTGACGGGGCGGCCCTGGCCGGTGTCCGCGATGCGGCCGTGGAACACCGCGTTGACCAGCGTGCTCTTGCCCACGCCGCTGCGGCCCGCGATGACGATGTTGACCCGGCCGCGCTTGCGGAAGGCCTCTTCAACCTGCTTGCGGATCTCCTCCGCCAGATGGATGTCCATGGGCTGCCGCCGCCTCCGCTGGTGAGCCCTCCCACCGAATCAGGGGAGGGTACATCAGCGTAGCGGAAAGCCTCCGCGAGCCGGCGGTGGACCCGCGCGGCGCGGAAGGCTCCTGGACCCAGGACGGACGGACTTCCAAGCCCTGCCCGTGGCGACGTGTGCCTGCCTGAGGGCAAGAGAGCGAGAGAGCGAGAGAGCCCTCGTGGCCCGCTCACCGTGACGCGAAGGCCGCAGTCTTGGGGTGCGCCAGGGCGGCGGCGACGTCGCAGCGCTTCATGCGCCGTCGGTGGGGGGCACCGACGCCACCTGCACCGCTACTGGCTCCAGGGACGGCGTGGCGGTGGGCACGGGCGGGGTCCGCATGTGTCGCACCCAGGCGCGGAGGCCCTCGAAGCGGAAGAGCTCGTCGAACGGACGGAGCAGCAGGATGAGCGCGCCGCACATGACGAGCACGAAGCTGATGAGCCCGTGGAACACGGCGATGCCCAGGTGGAAGCTGATACCCAGGGGCAGCAGCACGCGGCGCAGGGACGGGTTCAGCAGCGGGCCCAGCGCGAGCCCCAGCTCCAGCAGCAGCACGGACCAGGTGAGCAGCGCCACCACGGGGCTGCTCAGGACGGGGAGCATCACACCGGCCAGCCAGTCCGGTGCACCGACGCTGGGGTCCAGCAGCCAGTAGTACAGGGCCGTGCCGTCCACCCACTCCGTCACCTTGAACTTGCCGACGGAGGCGTGGAAGTAGATGCCCGCCACCTGGAGGCGGAGCATCACCCAGGCCGACCGGGCGATGAGCCGCTTCGCCTCGTCGTTCCCCGTGGATTCGCGGGGCGCGTCCCAGTGCCAGCGCCGGTCATCCGTGAGCGCCAGGGGCAGCATCAGCAGCGCCAGGATGGCGGCAATCTGGTCACCGCCGTCCGTCAGCGACGCGGACCACGGCATGCTGACGGCCACCCACCAGTGCACCAGTCCCGTGACGCGCGGGCGCCAGCCGGAGGCGACGACGAGCAGCAGCAGCACCGCCGCCCATCGCGCCACCTCCAGCCAGCCGGAGGGGAGCACGCAGAAGAAGGACGCCGCGCGGATGCCTTCGCAGACGGGGGCCTCGGGGATGCCCGCGACGGGCCGGAACAGCGTCGTGGTGTCGCTGAAGGCCAGCGTGCCACCCGTCCCCAGCGCGACCAGCGTGCGCGCCAGGCCGTAGACATTGCTCCAGGGGGAGGGGCCCGCCACCCAGGCGCGGGCACGGTTTCCAAGCGCGGTCAGCATTCGACGTCCAACCTCAGGACCTTCGAGGGCATGGTGATGGGCTTCCCCTGGTTGGTGCGGCTCCAGGCCCAGGGAACGGCCCGCTGGAAGACGATGCCCAGCTGGCCGCAGTACGTGGGCCGCGGGCTGGTGTTGCGGAGCGTCTTGGCCACGGGGGCGCGCTCCAGGCAGACGGCGGGGGCTTCCTTGCAGTCCTCCCGGGGAAGGGCCGCGGTGTCGTGGAGGAGCAGCCCCAGCTCCACGCCCTGCGCCCGCGCGGCCCGGTTGATACCGAAGGCGTTCTTCCACTGGAAGTTGGGCGTGTCGCTTCCCCAGGCCCACTGGCCGTCCGCGGTGCGGAGGTAGGGCAGCATCCGGTCATCACGCGGGTCGCGAGTGAAGAAGGCCCACCCCTCTGGCAGCAGCAGCTTGATGTTGAAGTGCTTCTCGAAGGGCAGCTCGATGGGGTTGTAGGGCAGCGCCGCGTGCAGGGCGTAGACCGTGAGCGTGGTCCAGCCCAGGATGAGTCCCAGGGCCAGCAGGCCCAGGCGGCGCGTTGGGGAGGTCTGGGGAGAGGGAGGAGTGGACTCGGTCACGGCCGTGCTCGGGGAAGAGGAAGAAGGGGAGTGCCCACCGGTGAGGGCGATGGACACTCCCCGGAGTGCTCCGACTACTCAGCGGCGGCGAACCGCTTCGCCAGCATGTCCACCCACACGTCACGCTGGAGCTGGCTGGACTGCGGGCCTTCCATGACCGGGGTCATGTCGATCTGGGTCAGGATGAGGATCAGCACGATGGCGACGGCCACGGCCGTCTCCACGTACAGGTACAGGCCCGCCTCGACCTGCTGCAGGGCGGCGGCGTTGATTTCACCCGCCTGGCCCGCGTCCTTGCGCAGCGCGTTCGCCGCTGCAACCGTCAGCTCCCGCGTGTCCGTCAGCAGCTGGTCGATGACCAGGTGGTTGCCGCTGCGCAGGTCGTTGCCGAAGCGCTCGAAGAACGCCGGGTCCAGCGCGCTCATCTTCGCGATGACGGCCTCGGCGGCCTCTTCGCGCTTGGCCAGCGTCTCGTCGCCCAGCTTCGCCTTGATCTCCGGACGCTGCCAGAGGTCGTCGAAGTAGTGCGCCGCGGGGCCCAGGCCGAAGGCCATGCCCTTGAACAGGTTCTGCCCGGACAGGGCCTGGTTCTGGGTGATGCCGGCCGACGGGCCGCTGCTGCCATCCGCGGGACCGCAGCCGATACCGAAGGTGGAGAAGGTCATGAAGGCCGTCACGGCCGAGGTCAGCTTCAAGGTGGAACGCTTCAAGGTGTGCTCCAGGGCAACGGGGTGTTTGCCCGCGAGGCACGCCGGCCGGCCGGGTGCGTCACGGGTAAGTCACGATTTTTGGGTAAATTGGATTTGTGTACAATCCATAGAATTACTTAAAATTATACGCATGCGTATCAGTTTCGCGGATATCGACTATTTCAATTTGAGCGTGTTGAGAGGACTTAGCGGGTCTGGTTCCAGGCTTGGTTCCGGGCATTCCCTCGTCAGAGCGCCCAGCCAGGACAGGGGGCACACACACGAGCGCCGCTCCCGCCTTGCCGCATCGGTGCGCGGTCCTCATCCCTTTGCCCACAAAGGAGCAGAAATCACATGCGCGCACGCAGCGAGTTCGCCGGCGTTGTGGAGGAGGTGGCCCCGGGCGTGAGCCACCTCCGCCTGCGGCGCGTGCTTCTACTGCGAGAAGGGTCTGACGGCGTGCTGTGAGAACGCCAACCCGTCCAGCGATGTCGCGGGCGGCGTCATGATGCGCCGGCTCCGGGCCAGGTGACGGCTACTTGCGCAGCAGCGTGCCTTCGAAGAAGAACGCCAGGCACGCGGCCAGGATGAGCCAGGTCCACAGCGGCACCGTCGGCTTGTCCGCGTCACCCGTGGAGGCCTTCACCGTCTCTTCTCCGAAGTAGGCGGTGAGGGTGTCCGTCGGCACACGTCCCAGGTCGCTCTCGGAAGGATCGAGCACGGCGGCGAAGGACAGGTCCGGCTGCACCTTCCCGTCCGCGCCCAGCACCGAGTACACGCCCGGCTCCGTCACCGGCCCGGCCACCAGCGCGCCTTCCGGCTGCTCATTCACGGAGACCTCGGTGCCGTCCGGCGCGCGCACCGAGGACACCTTCTGGGCGCCTTCGGGACGCAGCGTGGCGCTTTCGCCCACGCGCACGCGCACCTCCTCGCGCTCGTCCAGCGAGCCGGTGAGGTAGGCGGCGAAGCGCTGCATCAGCGGCAGGAAGGAGGTGCGGATGGAGAAGTCGCTCCAGTCGCGGTCCACCGTGCTGGTGAGCAGCGCCACGCGCCCCTTGCCCTTACGCGCCACGGCCACCGCTGGCGCGCCGTCCTCGTACGTGGCCAGCACCTGACTGGCGCCGGTCGCGCCCGGGGAGTCCGCCTCCAGCAGCATGTACTTGTAGAAGCGCGCCCCCACGAGCCCCTCCTCCGCCTTCCCCGTGAAGGGCGAGAAGAGGACGTGCTCCACGGAGACCTGCGCCAGCCGCGCGCTCTTGGTGTCCGCGTCCGGGTCGTCGCGCTCGGCGCTGGTGCGCACCAGGCGCAGCGGACGCGGCAGCACCGGGCCCAGCCGCTGGTTGTACGCCTCCGGGTTCACCCGGTCGCCCATGCTGATGAAGAGTCCGCCGCCGTTCTCCACGAAGGCCGCCAGCTTCTGCGCCTCGTCGGCGCTCGGCGCGGGCACGTTGAGCAGCAGGACCAGGTCGTAGGTGGAGAAGTCCTCGCGCAGCCCCACCTCCGCGTCGCGCGTGGCCACCTCCACCGGCGAGCCCGGGGCGGTGAGGGCCGCGTCCACGAAGAAGGCCTCGTCCCGGTAGCGCGTCGCGTGGGGCGAGCCATTCACCACCAGCGCCTTCAGCGCGCGGGGCACCGGAAGCACGAACGAACGCCGGTCATCCTCCACCAGCGCGTCCGGCGCCAGCGTCACCTGCCCCAGCACCGTGCCGCCCTGCGGGAAGCGCACGGTGAGCGTCTTCTGCGTCGTGCCGCCCGGGGGGATGTCCACGAAGCCCTTGGCCAGCGTGGACTCGCCCACGCGCACCGCGGCCTCCAGGTCCTTCACCGGCTCCGCGCCGAAGTTGCGCACCGTGAAGGTGAACTGGAACGTGCGCGGGCCGGCCTGCAGCGCGGGCTCCACCTTGAGGTCGACGATGGCGCGGTTGTTCAGCACCTCGTGGCCCTCGGCCGCGTCGCGCAGCACCACCTCTGGCTTCACGGGCGCGCCCGTGGGGCCCTTCACCGTGGGCGGCGGCGCCTCCAGGCGGAAGGCCGCGGCCGTCATGTCGGAGACCAGCACCAGCCGCTTGGCGGGCATGGGGTTCTCCTCCAGCGCGCGGGCCGCCATGTCCAGGCAGCGCGACAGGTCCGCGGTGCCGTGGGTGGCCTTCGCTTCATCCACCAGCGAGCGCAGACGGCCGCGGTCGAAGCCCGGCGGCGGCGGCGCGGCGGGGGACTGCGTGCACACCAGCACGGTGGCGGGCTCTTCGGGCAGCAGGTCCTTCAGCGCGTCGCGGGCCTCGTCGCGGGCGCGCTCGAAGAGCGGCGTGCCGTCCGACCAGCGCATGGACAACGACGCGTCCAGGATGATGGCGGTAGCCGCGGGGCCCTTCACCACCTGCGCGGCGGCCGCGTCACGCGTCAGCTCGGGGCGCGCCAGGGCAATGGGGATGGCCAGCAGGATGAGCGTGCGCAGCGCGTACAGCAGCAGGCGCTTGAGCTTGAGGCGGCTGGCGGTGCGCTTCTGGCTGCGCATCACGAAGGCCAGCGGTCCGAAGGGGTGCGGCCGGGGACGGCGCCGGTCGAACAGGTGCACCAGCAGGGGGATGAGGGCGCCCAGCGCGCCCAGCAGCATCCACGGATTGCCGAAGGTCACCGGCGCCTCCCGCGCCGCGACAGGTACCGCAGCAGCACGTCATCCAGCTTGTCGTCGGTGCGCACCAGGTCGTAGTCCACGTCCGCCTCGGCGCACGCGGTCTTCACGTTCGCCAGGAAGGCGTTGAACTCCTCCAGGTAGCTCTCCTTGATTTCGCGCGGGTTCACCTCGATGCGGCCCTGGCCCTCCATGTCGATGAAGAGCGTGGGGTCGTCGAAGGGGAACGTCAGCTCCGCCGGGTCCACCAGGTGGAACACGGACACGTCGTTCTTTCGCTGGCGCAGCGCGAGGATGCGGCGCAGCGCGTCCTGGTTCTCGTCCAGCAGGTCCGACAGGACGATGACGCTGGAGCGCCGGGGCAACACCTCCGCCAGGTGGTCCGCCGCGCCGCCCAGGTCCGTGGTGCCGGTGGGCTCGGTGTGCTCCAGCGTGTCCAGCAGCACGTTGAGGTGCCCGGCCGACGCGCGCGGCGGCACGTCCTTCCACTTGCCGCCCGCCATCAGCGCCAGGCCCGCCGCGTCCTGCTGGCGCACCAGCAGGTAGCACAGCGCGCCCGCCAGCGTGGTGGCCACGTCCAGCTTGCTCAGCGCGCCGCTGCGGTAGCCCATGGAGGCGGATGCATCCACCACCATGACGGCGCGCAGGTTCGTCTCGTGCTCGAAGCGCTTGACGTAGTACTTGTCGAACTTGCCGTAGGCCTTCCAGTCCAGGTGGCGGAGCTCGTCGCCGGGGGCGTACTCCTTGTGCTCCGCGAACTCCACGCTCTGCCCCTGATGCGGGCTCTTGTGGAGGCCGGACAACACGCCCTCCATCACCGCGCGGGCGCGCAGCTTCACTCCCTGGAGGCGGGCCAGTGTCTGGGCGTCGAGCAGCATGGCGCGGGCTTGGCTAGCCCTTCACCACCGTGAGGAGCTGGTCGATGAGCTTCACGGAGGTGATGCCCTCGCTCTCCGCGGTGAAGTTGGGCAGCACGCGGTGGCGCAGCACGGGACGGGCCAGGGCGCGCACGTCTTCGACGGTGGCGACGAAGCGGCCGTGGAGGATGGCGCGCGCCTTGGCGGCCACCACCAGGTACTGGCTGGCGCGGGGGCCGGCGCCCCAGGACGTGTTCTTCGCGATGAAGTCCAGCGCGCCCGGCTCCTTGGGCCGCGTGTGGCGCACCAGCTCCACGGCGTAGCGCACCACGTGGTCCGGTACCGGCACGCGGCGCACCAACTCCTGGAGCGCGAGGATGCGCTCGGGGGACAGAATCTTCTCCAGCTTCGGCTGCGGACCGCCGGTGGTGCTCTTGACGATTTGCACCTCTTCGTCGGCGGTGGGGTAGCCCACGTCCACCAGGAACATGAAGCGGTCGAGCTGGGCCTCGGGCAGCGGATAGGTGCCCTCCTGCTCGATGGGGTTCTGCGTGGCGAAGACGAGGAAGGGCAGCTCCAGCGGGTACGTGCGGCCACCGGCGGTGATGCGGTACTCCTGCATGGCTTGCAGCAGCGCGGCCTGCGTCTTCGGCGGGGTGCGGTTCACCTCGTCCGCCAGGATGATGTTCGCGAACAGCGGACCCTGGAGGAAGCGGAAGGTGCGCCGGCCGGTGGTGCGGTCCTCTTCCAGGATGTCCGTGCCGGTGATGTCCGACGGCATCAGGTCCGGCGTGAACTGGATGCGGTTGAAGGACAGGTTGAGGACGTCCGCCAGCGTGGAGATGAGCAGCGTCTTGGCGAGCCCCGGCACACCCACGAAGAGGCAGTGGCCGCGGCTGAAGAGGGAGATGAGCAGGTGCTCCACCACCTCGCGCTGACCGACGACGCGCTTTTCAATCTGGGCGACGATTTCGTTGCGGGCCTGGGCGAGCTCCTCGACGGCACGGAGGTCGTCGCCTGAGGCGTCGGGCACGGGCAGAGAGTCGGGGGCGGCGCTTTCCATGGAAGGGTTCTCTTAATTCGTGGGCGGCGCTGGGACCAAAGGATTCCGCCACCCCTGCGCCAAGGCGTGCGCTGCCAACCGTTCGGGGGCAGACCTATTCCGCTGCCGCACACCCCGGCACGCCGGGGCACATGGGCGCGCTGATCGCCTGCATGCCCCCCTGCCATGTGACAGTGCCCCTGGGCTGGGGGGGAATGCCGGGGGCTGGACACGCTGCTTAGGTTCCCAGGGCCTCGCTTCCGGTGGACGGGAGCAGGCTCCTTGGAGCGTGTCATGGGGTCATTTCGGCGGCGTGGTGGGCGTGGCAACCTCTGGACGGGGCTTCTTCCAGTTGCCCTGCTGTGGGTGGCGGGCGGGTGCGGCGGGAGCAGCGGGGACGGGGGGCCTCTGGCCGAAGCGCCGCGTGACGGCGACGAAGGCACCCCCGGGGTGGCCGTGACGCCCACGGCGCCGCAGGACTCCAGCGGGCTCCCGCAGCGTCCGATTCCGGCCGCGGCCTCGCCGTGGAACCTGGTGGTGGGTGGGCCCCAGGACGACGTCGGGACGGGCGTGGCCACAGCTCCCTCCGGAGATGTGGCGGTGGTGGTGTACAGCACGCCGCGTCAGGACGGTGAGCGCGAGCCCGTGGAAGGCGAGAAGCTGGCGCTGACGCTTGCGCGCTACGCGGCGGATGGGACGCCGCGCTGGTCGCGTGAGTGGGGGCGCAACCGCTTCTCCGACACGCGCGTGGCGGCGAGCGACGCGGCGACGTTCCTGTCGGGCAATGCGTTCCTCTACTCGGCGGACTTCGGACTGGGCGAGGCGCAGGACGGCTTCCTGGTGAAGTTCGACGCGGAGGGCTCACCTGTCTGGCAGCACCGCGTGGGACAGAAGGTCTACGCCATCGCGGCGGACGCGCAGGGCGGCGTGCTCGCCGCGGGTGAGGAGTGGGAGGGGGAGTTCATCGAGGACCCCGTGCTCACGCGCTACGCCGCGGACGGCTCCGTGCTGTGGACGCGGCGCTTCCACGGCGCCAACATGGACACCGCGCTGCACGCGGCGGCGCTGGCGCCTTCGGGACAGTCGATTCTGGCCGGACAACTCGTGGACGCGCTGGAGGTGGACGGCCAGACGTTCGGCGCGCCCGGTGTGCGCGGCTTCGTGGTGCTGGCGTTCGATGCGTCCGGGCGCTTGCTGTGGGGCAAGGAGCTGCCGGGCGTGAAGGGGCGCATCACCTCGGTGACGGCGGCGGCGGATGGCACGCTCGTGGCGGCGGGTGACTTCATCGGCCTGCTGGTGTGGGGCGAGGCGTCGCTCGGTTCCTCGGGGGCCTTCGTGCTGACGGCGGGCGCGGATGGCAACGCGCGTTGGGTGCGCCAGCCCGTGTGTGGGCCAGTGACCGAGCTGGGCGCGTCCGTCGCGGTGGAGGACTCGGGCGGCGTCGCGGTGACGTGCGGCAGCGTGCTGACGCGCTACGCGGCTTCGGGGACGTGGTTGGGGGAGCAGACGCTGGAGGCGCAGCCCTGCGCCAGCGGGGTGTGCTCGCTGACCACCGCGGGTGTTGCCACGGTGCCGGGCCGTGGGCTCGCGGTCACCGGTTGGCAGCGCGATGGGGCGGGCGACACCTGGAACCAGGACGCCTTCCTTCGTCTCGTGGTGCCGTAACGGCCGGGGCCGCTACAGTGCGCGGCCATGTCCGCTCCAGCCGCAGAGGTCCTTCTCGAGGTGGAGGGTGCCGTCGCTACCCTCACCCTCAATGATACCGCCCGACGCAACGTGATGACGCCCGAGTTGGGAGACGCGCTGTGCGCGCG